>JBBIQA010000026.1:0-22900 GCA_037442565.1 Rhodospirillales bacterium
GTTCGGCGCTGATCAGCGTGTCGAAGACGATCCAGCCCGTCTTGCCACGGATGAACGTCGTCTGCGCCAAATCGAACCCGCGGACCTGATAGATGCCGGGGACCACCTCATAGAGCCCGTAGTTGTTGTTCAGCCTGCCGATGCGGTGCAGTGAGGGGTGGATGCTGTCGAACTCGTCCTGCTGATCCAGGAATTGGAAGCGCTGGATGTCCCACGCGGTGCCGCCGTCATCGGCCGGGATCTGCAGCTCCGTCATCGGAGCGATCAGGCCGCGCGCCTGTTCCTCGAAGTCCTTCGTATCGGCGAACGGCAAGGAGGCGCGCGCCTGGCGCAGGGCCTGTATCGTGAATGCCGAAGGCGCCTTTCCCTTGGGATGGAAATGACCGGCAGGCGACGTGGTTGGCTGCGCATGTGCCGGATCCCCCTCGAGCAGGAAACGTTCAGAGACGGCGAGCATGGCGGCGGCGGCTGAGACACCTTCGAGGAAGGTACGACGTGTCGTCATGTTCGTTCCCGCGCTCCCGTTCGTGTGACCGGCTCGACCCGCCTCGTCGCGTTCAGCATTGCATATCCAGGGAACCCCTGAAAAGGTACCATTGCTCCGGGGGAGCGCCCCCGGGCCTTGCCTCCTTTCCCGCCCCGTCCCGCGCGCGTCCGTCGTTGCTAACGCGGTGGTCTTTTACCTAAGCTTGCGATGGGGCAGGCGGCCTGCCGGACCGGCCGGTCGTTCCTGTCCGTAACCTCCCACCTGGTAAGGCGCAGCCATGTCGAAGATGTTCTCCCGGATCGAGCCGCCGCTGCAGGAATTCATCGAGCGCCAGCACATCTTCTTCACCGCCTCGGCCACGGCGGAATCCCACATCAACCTCTCGCCGAAGGGCTCGGACAGCCTGCGCGTTCTCGGTCCGAACCAGGTCGCCTACCTCGACCAGACCGGCAGCGGCAACGAGGCCGCGGCGCACCTGCGCGCCGACGGCCGCCTGACCATTATGTTCTGCGCCTTCGAAGGTCCGCCCATGATCCTGCGCCTCTACGGAACCGGCCGGTCGCTGCCACACGGCAGCGCCGACTATGCCCGCCTGCTGGCCAGCGCCTTCGACGGCAACGAACCCCCGGGCGCCCGCCAGATCGTCGTGCTGGATGTCGAACTGGCGCAAACCTCCTGCGGCTACTCCGTCCCCTTGTACGACTACAAGGACGAGCGCCCGACGCTGAAGAACTGGGCCGAGCGCAAGGGCCGCGACGGCATCCGCGACTACTGGCGCGAAAAGAACACCACCAGCATCGACGGCCTGCCGACCGGCATGCTGGAAGCGCTGGAACAGCCAGCCGGAGCGAAATAGACCGCCTGGGCGAACAGAAATTGACCGACAAGAATAGCCCTCGCACCCCCACCGCCCTCGGCAGCGAGGATTCCGAACTCACTGCAACGTTCATTCTAGCATCGAGTAGAATCCGGGAGTGTCTTCTCTAACCCCCGCTCCACGCGATCCCTTCCAATCAACGCCAACCCCTCCGCCACGGAAACAAACTCCCCGCCGCCCGAAACCTTCTCCGCCCCGAACCGCCGCTCGAACAACCCCCGCACCGCCGGCACGAACGAGGTGCCGCCGGTCAGAAACACCCGGTCGATCTCGTCGGCCCGCAGCCGCGCCGAGGCCAGCGCCTGCTCCACCGTCGCCTCGATCCGCCGCAGATCCTCGCCGATCCAGCCCTCGAACTCCTCCCGCCCGATCCGCCGCTCGATGGCGAAGCCGTCATGCGCGAACCGCAGCATTGCGCTCTCCTGCCGCGACAATTCCGCCTTCACCGCGCTCACGGTCTGGTACAGCTGATACCCAAGCTCGTCCTCGATCAGCCGGATCAGGGTGCGCAGCCGGTCCGGATGCGCGCTCGCCGCCGCCACCTCCTCGATCGCGCGCAGCGTCCGCGGCGCGCGCATCAGCGAAAGCCGGTGCCAGCGGGCGAAGCCGGCGAAATACTCCGGCGGCACCGGCAGCGCCGCCCCCATCACCGTATACGTGTCGCCCTTGCCCAGCAGCGGCGAGATCACCCGGTCGATGATCCGAAAGTCGAAAGTATCCCCGGCAATCCCGATGCCCGCATAGCCCAGCGGCTGCACCCGAACCGCCCCGCGCGGATCGAACCGCATCACCGAGAAATCGCTGGTGCCGCCGCCGAAATCCCCCACCAGCACCGTCGCCGGCGCCGTCAGCTCCCGCGCGAACCGGTACCCCGCCGCCTCCGGCTCCAGCGCCACGTCGATCGTCCCGAACCCCGCCTGCGCGAACGAAGCCCGCAGCCGCGCCTCGCCGAACGCGTCGTCCGCACTCTCCCCGGCAAACCGCACCGGCCGCCCGGCGATCACCCGCGCATCCCGCTCCCCGCCCGCCAGCAGCCCATCCAGGAACAGCCCGATCATCTTCTCCAGCGTGAACACATGGCCGAAGATGTTGGTGCTGGTGAAACTATGCTGCGCCAGATAGGTCTTCATGGACATGATCAGCCGGCTGTCCTGCGGATCGTCCAGATAGGTCTGCACAGCATACGGCCCCGCCGCATGGCGCAGCCGGTTCCGCCCCCGCTCCTTCTCGTTCCAGAAGCACAGCACCGTGCGGAACACATCCAGCTCCGCCTGCCCCACCGCATAGCGCGTCGTGCGCACGCTCCCATCCGGCTCCAGCATCGCGAGCACGCTGTTGGTCGTCCCGAAATCGATGCCGATAAGCCGTGCCAACAAACCATCCCCCGCCGCCAAAGGGGACGGGTTCAACCCCACCGCGCCGGCTTTGGCAAGCGCCGCATCCGCGGGTCGGCCGCAATCGCTCGATGGTGACGAACCGGCGGCCCGATCGAAAGGTTCCATTAACGGGAAAGCAATATTACCTAGTTCATGCCGTGCAGGGGCCCCCAATGGCCGTACCCGGCTCCACCGCGCGGATGGCGCGCGCGGATAGACGTACAAAAAGGAACGTCGCGATGAACCGTTGGAAAGCCCTGGCCGCCGCCGGTCTCTGCGTCCTCGCGTCCAGCCCGCCCGCCAGCGCCCAGGTCGCCTCCAGCCAGCCGCACCCGGCGGCCGCACCCGGCTGGTCCTTCACCGTCACGCCCTATGCCTGGTTGCCGACGATCTGGTCCCAAATGACAGCCAGCGGTTCGCGCGGCAGCACCGTCAACTCCTCGCTCCAGGCCGGCATCGGCGACTATATCAGCGACATCAACTTCACCACGATGATCGGCGCCGCCGCGCGCTACGACCGTTTTTCGGTGCTGACCGATCTTGTCTACAACAACCTCAGCCTGAACACCGCCACCACCCGCCTGTCCTCGGTCAACCTCGGCCCGAGCCGGATCGATATCCCGTTCGAACAGCAGCTCGGAACCGGCACCCGCATGGCGATGACGGTCTGGTCGCTGGCCGGCTCCTACACGCTTTTGCAGGGCGAGTGGGGCAATCTCGATGCCGTCGCCGGATCGCGCATGCTGTCGGTGGACAGCACCACCAATTATCAGCTCAACGTCGACATCCTCGCTCCCGACCACACGGTCGCCCTGTCGCGCGGCGGCAGTCTCAATGTGGGCAAGACCTACTTCAACGCGGTCGGCGGCATCACCGGCCGCATCAACATCCCCGACAGCATGTTCTATCTGCCCTTCTACCTCGATGCCGGGGGCGGCGGCCTGCCGCTCACCTGGCAGGCCTATGGCGGCATCGCCTATAGCGTCGCGAGCTGGGCCGATCTCTCCATAGGCTACCGCTACCTGACATTCGAGAACGGCGGTAGCACAGGCGTGCGCAACCTCTCGCTCGGCGGTGCCATTTTCGTCGCCAGCTTCCATTTCTAGAGCGAATTCGCCTCGGCCGGATCGGGATAACGGATGTCGAGCACATCCACCGCCTCCCGCCCGGCCGGCGTGGCGATCTGCACGGTGTCACCGACCCGCGCGCGCAGCAGGGCACGGGCGATCGGCGAGTGCAGGCTCACCTCGCCCCGCTTCAGATCCGCCTCATCGACCCCCATGATGCGCACGCTGCGCTCCTCGTCGCGCGCGTTCACATAGGTAACCGTGGCGCCAAAGAACACCTGCCCCCGGTTGGTCTGCCGCGACGGATCCACCACCTCGGCGATGCGCAGCCGCTTGGTCAAAAACCGCACCCGCCGGTCGATCTCGCGCAGGCGCTTCTTGCCATAGAGATAGTCACCGTTTTCCGAACGATCGCCGTTGCCCGCCGCCCAGGAAACGATCTCGACGATTTTCGGCCGTTCCACGCGCAACAGCAGGTTCACCTCGTCCTGCATGCGGGCGAAGCCGGCGGGCGTGATGTAGTTCTTGACCCCGGGCGGAAGGCCGGCGGTGTCATCCTCGTCGTCGTCAGGCTCGGCCGGATCGTGGATCATCGGCGCAGTATGTCAGATTCTGGTCAGCCCGTCTTTTGGTCAGACCGCCTTTTGGACCAGCCCGTCACCTCTCCACCAGCTCGACGCGCCGATTTTGCCTCCGCCCCTCGTCGGTGGAATTGGTGGCGGCCGGCGCCGCCATGCCGGCGCCGAACGGCGTCAGGCGATCCTTGGCGATACCATAGTCGGCAGCCAATGTCGCAATGACGGCAGCCGCGCGACGGCGCGACAAGTCCACATTGTAGTCGAAGGCGCCCTGGTTGTCGGTATGTCCCGCAACAATGACCTTCAGGTCCTTATTCGTCTTCAATAGATGTCCGATCTCGTCCAGCGTCGGCTTGGAATCGGGCTTCAGCGTGTCGCGGTTGGTATCGAAGAAGATGCCGTACAGCGCAACACGACCCGAAGCGGCCAGGGATTTCCGCATTGCGTCCGCGTCGATGAACACCACCTTGCCGGCATCCATCGGCTTGAGCTCGACGATGCGCAGAAACACGGTCGGTCCCGGCGTCCCCTCGCCCACCAGCATCGCGACATACACCTTGCCCGCCGGCCGATCGAGGCTGGCCAGGGTATAGCGCGCATGCGTCGCGTACCGGCCGTTCTGCTGCGCGCCATCCAGTTCCCAGCCCAGTAGGTAGCTGTCCCGCACGGCGCCGGTAAAGCAGGCCTCGTCGGCGCAGTCGAACAAGGTCGAAAAGCCCTTCTCCGCCAGCCCCGCCTGCAAATTGGCCAGGATCTCCAACGAGGATCGCCCCGCCGGGCCGTCATAGCGGATCTGGGTGACCCGTCCTTGCAGCTTCAACCATTCACTGCCGCCATGCTCGGAGACCGCTTTGCCGGAAATCGCGGCATAGTCGAGCGGGGCCTTCAGCAGCCAGGCGTCATCGAAATCATTGGTCGCATAAAAACCGATTTCGGAGCCCTGGTAGCGACCGGCCAGCGGAAAATCCTTCGCCCCGGCAACATCCTTGGCCTGGCCCATGCAGGGCATCAGCACAAGGCAAAGGAAAGCCGCCAGCGCCTTCAGGGTATTCCTCCCATACGCATCTTCTGTCCGTTCACGATCATATCGCCCGGCTTCATGTCGGCACCGCACGGGCCCAGCCACTTGGCCTCCTGGGACATCTCCTGGTCGGCATGGCCCATGAGGGGCGGGTTATGGTGAATGGTACTCACCACGGTGTACGATGCATCGCCGTGATACGTCGTCACGGTATGGGATGTGGTCTCCGATGACACGGGGTGGCATACGGAATCGGACGTATAAACATTCCCGCTGCGATGGACTTCGTTGCGGCTACAAATGCGGGCCATGGTGGCCTCGCCCCTCTTTGTCATCGCGGCCTCTGACGCGGCATCGATGCACATCTGGGTCACCATGGGCGGATCTCCCTTGTTCGTCATGGTGATCTCCCACAACCCCGGCTTGCGCGGCGGGTATTCATCGGCAATGGCACCAACCGGCAGGACTGCGAGCAGTGCGGCGATCAGCGGCGTCGATCGGATCATCGGTTCCTCCCCGAAATTGCATGCCGAGACATTGCAGCGAATAGCACTGTGCCCACCACGGCTCAACGAGCCGGATAAGCTTGGCGCCGCATTTGTCTTGTGGCTAGACTAAAACGATACCCGGAGCCTCTGCCATGCCCGCCAGCCTGTCGCCCGAACAGATCGCGCAATACCGGAACGACGGCTTCGTCTTCCCCGTCGATTGCCTGACCCGGGAAGAAGTCCGCCACTACCACTCCAAGCTGGAAGCGTTCGAGCGCGAGCAGGGCGGCACCTTCGGCAAACTCCCCAATCTCGTTCGCTCGAAATCGCACCTGCTGTTCACCTGGATGGACGAGCTGGTCCGCCACCCGACAATCCTGGACGCGGTGGAAAGCCTGATCGGGCCGAACATCCTGATCTACCACCTGACTTCCTGGCTGAAGGAACCGAGCGAACCCTCGCACGTCTCCTGGCATCAGGATGGCACCTATTTCGGCCTGGAACCCTACGAGCAGATCACCGCCTGGATCGCGCTGACCGACGCCACCCCGGAAATGGGCTGCATCAAGATCATCCCCGGCAGCCAGGTCATCGGCCAGCGCCCGCACAAGGACACGGCCACCCCCGGCAACCTGCTGTCGCGCGGCCAGACCATCGACCACAAGCTGGACTACACGAACTACGTGATGATGCCGCTGCAGGCCGGGCAGATCTCCCTGCACCACACCCACATCGTCCATTCATCCGATCCGAACCGCACCAACCAGCGCCGCATCGGCATCGGCGTCAGCTACATCCCCACCCGGTGCCGCCTGGTCAACGAAGCCCGCGTCAGCGCCGCCCTGGTGCGCGGGCAGGATGACTATGGAAATTTCGACTTGGAACCCCGCCCCCAGGGCGACTACGACCCAGCCTCCATCGCCGCCCATGCCGCCGCGGTGGACAAGTTCTTCGAATCGAACAAGCTGCTGGCCGCAAGGCGAAAATCCGGCAACATCGGCATCTGATCCCCTCCCCGCGCGGTTGTGCCGGCCGCGCCACTTCACTACGCTCCCATTCGGCCAACACCCCGGACAACCCAATGGGAACCCCAATGCCCGACCCGATCAAAGTCTTCTGGCAACCGCACTGAACCAGCTGCCTCAGGGTAAAAGAATTCCTCTCGGTCCGTGGGATCGAGTTCCAATCGGTAAATGTGCTGGAAAACCAGGAAGGCATGGAGCAGTTGCGCCGCTTCGGCGCGCGGTCCCTCCCGGTCGTCTCGCGCGGTGACGATTTCGTCATCGCCCAGGTCATCAGCGACGTCGTGCGCTTCCTCGGCCTCGATGCCGATACCGGGCCGCAACTCACGCCCGCCGAACTGAGCACGCGCTACGACCACGTGCTGGAAACCGCCATCCGCCTGACCCGGCAGATGCCCAACGACTGCCTGACCCGAGAACTGCCCAACCGCCCACGGTCCTGGCGGGTGCTGATGCACCACGTCTTCCAGATCCCGGTCTCGTTCCTCGACATGGAGGACACCGGCCAGGCGCTCTCCAGCGAAACCATGCTGGCCCCGCCGCCCGAGGACATGCGCACCGCCGGGCAGATCGCCGCCTTCGGGGAACAGATCCGCGCCCGCTTCGCGGCCTGGTGGCAACGCGCGCAAGCCGAGGATTTCACCGGCCAGGTCCCCACCTATTTCGGCGGCACCTCGCGCCATGAAATGCTGGAACGCACCGTCTGGCACTCCACCCAGCACGCCCGCCAACTCGCCTCCCTGCTCCAACAGGCCGGCATCCAGCCTGACCGCCCCCTCACCACCGCGGACATAAAGGGCCTGCCACTGACCGAGAAGATCTGGGACGAGCCGTAAGAAAGGCTGGGGCTTTGCCCCAAACCCCAGGAGGGCTCCGCCCCTCCACCCCGCAAGGGAACTCGTTCCCTTGACCCTCTTAAACTGGTTTGTTGGGGAAAGGGCCACGCCATAGCCGATCAACGGCTACGATGGTTCGGCCCAATCCCCAACAAACCAGTCCATGGGGTTGAGGGGACGAGTCCCCTCACGGGTGCGGGGCAGAGCCCTGCCGGGGTTTGGGACAGAGCCCCAGCCTTGCCGTCAGCTCTTGTCGTTCTTGCCGAACGGCTGGGTCAGGAAGCCGGTGAACAGCTTCTGCATCTGTTCCGCGCTTTGCGGCATCACGGTAAACCACGATTTCAGCATCGCTTCCGGCGACAATGCATCCACGGCGTTGACCATCTGCTCCTCCATCTTGGCGAGCACCGCCGCCTGCATCGGCTTCACGTCCGGCAGGCCGAGGAACTGGCGAGCCTCCTCCGGTGTGCACTCCACGTCGACCGTGATCTTCATGCCATCCCCTCCCGATTGCCGGCGCCAGCATACCAGCTTTCGGCCGTAGCGAACCCGCCGCTACGCCTCGTGTCCGGCGGGCGCCGCATGGCCGGGCTTCTTCTTGCCCTTCCGCTCATCCAGGCGCTGCAGCACGACAAAGAACGACGGCACGAACAGCACCGCGAGGCAGGTGGAGGCGATCATGCCGCTGAACACCGACAGGCCGAGCGAGATGCGGGCATTGGCGCCGGCGCCGGTGGCGAGCACCAGCGGCAGCACGCCGAGGATGAAGGCGAACGAGGTCATCAGGATTGGCCGGAAACGCGACCGTGACGCTTCCACTGCGGCATCCAGGATCGGCATCCCTTCCGCCCGGTGCTCGCGCGCCATCTCCACGATCAGGATGCCGTTCTTGGCCGACAGCGCGATCAGCAGCATGAGGCCGATCTGGGTATACAGGTTGTTGGCCAGCCCCAGGCCGGTCAGCGCGATTACCGGCCCGAGCAGCGCCAGCGGCACCGCCAGGATCACCGCCAGCGGCAGGATCCAGCTTTCGTACTGCCCGGCGAGGCAGAGATAGACCAGCAGGATCGCCAGCCCGAACACATAGGTCAGCTGGTTGCCGACGATCTTTTCCTGGTACGACATCGCCGTCCATTCGAAGGAAGCGCTTTGCGGCAGGGTCTGTTTGGCAATCGCCTCCATCTGCGTCATGCCCTGGCCGGAACTGAAGCCGGGCGCCGGCGCGCCGACGATGGTGGCGGTCGGATACAGATTGTACAGGCTGATCAGCGCCGGCGCGACCACCGGGCCGATGGTTACCAGCGAACCGAGCGGGATCATCCGGCCGTCCGAGCTGCGTACGGTCAGCTTCAGCAGATCCTCCGGTTGCAGCCGGAACTTCGAATCCGCCTGTACATACACCTGCAACGACAAGCCGAACTTGTTGAACTGGTTGACATAGGTGGAGCCGAGATAGGCGGTCAGGGCGGAGAACACGTCGCCCACCGACACGCGCATCGATTCCGCCTGGGCCCGGTTGACCGTCACCTCCACATGCGGCGCGCTGGGCCGGAAGGTGGTCATCACATGCTCCAGATGCGGATCGGCCTGCGCCTTCTTGACGATCGTATCGGCCATGTCCGACAGCGCCTGGTAGTTGAAGCTGCCGCCCAGCAGTTCCACCTGCATCTGCAGACCGCCGGCATTGCCGATGCCCTGGATCGGCGGTGGTATCAGCACGGCGGCATGGCCGTCCGGCAGCGCGGTAAGGTCCTGCTGCAAATGCGTCAGGATCGACCTTATGTCCTGGCCCTTCTGCTTGCCGCGGATGCTCCAATCCTTCAGCACCACGAAGGCCGTGCCGCCATTGGCCAGGGTGGCGCTGTTGTCGAGCAGCGACATGCCGGAAATCGCGATCACCTGGTCGACGCCAGGGGTCGCCATCGCGATCTGCGAAACCTTGTCCAGCGCCGCCGTGGTGCGCCCGAGCGAGGCGCCGTCGGGCAGCTGCACCGCGACCATCGCGTAGCCCTGGTCGTCGTTCGGAATGAAGGCGGTGGGCAGGCGGCCGATGCCGTACAGGCCGACACCGGCAACGATCAGGGCGATCAGCACCATCAGCCCGGCCCGTCGCACCATCCGCCCGATCAGCCCGGCATAGGCGCGTTCCATCGGATCATAGATGGCGTTGAAGCCGCGATAGAAGCGGTTGCGCTTTTCCGGCGGCACCATCTCCCGCAGCCACAGCGCGCATTGGGTCGGCTTGAGCGTGGCCGCGTTGATCGCGCTGATCAGCGCCGTGGCGGCGATCACCAGCGCGAACTGCGCGAACATGCTGCCGGTCAGCCCAGGCAGGAACGCCGCCGGCACGAACACCGACATCAGCACGAGTGTAATGCCGATGATCGGGCCGAACAGCTCGTCCATCGCCTTGATCGCGGCATCGTGGCCGGACATGCCCTGCTCGATGTATTTCGACACGCCCTCGACGATCACGATGGCGTCGTCCACCACGATGCCGATCGCCAGCACGATGCCGAACAGGGTGGACAGGTTCACCGTGAAGCCCATCGCGGCCATCGCGGCGAAGGTGCCGATGATCGTCACCGGCACGGTGGTCGCCGGCACCAGGGTCGCGCGGAAGTTCTGCAGGAACACCAGGATGACGATCAGCACCAGAATGCCGGCCTGGTAGAGCGTGGTGTAGACCTCGTTGATCGAGGCGTTGATGAAGATCGTGGTGTTATAGGGAATGGCGTAGGTCAGTCCCTGCGGGAAGCGCTTGGACAGCTCCTCCATCTTGTCATGCACCGCCTTGGCCACCGCCAGCGAGTTGGCCGAGGGCGTCTGATAGATGGCGATGCCGGCGGCGGGCTTGCCGTTCAGCTGGAAGACCTGCGCGTAGTTCTGCGAGCCGAGCTCGATCCGCGCCACGTCGCGCAGGTGCAGCAGGCGGCCGCCTTCGGCGGTCTGGCCCTTGATGACGATGTCGCCGAACTGCTCCGGGTCGTTCAGCCGCGACTGCACATCGACGGTGTACTGGAAATCCTGGCTGTCCGGCGCCGGCGGCATGCCGATCTGCCCGGCCGCGACCTCCTGGTTCTGCTCCTTGATCACCCGGATGACGTCCGATGGCACCAGGCCGTAGGAATACAGCTTCTCCGGATCCATCCAGATCCGCATCGAATACTCGCCCGCCCCCATCACCACCACATTGCCCACGCCCGGCAGGCGAGACAGCTCGTTGGTCAGGTTGATGCTGGCGTAGTTGCTCATGAACAGGCTGTCATAGCGCCCATCCGCCGAATTCAGCGTGACGAACTCCAGGATCGAGGTGCTCTTTTTCTGCACCGTCACACCCTGCGCCTGCACCGCGCTGGGCAGCGCTGCCATCGCCATCTGCACCCGGTTCTGCACCAGCACCTGGGCGGTGTCGGGATCGGTGCCGATCGCGAACGTGACGGTCAGCGTGTAGCTGCCGTCGCTGGCGCTGGTCGACTGCATATACAGCATATGGTCGACGCCGTTGACCTGGTTCTCGATCGGCAGCGCCACGGTATCGATCAGAGTCTGCGGGCTGGCGCCGGGATAGCGCGTGGTGACCGACACGGTCGGGGGCACCACGTTGGGGTATTCCGCGACCGGCAGCCTGAACACCGCGACCGCACCGAGCAGCACCAGAACCAGCGCCAGCACATTGGCGAGGACCGGCCGCTCGATGAAGAATTTCGACATCATGGTCGCGCGGCCGGTGGCGTGATCGTGGTCAGCACCGGCACGATCTTCGTGCCCGGAACGGCACGCCACAGATCGCCGGTAACCACGCGATCCTCCCGGTTCAGCCCGGTCGTGATCACCCGCAGATCGCCCAGCAATTCCCCAAGCTGGACCGAGCGGCGCTGCACCACGTCATCCGCGGTCAGCACCAGAACAAAGCGTCCGCTCTGGTCATCCCCCACCGCACGGTTCGGCACCAGCAGCGAGCCGGCCACCTCGTGCGGCATCGGCACGCGGATGCGCAGGAACATGCCCGGCAGCAGGGCGAAATCATGATTGTCCAGCACGCCACGCAGCAGCAGCGTGCCGGTGGTGGGATCGATGCCGGGGGCGACATAGTCCATGTGGCCGCGATACGGGTAGCCGCTCTCGCTCGCCAGCCCGACCTCGACCGGCACCTTGTGCAAGGCGGCCAGCGAGAGGGCGGCACCGTCGAATTTGCCGCGGATGCGCTGCAGATCCCCTTCGTTCAGGTTGGCGACGGCGTAGATCGGATCGAGCTGGGTGATCTCCGCCAGCACCGTCGGCTGGCCGGCGCCGCCCACGACGTTGAACGGATCGACCAGATGCCGGCCCATCAGGCCATCGAACGGTGCTGCGATGCTGGTATAGCTCAGGTTCAGCTCCGCCAGCGTCACCTGCGCCTTGGCCGAGGCAAGGTTCGCCTCGGCGGCGGCCTTCTGATAGACCCAGTTATCCACCTCGATCTGCGTCGCGGCGTCCTTCTTCACCAGGGCGGTGTAGCGGCCGACCTCGGTTCTGGCGTGCAGCAGCGCCGCTTCCTGCAGGCGCACCTGCGCCTCGGCCTGTTGCAGCTGCGCCTTGTACTGGTCCTGCTGGATGGTGAACAGCTTCGTGCCCTTGCGCACCCGGGCGCCGTCCTCGAACAGCACGGCCTCCAGGTAGCCTTCCACGCGGGCGAACAGCTTCACGACATTCACCGACTGGGCGTTGCCGGTCAGTTCCACATAGTTGGAAATGGTCTGCACCAGCGGATGCACCACGGGGATGCCCTGGCCGGTGCTGCTGCCCCACGGCTGCGGCGCGGCCGGCTTGGCTGGCGGCGCCTGCGCCCTGCCCGGTGCCGGCACGCCGGACAGCAGCAGCGCGCCGATCGCCATCATGCGCAGGACGCAGCGCCGGCGGCGCGCCGGAAGCGGCTTCAAACCTTGGGCGGAAGTGTTGTTCACGCTGACCTCACCATTGCGGTGCCCGTGGGCTCGAATTCACGTCCGCCGCCGACGGCAGGGCCGGAACAGCGGGTTCCGGCTTGCCGGCGGGCGGCAGCAGGCCGCCCCAGTCGGTGCGTTGGAGCATCTGCTCGCGATTGGCGCCGCGCACGAACTCCTGCCCCTCGCGGAGCTGCCAGCCGCCGCCCAGGGCGCGATAGACCGTGGTCAGCGACGTCGAGTAGTTGCCGTCGGCGACGGCGAGGTTGTTCTCCGCCGTGTACAGGTTCTGTTCCGCGGTCAGCACGGTGGTGAAGTCGCGGGTGCCCAGGCGGTACTGCTCCAGGGCGATCCCCAGCGCCTTGGCGGCGGCGGTCTCGCTCAAGCGCAGCTTGGCGACCTGCTGGCCGGTGCCGACATACGCGGCCAGCCCGTCCTCGACCTCGCGCTGGGCCTTCAGCACGGATTGCTGGTAGTCGATCAGCAGCGATTGCAGCTTGGCGTCCTGCACCCGCACGTTGTTGGTGATCTGGCCGTAGTTCAGCACCGGCCACTGAAACGCCGGGCCAAAGGAAAACACGATGCCCTTGGAGGTGAACACATCGTCCAGGCTGGCACGGCCGATATTGCTGCCGACCGTGCCGAAGCTGCCGGTCAGGATGAAGGCGGGATACAGATCCGCCTTGGCCATGCCGATCTGCGCGCTCTGCGCCGCGGCGCGCAGCTCGGCGGCGCGCAGGTCCGGCCGGCGGCGCAGTATGTCGGCGGGGATGCCCGCCGCCACCTGGGTGGGCGGCACCGGAATGACCGGCTTGAAGCCGGGCGGGCCGGCCAGCAGCGTGTCCAGCGTCTCCGGCGGCATGCCGAGCAGCACGCGCAGCGCGTTCTTGCCCTGCTCGAGCTGGCTGGTGAGCTGCGGAATGCTCGCCTCGGTGGCGGCCAGCACGTTCTCCGCCTGGTACACGTCCAGCTTGGTGGAGGTGCCGCCCTGGAAGCGGGCGCGCGCGATCGCCAGCGCCTTCGTCTGCCGGGTGACGTTTTCCCGGGCGATGGCGATCTGGCGTTCCAGGGTGCGGATGCCGATATAATTCGTCGCCACGTCGCCGATCAGCGTGACCAGGACATCGTCATACGAGGCGATGGAGGCCAGGTATTCGGCATCGGCGGACTCGATCCCGCGGCGGAACTTGCCCCAGAAATCCAGCTCCCACGTGATGCGGGCGCCGAGCGAAGACCGCCAGAAATTGCCCAGGCTCGCGGTCGGGTTGCCGGTCGGATCCGAGGAGGAGGCCTGGTTGTAGGTGATCCCGGCGCCGAGCTGCTGCGTTTGCGGATAGAACTCTCCGGCGGCGATGCCAAGCTGGGCACGGGCCGCCAGAACGCGGGTTCCGGCGGACATCAGGCTCAGATTCTGATCGTAGGCGGTCTGCACCAGACGATCGAGCACCGGGTCGTGGTAGACCGACCACCAGTTTTTCTCGTCCTGCCGGTCCATCCGCACGGCGGGATCGCGCGACTGCAGCCAATTGGCGGCAACCGGCGCGGCGGGCGGAACGTAATCCGGCCCAACCATGCACCCGGCCAGCGCCAAGGGCGCCAATGCGGCGCAACCCCATCCGAGCCAGCCCTGCATGAAACGAACCCGTGCCTGCTTGCAGGTCATGGTTCCACGGCCATCGCCGGTGGTCAGCGCATCCGGCGACAATGAATAAGCCCCCCCGAGTCGCAATCAATCCATTCCAGAACTCTTCCTCTGGAACTCTATTGGCTAACCCCTAATCACACAATAACGAATACGCATACCGGCTGATACCAAACGAAACAGTTCGCGCAGAGCCAGGCATCGCCCGATCCCGGTCCGGTGCCCGGCTCCGCCTACCCGGCGGCGGGCCGCTACTGCATGAACCAGCCATGGCTGACGACCAGAGACTGGCCGGTCATGGCATTGCTGTCGGCGCCGGCGAAGAACAGCACCGCGGAGGCAACGTCATCGGTCGTGGTGAATTCGCCGTCCACGGTTTCCCGCAGCATGACGTTCTTGATCACCTCGGCCTCCGAAATGCCGAGTTCCTTCGCCTGCTCGGGGATCTGCTTCTCCACCAGCGGCGTGCGCACGAAGCCGGGGCAGACCACATTGGATCGCACGTTGAACTCCGCCCCCTCCTTCGCCACCACCTTGGACAGCCCGATCAGCCCATGCTTGGCGGTCACATAGGGCGCCTTCAGCTTGGAGGCCTCCTTGGAATGCACCGAGCCCATGTAGACCACGCTGCCGGATTTGGCGGCGTACATGTGCTTCAGGCAGGCCTTGGTGGTCAGGAAAGCGCCGTCCAGATGGATGGACAGCAGCTTCTTCCAGTCCGCGAAGGGGAAATCGACGATCGGGCTGACGATCTGGATGCCGGCATTGCTGACCAGGATGTCAATCCGGCCGTACTTGGCCATCACATCGGCGACCCCCTTCTCCACCGCCGCCTCGTCCACCACGTTCATCGCCACGGCGAAGGCGTCCGCGCCCTTCGCCTTGATCTCCGCCGCGGTGGCGTTGGCCGCCTCCAGATTGAGGTCGGCAATCACCGGGATGCCGCCCTCGGCCGCGAAGCGCAACGCAATCTCCTTGCCGATGCCGCTGGCGGCACCGGTAACAATAGCAACTTTTCCGTCGAAACGAGCCATGGTTTGGGTCCTCGGATGGGTTGAGAGCGAAATGGCGAAATCAGGCGTCCTTCAGGTAGTCGAACACGACCTCGCCCAGTCCAAGCGTCAGGTCGGTAATGTAATGCGTGGCCGAGACCACTTCGCGCACCGGCAGCCGCGCCACGTCGCACAGCGCATGCTCGAACAATTGCAGCGCCGCCGGCCCGGACCAGGCGCCCTTCACCGTCACGTCCTCGCAGTAGTAGCGCACCAGTTCGCAGATCCGCGGCGTGCAATCCACGTGCGGGATGATCTTGATCATGAAGGCGGGCCGGGCCAGGCCTGCGCGGACCGCCGCCAGGTCGATCTCGCGGTGCTTGTAGCCCATGGTCGCGTTGACGCAGAGCGAGGAGCCGTAATGCAGCGTGCACACCAGCGTCTCGTTCTCATGCGTGACCTTCGGGGTCGCGAGCTTCTTCGGGAAGCCCCAGATCTCCCGCCCGCCGGCGATGGGGGAATTGTCGTCCAGGTACATGGCATGCACATAGCCGCCCTCCTGCACGGTGCCGTCGGCGGCGGTGAAGCGCACCGGGATCACCTGCCCGGTCTCGGTGTAGTCGCCGAAGCCCGTTGAATCGGGCATGCGGATGAATTCGTAATTAACGGTATCGCCGATCACCTCCAGCGGCTCGGGCACCACCGCGCGCAGCAGCGCCGGATCCGTACGGTAGCTGATGACGACGAATTCGCGGTTGTAGAACCTGTAGGGCGGGCGCGGATAGGACGGATTGTTCAGCGGCATGGCGAAGGCGTTGGCGCGCACATCGGCAAGTTTCATCGTCTGGGGCTCCTGATCCGGGGCAATGGGCGGGCGAGGCTATTTCCGTTCGGGATGGGCAAGATCAAATACGAACACGCCATCCAGTCCCTTCGGCCGCTGCAGCACCTGCTTGTAATGCAGCGTACGGCCGGCATCGGCGTAGCCGGAGGCCCAATGCTCCTCCATGGTCAGGCGGGAGAACTCGAAATCCTTCGAGGTGCCCTCATACACGCGGGAGCGATAGATCAGCTGGATGATGTTGAAGACCTTCTCGTCCGCTTCCGCCGCCAGAAGCTGGGCCTCCGGCGTCGCCTTCAGATTGTCCGGCAGTTCGGCCAGCAGCTTGGCGGCGGCACGGCGCAGCATCTGCGCCTGCTTGAAGTCGTTGGTCGCGGCGCGGGTCCGGCTGGAGAAGCGGATTTCCTTCTGGCGCACGTCGGAATCCGTCAGGTTGCGCGGCATGTCGCCGGTGGCGCTCCACAGATCCACCTGAAACGCCAGCGTGTCCTGGCGCGGGCAGCTGTCCAGCACCCATTCCAGCGGCGTGTTGGAAACCAGCCCGCCATCCCAGTAATGCTGGCCGTCGATCTCGATGGCGGGAAAGCCCGGCGGCAGGGCACCGCTGGCCATCACATGCGCGGCCCCGATCTTGTGGGTGGCATTGTCGAAATAGATGAAATTGCCAGTGCGGACATTGGTGGCGCCGACACTGAAGCGGGTTTCGAGCGAATTGATCCGGTCGAAATCGACCAGCTTCTCCAATGTCGCGGTCAGCGGGGAAACGTCATAGAAGCTGATCGCCCCCTCGCTGCCGGGCTTTTGCAGATAGGGCGGCACCAGGCGCGGCGTGAAGAAGCCGGGGGCGCCGAACAGCAGCGTGCCGAGCGCGCGGGTCTGGTTGACCACTTCGTGAACGCCGTCATTCCTCAACGGGATGCCGGCGAACAGGCTGGCTGGCAGAAACGGGTTGGACTTCGGCGGAGCGCTGACGGTTTCCCAGAATTGCCGCAGCTTCTCCACCCGGTGCTCGGGCGCGTTGCCGGCAATCAGGGCCGAGTTGATCGCACCGATCGAGATGCCGGCGACCCAGTCCGGATGAAGGTTGGCTTCCGCCAGGGCCTGATACACCCCGGCCTGATACGCGCCGAGCGCGCCGCCGCCCTGCAGCAGCAGGGCAACGCGCTCGAATGGCGGGCGCTCGGTCAGCACCGGGGGCTTCTTATGCGCACGCAGGCTTACGGACATGGCAATACCTTTGGCGATCCCGCCGCCCCGGATGAGGCGCGCGTGTCCTAACAAGATCCTCCCGTATTTGCCAGGATTTGAGGCCGTTCCCCTGGATTAAGAACCTCTGCGAAGCGGCCAGGCAGACGTGCCGGGCCAGCGACGCCGCCACGGACAAAGTTTGCTCTATATCAGGCGGTTAAGCAATTTATCCCGCATGGCCCTATCGCGCAGGTCCGTCTGGCGTGTGATGCGGTGTCAGCAGCATGTCGATCCTGCTCCGCAGCTGTTCCAGCAGCATCTCCGTATTGGGGTCGATCGCCTCGATCGCCGTCAGCACGGTCTGGCAGGCCTCGCGCAGCGTCAGCGGAAAGGCGTCGGCGATCTGCGTCCCCAAGGCGTGCCGCAGATGCTGGGCCTCCTCGGGGCGTCCGATCTCGTTCAGCTGCCGGATGGCCGCTTCGGTCTTTTCCCGGATCTCGTCCGTCATCGCCCTGGTCCCTCTGATCCTGTCGCGGTCCTCTTATAGCACACAAGGGCCGCGACAGAACCGGACCCGGCGTCAGGTCTTGACCAGCGGGCAGCCGCTCTCAGCCTCCGGACGGAACGCCTTGTCGGCCGGCACCGTCGCCAGCAGCTTGAAGAAGTCCCAGGGATCCTTGGATTCCGCCACCGTCTTGGTCTGCCAGACCCCGACATCGTGCACGAACTTGCCGTCCGCGCGCACCTGGCCCTGATAGTACGGGTCGTTCACCGGCGTCGCCTTCATCTGCTCGACCACCGCCCGCCCGCTCGCCTTGGCCTTGTCCACGCCGATCGCCGCCGCCGAGTTCAGATAGTGCGTCACCGCCGAATAGATCCCGGCGTGATAGAAATTCGGCTTGGCATTGTGGTACTGTGGCTGGAAGCGGTCCGCGAAGGCGCGCGACGCCGCGTTCATGTTCCAGCTCCACGGCATGGTGGCGATCAGGTTCTGCGCCGTGTCCAGCCCGATCGACTTGACGATGTATTCCTGCATCACCAGGCAGGCCAGCACGACGCCCGATTGCGGGATGCCGAACTCATAGGCCTGCTTGATGCAGTTCGAGGTATCGTCGCCGGCATTGGCCAGGCAGATCACCTTGGCCCCGCTCGCCTTCGCCTGCACCAGTTGGGACGAGAAATCCGTGGTCCCCGGGAACGCATAGACGCTGCGGCCGAGCTCCTTGCCGCCGGTGCGTTTCAATGCGTCGGTCGCGTCGTTGGTCATGGCATGGCCGGAGATGTAGTCCGGCAGGATGAAGTACCAGGTGTCGGCCCCCTTGCCGACCAGCCCGTTCACCACGCCGTTGGCGTTGGACCACAGGTCGAACGTCCAGTGCACCTGATTGGGGGTGCAGAACTTGCCGCTGAGATCCGCCACCCCGGCGCTGGTGAAGATGACCACTTTGTCCTTCTCCTTGGCGATCTGGCCGACCGCGAGGGCGACAGCGGATTGCGGAATGTCAAAGATCGCATCCACCCCTTCCCGGTCATACCAGGACCGGGCAATGCTGGCGCCGACATCCGGCTTCAGCAGCATGTCCGCAGATACAAGCTCGACCTTGATGTCCGGATGCGCCTTGGTGAAATCCTCGATAGCGAATTTCGTTGCGAGTACGTCACCCAGGCCCGTCGCTTCGGCATACGGCCCGGACATGTCGCTCATCACGCCGATCTTGAGCGCCTTGCCCTGGGCACGCGCGCGGGACGGAGCCAGCACACCACCTGTGCCGATCGCCCCGGCAGTGATCGCCCCAGCCGTGATCGCCCCAGACTGGGCGAATCGGCGACGGGTTATTTTGGACATGCATTTCTCCCTATTTGAACGTTGCCGACAGAAAAGCATCTTCGGCACCGGGTGGCCAGAGCAGCCCGCCCCGGCGAACGGCGAGATCCGCCCGTTCCGCCACCCATCGGGTCAGGCTAGCGGCGCCGCCGATTTTTGTTCTGTAATCGAATCATTACGTCTGCCGCCTGCGCGACGTTTTCGCCGCCGGCAGGACGGATCAATCCTGCTCCGCGCGCAGCCTGAGGGGCAGCCGGGTGCGATACACCACGCGCTTCAATGCGAACACGGACCGGACCGAGCGCACCCCCGGCATGCGCGTCAGCCGGGCGCGCAGGAAAGCCTCGTAGGATGCCAGGTCCGCCGCCACCACCCGCAACAGGAAGTCACCGGTCCCGGCGATTTCGTAGCACTCCATGATCTCCTCGCAGCCAGCCACCGCTGCCTCGAATTGCTGCATCAGCTCATCGGCATGGGCGGTCATCTCGATCGTGACGAACACGTTCACGCCGAGCCCGACCTGTTCCTGGTCCAGCAGGGCGACATAGCGCTGGATCACGCCGGCCTCCTCCAGCAGCCGCTGGCGGCGGTGGCAGGGCGAGGCGGACAGCCCCACCGCCTCGCTCAACTCCACATTGGTGGCCCGGCCGTCCTGCTGCAGGCGATCGAGAATGGCGAGGTCTATCCGGTCCAGTCGCGCGGGCCGCCCCATGGCTCGGCTCTCCTTGCATGCGGTTTCGACTATGTTGCATCGCAGCATTGGCAGATTCTGCCAATCTGGTGCCTAATGGCGGGCAACTATGGCAGCACCCACCGCCCATTCACATATTACGATCGGCCCACGCGCACCCGGCCCGCTTGGCCCGACCAGGAGCATCCCGATGGATACCGGTATCGATTTTCCCCCCATCGATTTTGCGGGCGTCACGTTGGAGAGCCGGTTCACCGACTTCGACCAGCCGGTGCTGCTGACCGGCATCCAGGCGCTGGTGCGGGTGCTGCTGGAGCAGAAGCGGCTGGACATGCTGGCCGGCCTGAATACAGGCGGCTTCGTCTCCGGCTATCGCGGCTCGCCGCTCGGCGGCCTGGACCGGGAGCTGTGGAAGCGCCAGAAGCTGCTCGACGGCCACAACATCCAGTTTCAGCCCGGCCTGAACGAGGACATGGCCGCCACCATGATCTTTGGCACCCAGCAGCTGGACGCCTTCCCGGGCAAGAAGGTCGATGGCGTGTTCGGCATGTGGTACGGCAAGGGCCCGGGTGTGGACCGCACCGCGGATGCGTTCCGCTGCGCCAATTTTATGGGCACGTCCAGGTACGGTGGCGTGTTGGCGGTATCCGGTGACGATCACGCCGCGCATTCCTCCACCTACCCGCACCAGACCGACCACATCTTCCAGGGCGTCATGATCCCGGTGCTGAACCCCGCTTCCGCCCAGGATATTTTCGATTTCGGCCTCGCCGGCATCGCCCTCTCCCGCTTCTCCGGCCTCTGGACCGCGCTGAAAACCACCGCCGAAACCGCCGAGCAGGCCGCCACCGTCCGCATCCCCGACACGCGCCAGTTCCTCACCCCCGACTACCCCCTGCCCGCGCACGGCCTGAACGTCGATTTCACCCTCCGCCACCCCGCCGATCGCGCCGAACTCGAACGCCGTGTGGTGGATGAGCGCCTGCCCGCCATCGGCCCCTGGGTGCGCGCCAACAACATCGACCGCCTGGTGTTCGGCAGCGCCGACGCCCCGATCGGCATCGTCACCGTCGGCCGGGCGCATTTCGACGCGATGCACGCCCTCTCCATGCTGGACGTCGCCGAGCACCCGATGCTCGCGGTGAAGAAGCTCGGCCTCACCTGGCCGATCGATGCCGACGGCATCCGCGACTTCGCCCGCGGCAAGCGCCTGCTGATCGTGGTCGAGGAAAAGCGCTCCTTCGTCGAGGCGCAGATCCGCGAAGCCCTCTACAACATGCGCGCCGACAGCCGCCCGGACATCGTCGGCAAGACCGACCTCACCGGCGCCAAGCTGTTCCCCGCGACGATGGAACTGTCCCCGGAAATCGTCGGCGGCGGCCTCTCGAAGCTGCTCCGCGAAGCCGGGTTGAACGTCGGCCAGCCCCCCTCCCCGCCCACACCGGAACGCCCCGCCGGCCTGCTGCGCCGCATTCCCGCCTTCTGCGCCGGCTGCCCGCACGGTACCTCCACCCAGCTGCCCGAGGGCAGCTTCGCCTCCGCCGGCATCGGCTGCCATTTCATGGCGATGGACGACAGCAGCCAGACCCGCACCTTCACCCAGATGGGCGGCGAAGGCGGCGCCTGGGTCGGCATGTCGAAATTCACCGACATCGCGCATCTGTTCGCCAATATCGGCGACGGCACCTACACCCATTCCGGCCTGCTCGCGATCCGCCAGGCGGTCGCGGCCAAGGCCCGCATGACCTACAAGATCCTCTACAACGACGCGGTCGCCATGACCGGCGGCCAGCCCGCCGAGGCCGGCTACACCGTCACCCAGATCGCCGCCCAGGTGCATGCGGAAGGCATCTCCCGCATCGCCCTCGTCGCCGACGACGAGGACCGCCTGCCCCCCGCCTCCACCCTGCCCCCCGGCACCACCCGCCATGGCCGCGAGGAACTCGACAAGGTGCAGCGCGAGTTGCGCGACTACGACGGCCTCAGCGTGCTGATCTACGACCAGGTCTGCGCCACCGAAAAGCGCCGCCGGCGCAAATCCGGCAAATACCCCCAGGCGACGCAGAGCGTGGTGATCAACGAGGCGGTCTGCGAGAACTGCGGCGACTGCTCGAATCAATCCAGCTGCATCGCCATCGAGCCGGTGGAGACCGAACTCGGCCGCAAGCGCCGCATCAACCCCTCCAGCTGCAACGTCGATTTGTCCTGCCTGAAAGGCTTCTGCCCCAGCTTCGTCACCATCGCCGGCCCGCCGAAGGCGCCGGGCGCGGACGAACACTGGCAGGAACGCGAAGCGGAATTCGCCGCCACCCTGCCCGAGCCGCCGCGCGCTCCCACCCCCTGGCGCGGCCTGTTCGCCGGCATCGGCGGCGGCGGCGTGGTCACCTCCGGCGCCATCCTGGCGATGGCCGCCCAGCTCGAAGGCCACCAGGTAAGCACCCTCGACTTCGCCGGCCTCGCGCAGAAGAACGGCGCGGTCGTCTCCCATGTGCAGATCGCCGATGACGGCAAGCTGGACGTGGTGCGCATCCCCCTCGGCACCGCCAACTTCATGCTCGCCGCCGACCTCGCGGTTTCCGCCGGCCCCGGCGTGCTGGAACGCTGCGCCCCCACCGCCGCCGTTCTCGGCAACCTAGACCTGGCCGCCACCGCCGATTTCAAGCGCGACGCCAACCTGAAGATCGACGCCGGCCTGCACCGCCGCGTGATCGAGCGCACCACCGGCGCCAGCGCCTCGCTCTACCTGCACGGCGTTCGCCTCGCCGAGCGGCTGTTCGGCAACGCCCAGGCGATGAACACGTTGTATCTCGGCCTCGCCTACCAGCGCGGCCTGCTGCCGGTCGGCGAAGCCGCCCTGCACCGCTCGATCGAGCTGAACGGCGCCGCGCTCGAACTCAACCGCCGCGCCTTCCTGTGGGGCCGCATCCTGGCCGCCAAACCAGAACTGATTTCCGAGATTCTCGGCAACGCCGAACCGGCGGTGCCTACCGATTTGGACGCGCTCATCGCCAGCCGCGCCGAGAGCCTGCGCGCCTACCAGAGCG
>JBBIQA010000026.1:23000-25223 GCA_037442565.1 Rhodospirillales bacterium
CCGGAAACGCTGGACACCGCGATCCTGCTCGCCGATCTGCCCGACAGCATCCGCGGGTTTGGCCCGGTCAAGGAAACCAACTACAAGACCGCCATGCAGCGCCGCGAGGCGCTGCGCGAGCAGTTCAGGAGCCCGCCGCAGCTGCGCGAGGCGGCCGAATAGGGGAAACACCATGCCCGACTACACGAGCTTCGGCGGCGACGGCCTGGTCATCGACATGGCCCGCAAATTCGCCACCGACCGCCTGGCGCCGCAGGCGGCGGCGCGGGAAAAGGCCGGCAGGATCGAGCCCGAGATCATCCGCGAAATGGGCGAACTCGGCTTCCTCGGCGCCACCACCTCCGCCGAATGGGACGGCTCGGAGATCGATCCCGTCACCTACGCCCTGCTGCTGGAAGAAATCGCCGCCGGCGACGGTTCGGTCTCCACCCTGCTGTCGGTGCATAATTCCCCCACCTGCATCGTGCTGGAGAAATACGGCAGCGCCGCGCAGAAGGACCGCTGGCTGCGCCCTCTGGCGCGCGGCGAGGGCGTCGGCTCCTTCGCGCTGACCGAGCCGCAGGCCGGATCGGACGCGTCCAATCTGCGCACCCGCGCGGTGAAGCAGGGCGGGCGCTACATCGTCAACGGCGCCAAGCAGTTCATCACCAGCGCCAGCGTGCCCGGCAGCACGGTGTTCTTCGCCGTCACCGACCCCACCGCCGGCAAGCGCGGCCTGTCCGCCTTCGTGGTCGACAAATCCGCCCCCGGCTACGTCATCGCCCGGCGGGAGGAGAAACTCGGCCTGAAGGCCTCCGAGACCTGCGCCCTGACGTTCGAGGACATGGAAATCCCCGAGGACCAGCGCATCGGCGCCGAGGGCGAAGGCTACAAGATCGCCCTCTCCACCCTGGAATCCGGCCGCATCGGCATCGCCGCCCAGGCCGTCGGCCTCGCCCGCGCCGCCCTGGAACACGCCATCGCCTATGCGCGGGACCGCCAGAGCATGGGCCAGGCCATCATCGACCACCAGGCCGTCGGCTTCCGCCTCGTGGACGCCAAAACCCGCCTGGAAGCCGCCCGCCAGCTGGTGCTGCACGCCGCCCGCCTGAAATCGGACGGCAAGCCGGCGCTGGAAGCCGCCTGCATGGCAAAGCTGTTCGCCTCGGAAACCGCCGAGGCGGTCTGCTCCGCCGCCATCCAGACGCTGGGCGGCTATGGCTATCTGGCCGACTATCCGGTGGAACGCATCTACCGCGACGCCCGCATCTGCCAGATCTACGAAGGCACCTCCGACATCCAGAAGCTGATCATCCAGCGCAGCCTGTAACCACCGGCGTGTAACCACCGGCGTGTAACCACCGGCGTGTAACCACCGGCGTGTAACCACTGGCGTGTAACCACTGGCGCGCCCGCTCAGGCGGGGCCGACATAGGTGACCCGGAACGCGTCCGGCGCGTCCGGCCGCAGGCGGGCCGGCATGGACAGGAAGCGGCTGCGGGATGGGTTCTGCAACATGTCGTACATGCGGATAAACCGGGCGCCGTCCAGGTTCCGGTAGCGGCCCTGGCCGGCGGCGGCGGCGGCGGGGTCGCGTGCCGCCAGCGCCTGGCAATCGGAGAATTGCACCGGGTCGAAATCGGCCAGCGGCAACAGCGTGGTCTTATGCACCCGGGTCGGCCGTTCCACGATCCATTCCGCGGTAGCACCAGGGATCAGCGGCTGCGCCTTCTTGGGCATCACCTTTCTGCTCCAGAACTGTACCGGCTTCGGATGCGCCGCCGAGGCGAAATTCGCGATGGAGACGATCGCCGCGGCCGTGCTGCCCGGCTGCACCTGAACGCTGCAGAAGACCTCGTCGCCGGCATCGAGATCGATGCCGATCCTGTGCGGCTTGGCGTTCGTCTGGCCAGGCTCCCACCACTGCCACCAGGCGGAATAGGCGGGGTCGGGGTCCCGTGCATCGTCGAAGCCCTGCCGGGTGCCGATCTGCGGCAGGGTGGACTCCGCATAGCCCCGCTGCCCGTCGAGGCCGACCCAGATCGAACTCACCGGTGTGTCGGAAGTGGAACATCCCGCGGGGCGCCGCACGGATGGCACCGTCCAAGCGCCCGACGCCTCCACCAGCCGGTTGCCGCGCGACGGCGCGATATAGGCGCCCGACCAGTTGCGGCTGGTCTCGAAACGGCTCGGCAGCGGCGCCGCCACCTGCCAGCGAGGCTCGATGGCGCCGGCGATGGTCAG
>JBBIQA010000026.1:25323-28578 GCA_037442565.1 Rhodospirillales bacterium
CGAACGCCGCCGCGGCCAGCGTGGCGGCGCTTGCCTGCAGGAAGGTTCGGCGTTGCATGGCTGCGTCCTCCCCCCTTCGCGCTCACGTCCATTCCAGCACGGCTTTTTGCAGCACGGCATTGTAGCTGGCGATGATGGAGGGCGCGTTGCCCGCCTTCACGCCCAGCACCATGCCGAAGACGTTGTCCGCCAGCATCCGCCCGCCAACCCCGTCGCTCGGATAATGCACCCCGGCAATCTCGCGGTTGCGCGCGATCCGGTAGGCCAGTTCGCGCAGCCCCGGTGTCATCGCCTCGCACAGCGAACCCGCGTCGGGCGTGCCGGGCCTGCCCGGCGTTGCGCCCGCGGCTGCGATAGGGTTGGCGGGGACCAGCGTGAAGCCGGGCAGCGCCTGCTGCACGCACAGCGAGACCAGCCAGGACTGCGTGGCATGGCCGCTCGGAAACGAGGCGTGGCCCGGCGTCGAAATCGGCGGCATCAGCGCCGGCAGAAGCTGCGCCGGCCGCGCTCGCAGGTAATGGCCCTTCCAGCGGATCGCGGCGTGCAGGCCGATCAGGCTGCCGATGTTCATCAGCCGCACCGTGGCGGGATGCGAAGCGGGGGTGACCGACGCCAGGTCCATGAAATAGGTCAGGAACTCGCTCGCCTGGCCGAGAATGTCCCCGAGCGCATCCGCCCGCTCGTTCTGCGCGGCGAGGGCCAGATTGGCGAGTTCGGCATTGACCCCGGACGGCGGGTTGGAATCCGGCGGGATGAGCGGGCCGAAGCTCGGCGGCGTGGCGCCGTTCCAGTCCGTGACCGTTACCAATTGCGGCGTGTTGCCGTCCATCCAGTTCAGGGTTCCGGTGGGTGGCACCTGCGAGGTGTTCATCACCACCGGCACCGCTTTTGCCCAGGTGCCATCGGCCGCGATATCCACCAACACCCGCCAGGCGGCCCAGAACGGATCCCATTTCCGCTCGTCATAGGAAAGCGCCGGGTTGGGGAATACCGCGTTCCGCAGCGGGACCACGCTACCGTCCGCGGCGGTGTATTCCCTGCTGATGAAGGGCAAATCCACCCGGTCGGCGAAGAACAGCGTGCCGCCGGAGCCGGAGGTGTTGCCGGTATTTCCGGTGTTTCCGGTATTTCCCGTATTCCCGGTATTCCCCGTATTTCCGCCCATAGCATTCCCCCTGTCTGGCCGCACGCGCCACGTGAGCTGAACTGGTTGCCAATAGATCGGTTCGACCCTCCGGCGGACCGGAGTTCATTGCAGTAAGTCCGTAACCGGGGCCGCTGCCTATTCCGGCAGTCCCGCCTCCCGCAGGCGGGAGAGCCATCCGGCCAGCGTGTCGCCCTGAAACGGGCAGAGCTTCTCGTAACGTCCCATCCGGAAGCCGGGCTGCAACTGCATCAGCTGCCGCCCGGCGGCGCGCGCCTCGTCCAGCTTGCCGAGCGCCATCAGGCTGGTGATCAGCGTGCGCAGGCTGAACACCACCGCCCCGTTGCGCCCGACCGCCCGGCGGGCCCACAGCGCCGCCTCCTCGAAATTACCGTTGACGTAATGCGCCTGTCCCAGGATCGCCTCATGCCAGAACCGATACGCGTCCTGTGGCGCGAGCCGCATTCCGCGGATGGCCAGCTCGACCGCCCGCGGTCCGTTGCCGACAAAACCCTGCGTCGCGCTGCTCATGGTCCAGGCCGTCGACGAATTCGGCCCGGCCTCTACCGCGCGATCCAGAAAAAGCATGGCACGATCATAGTCTCGAAGCAAGAATGATTGCACATGGCCATAGATCGCCAGCGCCAGCGGATCGTTCTCGTTCAGCCGGATCGCCGTGCCCGCCAGCCGGGCCGCTTCCAGGGCATCGGCTTGCGGGTCGGTCGAGCGGCCCTCGCCGACATGGAACACATACCAATACGCGGCGTAGGAATAGGCGGGGCCGTAGAGCGGATCATGCGCCATGGCCTGCTGCAACAGGCCGCGCGCCTGGGCGAAGGATTCGCTGTCCATGCGGTACAGGCAATCCAGCGCCTGCAACAGCAGATCGTAGGCGGTCATGTTCTGCGGGTGCTTGCGCCGCGCCCGCAGCAGTTCGCGCTCCAGCACATAGGGGGCGATGGCGCTGACCACGCTGGCGGAGATGCGGTCCTGCAGGGCGAACAGATCCCCCAGTTCGCCTTCATACTTGTCGGAACGGATGATCCGCCCGGTTTCGGTATCGCTCAGTTCCGTGCCGATGCGCAGACGGCCGGCGGCGCGGCGCACCGAGCCGTACAGCACGTAACGAACCCCGAGCGCGCGGCCGATCTCGCGCGTGTCCACCGCCCCCGAGCCGAAGCCCAGGGTCGAGCCGCGGGAAATGACGAACAGTTCCTTCAGCCCCGCCAGCGCGTAGATGATGTCGTCGACGATGCCATCGGCGAAATACGCCTCGTCCGGATCGGTCTGGTTCTTGCGGAACGGCAGCACCGCGATGGAGGGCCGGTCATCCGCGCCGAGCGGCCGTTCGCCCATCAGCCGCGCCTCGAAACCTTCCGGGCGCAGGCTGAACATGCGCACCGGGCGGGCCATATTGTGCGGATAGAGATCGCCGAGATCGACCGTGCGCACCGCCGGATCGCGGCCGATCTGCTCGGCCACCTGACCGGTGACGGCGATGCCGCCCGGTTCCGCGTAGGTCTGCAGCCGTGCCGCCAGGTTCACGGCATCGCCGTAGATGTCGTCCGCCTCCACCAGAACCTCGCCGGCGTTCACTCCCATGCGCATGCCGATGCGCCGGCCGGTCGGCTCCGGCTCCTGGCTCTCGGCGATGGCGCGCTGCATCTCCAATGCGCAATGAACCGCCGCGCCGGCATCCGCGAACACGGCCAGGAAGCCGTCACCGGTGTTCTTGATCAGGGTGCCGCCATGGGCGGCGATGCGCGGGTCGAGTACCGCCGCGCGCAGGCGCATCAGCCGCGCATGGGTCCCGCTCTCGTCCTCCGCCATCAGCCTGCTGTAGCCCACCACGTCGGTGGCGAGGATGGCGCAGGACCTGTGTTCGGTCCGCGTACTGCTCATTACGAAATGAGCTTACGGTACGGAAGCGCCAGTGTATAACAATTACAACAAGGCAGAAAGTCCGTGTCCTGGCAGCAACTGCCGCGAGCGGCAATCGATAGTGCCGCAATCGCCTGTCGTCAGCCGCCCGGCAGGACCTACGCCGCCCAGGCGGTCTTGTACCCCTTGAACACGGTCGGGATCGCCTGCACGGACTTCACCACCTCCGC
>JBBIQA010000026.1:28678-33952 GCA_037442565.1 Rhodospirillales bacterium
GGGCTGCGCGGAAACGCGATCGCCACCGAGGTCGCCAGCTGCACCCGCTCGGTCGCCAGCGCCGCCATGGCCAGCGGAATGAACGGATCGTGCTTCAGCTCCGGGCACTGGATGCTATCCACGCCGGCCTTCTCCAGCGCCGCCGCTTCCGGGCCGCAGGCGCGCCAGTCGTCATAGGAAAGATGGGTCGAGACGCGCATGGACAGGTTCCTCGGCAAATTTGTTCTGGCCCCATGCCACCATGACGACAGCGCCGGCTCAAGCCCCTATCATCCGCCAAAGCGCATCACGAGGAAACCAGCCATGCCGCAAACCCTGCCCGCCATCTGCATCATCGCCACCCCGAACCGCCGCCGCGCCGCCGTGCAGGTGGCGCAGGAAGCGGAGAAGCGCGGCTTCGCCGGCATCTACGTCCCCTCCCCGTTCGGCAACATGTCGTTCTGCGAGGCGCTGGCCTGGAACACCACGCGCATCCCCTTCGGCACCGCCATCGCGCCGATCTACCAGCGCACGATGGAGGATTTCGCCCAAAGTGCGGCCTTCATGCACGAAATCTCCGGCGGCCGCTTCAGGCTCGGCATCGGCATCGCGCACGGCCCCAGCTACGTCCGCATGGGCGTCACGCCGGGCAAGCCACTCGGCGACACCCGTACCTTCATCGAGAAATACCACGGCTACGACAAGCTCGGCGGCATGCCGCCGGTGATCGTCGCAACCCTGCGTCAGAAAATGATCCAACTCGCCGGCGAACTCGGCCAGGGCCTGATCTTCGCCAACGCCAGCCTGAGGCACACGCCGACCTCCCTCTCCGTACTGCCCGAGGCCCAGCGCGTGGGGAAAGAATTCTTCATCGGCAACATGATCCCCACCTGCATCTCCGACGACATTGAGGCCGCGAAGGCGGTGAACCGCCGCACCCTGAACGGCTACGCCTTCCTGCCGAACTACCGCAACTACTGGAAGGAAGCCGGCTACCGCGAGGAGATGGAGGCGATCGAGCTCTGCATCGCCGAAAAACGCAACGACGACATCCCGAAATACCTGCACGACCGCTGGCTGGCCGACTGCACCCTGTTCGGCACTGCCAGCAAGGTGCGCGACGGGGTGGAAGCCTGGCGCGCCGCCGGCGTCCATACCCCGGTCATCGTGGCGTCCTCGGCGGCCGGCAATCAGATGAAGGCGCTGGAGGAAGTCTTTTCCACGTTCACGGGCTGAACCGGGCCAAATGCTTGCCGCTTTCCGGCCGGGCGTTCTGCGCCGCGGCGGCCTTGGCCACGATCCGGGCCAGCCGCTCCGGCACGAAGCCCAGCTGCGAAAGCGCCAGCCCACGGTCGAACATCTCGCGGTACAGCACGATCCTGCCATCGCGCAACGTGAACCGACTCATGCCCTCGAACAGCACCGGCCTGCCCTCGCAGCCCTCCAGGCGGGAGGCGTAGCTGAAGCGCCATTGCGCATAGCCATCCCGGCCATCGCAGACCGGCGCCTCGAACTCCCACCAATAATCCCGCCCGCCATCATGGAAATGCTGCAGCATCTTCGCGATGGCGGGCCGCCCCTGGTACGGCCCGAAGAACCCGTCATCATAGACGCCATCCTCGGTGAACAGCGCCGCCAGCGCCTGGCCGTCATTGTCCTGAACCGCCTTGGCGAAATCCTGCAGCAGCGCGGGAAAATCCATGCCGTCCTCCTTGGGTTAAACCGAGATGAAACCAATCCGGTCGTCTTCCAGCACCGCGCAGGACAGCTTGCCGCCCAGCCCCGCGCCGGTATCCACGCCCACGCGGTTGGCGCGCACCACCGGCATTCCCCCCACCGTATGCCCGTGCACCACCACCACCCCGAAGCCGCGGTCGGTGGAAAGAAACGGCTCGCGGATATGGTGCATGTCCTGGCGCGACTGTTCGGCGATCTTCACGCCGGGCCGCAGCCCCGCATGCACGAACAGATAGGAGCCGACACGATGGCGCTGCGCCAGCCCGCGCAGGAAGGCCAGATGCGCCGCGGGGATCCGCTCGGACCATTCCGCGCGCGGCGTATCGGCCCCCATCCCCCAACTCGCCAAAGCCGCCGCGCCGCCCGAATGCAGCCAGTCGGTCGCGGCCGGCCCGTCGCCATCCAGCGCATCGAGCAACATCTGCTCGTGATCCCCCGCCAGGTTCACCACTGGCACCCCGGCCACCGGCGGCCCGGCGGCCAGCAACCCCACCACCCCGGCGCTGTCCGCTCCCCAGTCGATGAAGTCGCCGAGATGCACCAGCAGCGGCGCCGCCACTGGCCGGGCCGCCAGATCGGCCGCGATGACGGCATGCATGGCCCGCAGCTTCACCAGGTCCCCGTGCACATCGCCGATCGCGTACACGCGCTTCCCCGCCGGCAGGTTGCCTGGCGCACCGGCAAACACGACACCCCCAGGCCCGCCCTTCAAATGGGCATCGTCCCAGGTGCGAACGGCGGCTATGTCCAGTTCGGCACGCATACGGCGCAAATTCGGTCGACGGATCGGGGCTCTCATGAACCGCCATGATGGGTCCGCACGAGCCAGTCGTCCAGCGTGCACGTCCGTGTTACCGTCACCCGCCAATAAGGGAGAAGACATACATGGCCGACATCGCGGAAACCATCCAGGACGGCATCGCGACCCTAACGCTGAACCGCCCGGAAAGCCTGAATTCGCTGTCCCAGGAACTTCTGAACCTGCTGCGTGAGGCCATCATGCGCCTCGGCACCGACAGCAACGTCGGCGCCATCATCATCACCGGACAAGGCCGCGCCTTCTGCGCCGGCGGCGACATCAAAAGCATGGGGCAGCGCAACCAGCTGCCGTTCGAGCACCGTGTCGAGAGCATGCGCAGGATGCACCTGATCCCGCAGGCCATGCGCACCTGCCCCAAGGTCATCATCGGCATGATCAACGGCCCGGCATTCGGCGCCGGCCTCGGCCTCGCGATGTCCTGCGACCTGCGCATCGCCGCCCGCTCGGCCAAGTTCGGCGTGGCCTTCGGCAAGATCGGCTATTCCGGCGATTTCGGCGGTTCCTGGCTGATGACCCAGCTGGTCGGCACCGCCAAGGCGCGCGAGCTGTACCTCCTCGGCGACAACTTCGACGCCGCCGAGGCCGAACGCATCGGCCTCGTCAACCGGGTGGTGGACGATGCCGACCTGCTGGCCGAAACCACCGCCATGGCGCGGCGCATCGCCGACGGCCCGCTGGTGGCTTACGGGTACATGAAACGAAACCTGCACGCCGCGGAAACGGAACCGCTGGCGGCGGTGCTGGAGATGGAGGCGGTGCACCAGGCCCGCACCGCACAGACCGACGATCACCGCGAGGCGCGCACGGCGTTCCTGGAGAAGCGCAAGCCGGTGTTCAAGGGGCAGTAACGCAAGGCCGAAGAAAAGGGGGGCACCAGGCCCCCCTTACCCATTCGTATCGGAAAAAACCTACTTCACCCGAGCCGTCGCCGACCCGCTGACAACTTCCTTGCCGTCCTGATTGACGGTGGAAATCACCAGGTCCACCAGTTTCTGTCCGCCTTCCTCGCGGATGGCCTCCACCGTGGCGGTCGAATCCAGCGTGTCGCCCGGCCATACCTGGTTGGTGAAGCGCACGCCGAATTTCGTCAGGTTGCCGTGGCCGACATAGTTGGTCAGCATCTTGCCGGTCAGCCCCATGGTCAGCATCCCATGCGCGAACACGCTGGGATAGCCGGCCACCTGGGTGGTGTAGACCTCGTCCGTGTGCAGCGGGTTGTAGTCGCCCGATACGCCGGCGTACTGCACGATCTGCGTGCGCGACAGATTGCTCGCCACCCGCTCCGTGTGCTTGTCGCCAATTTTCAGCTTGCTTGCGTCCAATGCCATGATCGTTGCTCCCCTTAACCCTGCGAGACCGGACGTTCGGTCGTCACGCTCACGCCGCGCGCCGTCACCACCAGTTCGCCCTTCTGGTCGCGATATTCGGTGATCCGCTCACGGAACGAAAGCTTGCCGGCGCGCTTGCTCTCCCGCTCCCAGCTCTTGCCGGTCGTGGTCGTCGCGGTCAGCACGTCGCCCGGGCGCGGGTGGCGGTGATACTCGTAATGCTGCTCGGCATGCAGCCCGCCGGAGGACGACGCCTTGCCTTCCACGCCGCTCGGCCCCTTGGCGGAACCGAACCAGGGCTGGCCGGGCTTCGGGCGCAGATGATACTCGGGATCGAACTGGGCCGAGGACTGCACGAAGGTCGGCGGCGCGATGATGCCGCCCGCCTCGGTCGCCTTGGCCTTCTCGGCGTCATGATACGCCGGGCTCTCGTCAAACAGCGCGTTGGCGAACATATGAATATGCGTCGCCTCGACCGGGAGTACGATTTTGGTCAAAGGGGTCCCTCCATTGATTTTGGGCGGCCAAACAGGCCGGACCCGCAAACCCTAGCAGACCGGGAAAGACAAGCAATCCGCCCTCCCGCCAATCACTTTGACCTGCCCAGCCGAACCGTGCAGCCTGCCGAAAACAACCGTTCCCAGGGAAACCGCGCCATGAAATTCGGACTGCGCTACTGCAACACCGGCCGCTACGTGGACCCCGCCCGCGCCGTGGAACTGGTGCAGGCCGCGGAAGCCGCCGGCTTCGAATCGGCCTGGACGGTGGAACACACGGTCATCCCGCACGGCTACCAGTCGCAATACCCCTACTCCCCCAGCGGGCGCATTCCCGGCGGCGACGGCGATTTCGACCTGCCGGACCCGCTGATCTGGATGGCCTACGTCGCCGCCGCCACCAAGCGCATCAAGCTCGGCACCGGCGTTATCATCCTGCCGCAGCACAACCCCGTCATCACCGCCAAGCAGGTCGCCACGCTGGACCACATGTCCGCCGGCCGCGTCATCCTCGGTGTCGGCGTCGGCTGGCTGAAGGAGGAGTTCGAGGCCCTCGGCTCCCCGTTCGAGGAACGCGGCGCCCGCACCGACGAATACATAAAGATCATGCGCGAGCTATGGAGCGCCGACAAACCCACCTTCGAGGGCCAGTTCTTCCGCTTCAAGGACGCCTATATGCGCCCCAAGCCGCCCAACCGCTCTGTCCCCATCGTCATCGGCGGCCATTCCACCTTTGCGGCCAAACGCGCCGGCCGGCTGGGGGACGGCTTCTTCCCCGCCCGCGGCGCCCCCGCCGACCTGGTGAAACTCGTGCACGACACCGCACGCGCGCACGGCCGGGACCCCGCCGCCATCGAAATCACCACCAGCCTGCCCGACAATCTGGAAGACCTGCCCGCCATGGCCAAGGCCG
>JBBIQA010000027.1:0-26348 GCA_037442565.1 Rhodospirillales bacterium
TCAACATGTTCGCTGCCGCAGGATACGATCCAGAGTGATGGGATTCTGCTCTAGGTATTTCATCTTCCGGGTCATGCCGCCGTCGACGGTGAATTCGGCGCCGGTGATGAAGCCGCTTTCGGGGCCGAGCAGGAAGGCTGCCAGGGCGGCGACATCCTCGGGGGTTCCGACGCGCCCGGCGGGATGATCGGCGTGGTCCTCGGGGCGTGGCGGCGCGCCCTTGGTATGGATCCAGCCAGGGCTGATGCAGTTGACCCGGATATCCGGGCCGAGGCTGACCGCGAGGGCGTGGGTCAGCGCGACCAGGCCGCCCTTGGACGCGGCGTAGGCCTCGGTGTCGGGTTCGGACATATGCGCGCGGGTCGAGGCGATGGTGACGATGGCGCCCTGCCCGGCGCGCAGCAGGGCGGCGGCGGAGCGGGCGAGCAGGAAACAACTGGTGAGGTTGGTGGCGAGCACGCGCGACCAGTCGGCAAGTGAAAGTTCCTCGACGGATTTGTGGACATTGATCCCGGCATTGCAGACCAGGGCGTCGAGTTGGCCTTCGCGGGCGCGGATGTCGGTCATCAGCGCGGCGACATCGCTTTCGTTGGAGACGTCACAGATCACGTGCCTACCGAGAATCGCATTCTCGGGCGCGTGCAGATCGGCGATGACGAGGCGGTAGCCGTTATGCGCCAGGCGCGCCGCGATGGCGGCGCCGATGCCGCGCGCACCGCCGGTGACGAGGGCGACGGGGCCGGTCGGGGCGTTGTTTTCCTGGGTTGTCATTCGGCGGTTATCCCTGTTAGCCGGGTGGGTGCGAGTACAACACAAACGGCGCCCATGGGGCGCCGTTCGTTGGCCTGGCCGGAGATTGTCAGGCGGCCTGGGCGGCCTGGATCCTGTGCGCGCGGCGCAGCGCATCCGCCATCGCCTCGGGCGCGACGGCACCGGAAAACAGGCCCTGGCCGTTGAGGAAGAAGCTCGGCACGCCGGATACGCCGGCATTGCGCGCCATCGCGTCGGCCCGTAGCACGGGATCGCGGCCCTGGTCCGTGGCGAGGAAGTCGAGCACGGCGGACCGGTCCAGGCCCACCGATGCGGCGCAGTCGGCGAGCACCTGGTGCTCGCCGATGTCGCGGCCCTCGATGAAATAGGCGATGAACACCGCTTCCATCATCTCGTCCTGGAAACCGGGACGCGCGTCCGGCTCAACGCGACCGGCCAGCAGGATAAGCCGGTGGGCATCCACCGTGTTGGGCGTGCGTTCCAGCTTGTCCAGGTGGAATTCCAGGCCGGCGCCGGCGGCAGCCTGGGTGATGCGGGCATCGAGCTGCTGGGAGCGGTCCCAGCTGCCGAATTTGGCAATGCGGTAGGATTTCCGCTCCACGCCGCCGGCGGGCATGTCCGGGTTCAGCTGGAAAGCGTTCCAGTGAATCGAGAAGCGCATTCCTTCCGCGGCCAGCATGGCCAGCGCCGCTTCCAGGTGGCGCTTGCCGATATAGCACCAGGGACAGATGGCATCGGAGACGATGTCGATGCGCGCGGCCGGCGCCGCTTCGGTGTCCAGCGCGGTGGCGGGGTTGGCCGGAGCCTCGCCGTCCTCGGCGCAGCCATCGGGGCCGCAAACTGCGCCGGTTTCGATCTTGTCGTCCATCGGGCTCTCCCCTCGGGCTGATTTACAGGGCTGACAATGGAGCCGAACCGGCCGCAAGTCCATCGGCGCCCGGCCGCACGCTAATGTTGTCGTCCCGACTTGCCCGCTTCCTCGCGGATCTGGTGCAGGATGTCGCGGCGAAGCGCATTGAAGGCGGGATCGGTCAGCATGTCGATGTCGCGCGGGCGGGGCAGCGGAACCGGGTTGCGCGAGCGGATGCGGCCGGGGCGCGCGCTCATCACATAGACGGTATCGGCGAGGAAGATCGCCTCGTCGATATCGTGGGTGATGAAGATCACCGTGCGCTTCAGCGTGTCCCAAACGTGAAGCAGAAGTTCCTGCATCTGCAGGCGCGTCTGCGCATCGAGCGCGCCGAACGGCTCATCCATGAGGAACAGTTTTGGCTGCATCAGCAGGCAGCGGGCGATGCCGACGCGCTGCTTCATGCCGCCGGACAGCTGGTCGGGGTAGTGTTGTTCGAAACCGGATAGGCCGACGAGGTCGATGAAGCGCCGGGCTTCCTGCTCGAATTCGGCGCGGGGCCTCTTCTGTATGCGCGGGCCGAAGGTGACGTTCTTCTCGATCGTCAGCCAGGGAAACAGCGCCGGCTCCTGGAACACCACCGCCCGGTCCGGCCCGGGCGGGCGGGGCGGAGCACCGTGGATACGAAGCTCGCCGGCACTCGGCTGCTCGAAACCCGCGACGATGTTCAACAGTGTCGACTTGCCGCATCCGCTGGGGCCGAGCAGGGCGACGAACTCGCCATCGGCGATGGTGAGGTCCACGCCGGTCAGCGCCGTGACCGGGCTGCGGCCGGGGTAGGTCTTTTCGATGCCGCGCATCTCGACGGCGTTACCGGGGGTCGTCATCGAGAGAGGGCCTGCCAGTGGAGCACGCGATGGGAGATCAGCAGCATCAGCCGGTCCGACAGGAAGCCGGCGAGGCCGATGGAGACCATGTCGGCCAGCACCACGTCCATCCGGCCGACGTAATAGGCGTCCCACAGCACGTAGCCGAGGCCGGATTTCACCGCGACGATTTCGGCAACGATGACCGCGGTCCAGGCGACTCCGAGGCCAATGCGCATACCGGTGAAGATCGAGGGCAGCGCGTTGGGCAGCACCACGCGGATGACGAGGTCGCGCTGGCTGGCGCCCATCATCTGCGCGGCGCGGATCAGGTTGCGCCCGACATCGCGCGCGCCGTGCGTGGAATTCACCACGATCGGGTAGAACGCGCCGAGCCCGATCAGGAAGATCGCGCCCATGTCGCGGATGCCGAACAGCGCGATGGAGAACGGCAGCCAGGCCGTGATGGGGATCGGGCGCAGGCCCTGGATGAGCGGGTCGATGCCGCGCGCCGCCAGCCGGCTCCAGCCGATCAGGATGCCGACCGGCACGCCGACAATGACCGCCACCAGGAAGCCCTGGGCGACGCGGCGGGCGGAGAACAGCACCGTGTCCAGCCATGTGCCCGAGTAGGGGTTGAGCCCGAACCCGCCATTGCCGAATGCCCATTCGCGCCAGGTCGCCAGGATCGCGGATGGGGCGGGCAGGATACCGGCGGGCAGCATGTCGGCCCTGCCCATGGCTTCCCACAGCACGAGCAGCGCCACGGGAAGGGCCAGGCCCTGCAGCAGCGCGATCAGGCGGGCGGCGATCCCTTCCCCGTTCACCCCTTCATGACCTCGGCGACCAGGCCGCTTTCGAAATACGGGCCGAGATCGCCGCTGACGTCCTTGGTCAGCACGCCGAGCCGGCTGAATTCGGCAGCCTGGCGCTGCATCTGTTCGAGGGTGAGGAACTGGCCGAGGGTGGTTACCTTGGCAATGTTCGCCGCGACGGGCTCCGGCAGGCCGGTATAGGCGGCAATCGCCTGGGCCAGGGCTTCCTTGGAGGCGTTCAGGCGGTCCTGGATGGCGAGATAGGCCCAGACCAGGCGCTTCACCGCTTCGCGCTGCTTGGCCAGGTAATCTCGGTTGACGCCGACCAGTCCGAGTTCCGCGCCGACGGCCTTGGATTTGGAATAATCGAGCGCGGTGGCGCGGACGCCGATGCCCTGCTGCACCGCCTGCGACTCATAGGGTTCCCAGCCGATGAACAGATCGATGTCGCCGCGTTCGAGCGCCTGCAGGAAGGCGGTGCCGGCGCCCTGCAGATTGACGGTGGTGAGCTTGTTGTAGGGCACGCCGGCCTCGGTGATGGTGGCGGCGAACTGGAACCAGACGGCCGAACCGGGGCCGATGCCGATCTTCTTGCCGATCAGGTCTTCCCATTTCGTGAGGGTCAGGCCCTTGCGCACGATCGGGAATTTCTGCGCTTCGCCCACACCCATCAGGCCGGCGACCGTCTTGATGCCCTGGGAAAGGGCGATGGGCACGTCGGCGGGGCCGATCGAGCCGGCGTCGATCGAGCCTGAAGCCAGGGCAGTACGGGTATCGGCGTAGCGGGCGAACTTTACCAATTCGATATCGACGCCCAGGGGCTTGGCCTCGGCGACGATGTAGTGGAACGGGCACACATGCGGCACGGAGTTGGCACCCAGCGTCAGTTTTACCGGCGGATTGAGTGGTACGGGCTTCGGCCCCAGGGCCCGGGCTGCACGCCACGGTAGCAACGTACCAGCGGTGATCGCTCCGGCGGTCAGGGCCAGTGTGCTTCGGCGGCTGATTTTATTCATGGCGACCCTTTGGATTGTGCGATGCGGCATCTTAGAGCGTCGCGCGCGCGCCGCAACAGAGGTAGGCTGGCCCGAACCCGTCCGGAGAGCGCCGATGCCGATCGTTTTGTCCGAGAACTTCCGTGCCCTGTTCTATGCGCCGTTCTACGCGGCGCACGCGATCGGCGCCTATGTGGCGGCCGGCGTGGAGGTTCGCCTGGAAAGCTCGTCCGATCCGGCCGCGACCAGCCGGGCGCTGCGGGCGGGCAAGATCGATGTGATGTGGGGCGGACCGCTGCGCGTGCTGATCACGCATGATACCGACCGGACCGCCGATCCCGGGGCCGGGCTGGTGTGCTTCTGCGATGTGGTGGCGCGCGATCCGTTCTTCGTGATCGGCGCGCGGCCGAAACCGGATTTCGAGATGGCGGACCTGGCCGGGATCCGCTTCGCCAGCGTGTCGGAGGTGCCCACGCCGTGGTTGTGCCTGCAGGACGATCTGCGCCGTGCCGGCGTGGACCCGGGGCGGCTCGACCGTGCCGCGGACCGGTCGATGGCGGAGAACACGGCCATGCTGCGGGCCGGCGCGGTGGACGCGATCCAGGTGTTTCAGCCCTATGCGGAGCAACTGATCGCGTCCGGCGCCGGGCATCTATGGTACGCGGCGGCCGATCGCGGCCTGACCGCCTACACCACGCTGGTGACGCGCCGTGAGGTGCTGGAGCGGCGGCCGGAGGCGCTGCTGGGCATGACGCGGGCGATGCTGCGCACGCTGCGCTGGATCGCGGCCACGCCGGGAGCGGAGGTCGCGCGGGCCCTGGCGGATTTCTTTCCCGCCGTGGCGCCGGAAATCTTCGCCGCCGCGGTGGATCGCTACAAGGCGCTGGGCCTGTGGGGCACCGATCCGGTGTTGCGGCGGGAAGGGTTCGACCGGCTGAAGGCGGCGATGATCTCGGGCGGGGCGCTGTCGCGCGATATCGCGTTCGAGACCTGCGTCGATAACCGGCTGGCCGAACAGGCTGTTGCAGAAGCCGGCGCGGCGTGACTAACCTCAGCTGTCGAGGATTCGAACGAGAAGAAGCGCCATGTACAGAAGACAGTTGCTCACCGGGCTGGGCGCGGCCACGCTGGCCGGCCCCGCCTTCGCCAGGACAGCCCCCGCCCCGGTCCTGAACCTCAATCCCGGCCTGCCATCCGGCGTGCTGGATACGGCCGTGCTGGATACCCTGCCGGGCAAGAAGCCGCTGATCAAGCTGACCTACCGGCCGCCGAATTACGAGACCCCGCTATGGGGATTCCGCAGGCCGCTGACCGCCAACGACGAGTTCTTCGTGCGCTACCATTTGTCGGTCGTTCCGGACATGGCGGAGCTGCGGCAGAACTACACGCTGAAGATCGGCGGTGACGCGGCCGGCAAGGAAGTCAGCTTCACGCTGGAAGACCTGCGCCGGATGTTCAAGCCGGTGGAGGTGACCGCGGTCTGCCAATGTTCGGGCAACCGCCGCGGACTGTCTTCCCCGCATGTGGCGGGCGTGGAATGGGGCGTCGGCGCGATGGGCAACGCGGTATGGAGCGGCATCCGCCTGAAGGACGTGCTGGCGAAGGTGGGGGTGAAGCCCGGCGCGCTGGAGCTCGGCATGGCCGGGGCCGGCGGGCCGCCACTGCCGATGACGCCGGCATTCCTCAAAAGCCTGCCGATCAGCAAGGCGATGTCGGACGATGTGATCCTCGCCTTCGCGATGAACCATCAGCCGATACCGCACTTCAACGGTTTTCCGCTGCGCCTGATCGTGCCAGGCTGGACCGCGACGTACTGGACCAAGCACCTGACGCATCTGGATATCCGCACCAAGCCGGTCGACAGCTTCTGGATGCAGACGGCCTATCGCGTGCCGAAGGGCATGTTTCCGGTGGACGAGCCCTTCACCAGCCAGGAGAACGACAAGAACGCGCCGATCACCGAAATCGTGGTCAACTCCCTGATCACCAGCCACGACAACGGCGCGGTCGCGTCGGCCAAGGGCTTCACCGTGTCGGGCATCGCCTGGGATCGCGGGCATGGGATCAAGGCGGCGGAGGTCTCGCTCGATGGCGGCGCGACCTGGGCGCCGGCGCAACTGGGCAAGGACATGGGCCGCTATTCGTTCCGGCCGTTCAGCCTGCGCGTGGGCAAGATGGCGCCGGGCAAGGTGGCCATCCTGGCGCGGGCGACCAGCAACGCCGGGGAGACGCAGGCGGAGAAGCTGAAATTCAATCCGGCCGGCTACCATAACAACGTGCCGCTGTCCGTCTCCGTGACGCTGGCGTAGGGGGAGGCGACCATGTTTCGTATAGCAACGACCTTGCTGCTCGGCGCCCTGGCGCTGCCCGCCCTGGCCGGGCAAGCCGGGGCCACCGAACAATTCGTGCCGATCAAGCCCGGCCCTGGCCATGACGTCGTCCAGTCACGCTGCTCGATCTGCCACAGCCTGGACTACATCCGTACCAACAGCGTCTTCCTGTCGCCGGATGCCTGGAAGGCCGAGGTGGGCAAGATGCGCGCGGTGTTCGGCGCGCCGATCGATGACGCGGATGCCGAGACGATCCTGAACTACCTCAACGCCAATTACGGCGTGCCGCCGAAGAGCTAAGCCCCGAGCAACTGGCCACCATCGACCGCGATCGCCTGGCCGGTGATCCAGGAGGCCAGCGGCGAGGCGAGGAACAGCACGGTGTTGGCGATTTCCTCGGGGTGGCCGAGGCGGCCGAAGGGGATGGAGCGCAGGATGCGGTTGTAGACCTCCGGCGCCGTGGACTTGCGTTCCTCCCACATGCCGCCGGGGAACTCGATGGAGCCCGGCGCGACGGCGTTCACCCGGATGCCCTGCCTGGCCAGCATCGCCGCCTGGGTGGTGGTGTAGTGGATCACCGCGGCCTTGATCGCACCGTAGGGCGGCGTGCGGGTGGACGGGCGCAACGCCGAGATCGAGGATATGTTGATAATGGAACTACCCCCTTTGGAAATATCGGCGGCTTTCGCCAGGAACGGCGTGGCGGCCTGGCTGGCACGCACGATGGCCATCATGTCGATGGCCATGGAGGCGGCCCAGCCGGCTTCGTCGTCGGTGCCGCCGAAGCCCGAGGCGTTGTTCACCAGCACGTCGATCCCGCCGAGCGCGGCTGCCGCCGCGCCGACATAGGCGGCAATCTGGCCGGCGTCGGCGAGGTCGCAAGGTGCGGCGTGGGCGGCGTGGCCGAAGGCGGCGATGTCCGCGCGGGTTGCCTCCAGCGCGGCCGCGCCGCGGGCGCAGATGGAGACTCCGGCGCCGGCCTGGGCGAAGCCCAGCGCGATGGACCGGCCGATGCCGCGACTGCCGCCGCAGACGAGAACGCGCTTCCCGGTGAAGTCGAAGGTCATGAGGCGGCTCCTTTGCTGTTGCCGGATGGTATCCCGCAGCGGGGGCATTGAGGCAATCCACTCCGGCGCGCTAGCCTGTCCCCAGGGCCGGGTTCACGGCCCGGAAAAAACATAGGGAAGCGTCCATGCATATCCGAATTCCAAGACGGGCCGGCGCCTTTTTCGCAACCTTGCTCGCTGCGGGGCTGGTCACGCCGGTTCTGGGCACGCAGGTCTTGGGCACGCAGGCTCAGGCCGCCGAGGCGGTGCGCGGGGTGACCGATACCGAGATCACCATCGGCACCATCACCGACCTGTCCGGCGTTACCGCGGTGCAAGGCGTCAACAACGCCGACGCCCAGCGCATGGCCTATGACGAGATCAACGAGAAGGGCGGCATCAACGGCCGCAAGATCAAATACATCGTCGAGGACAATCAATATCAGGTGCCGCGCGCGGTGCAGGCGATGAACAAGCTGCTGAACAACGACAACGTGTTCATCCTGGTCGGCAATGGCGGCACGCCGATGAATAACGCCAACATGCCGACGCAGCTGGAAAAAGGCGTGGCGAACGTGTTTCCGCTGACCGCGGCACGGTCGATGTACGAGCCGTTCAATCGGCTGAAATTCGGCCAGTTCGCCTCGTACTACGACGAGATGCGGGCGGGAGTGAAATACTTCGTGGAAAAGAAGGGCAAGAAGAACGTCTGTGCGATGACGCAGGACAGCGATTTCGGCCGCGACGTGCTGGCCGGCGCGGTGGAACAGCTGGCGGCGATGAACATGAAGCTGGCCGGCCAGACCGTGCACAAGCCGACCGATACCGATTTCAACGCGTCGCTGACCCGGCTGCACGATGCCAACTGCGACCTGATCGTGACCGGCACGATCGTCAAGGATACCACGCTGATCATCTCGACCGCCCGCAAGATGGGCTGGAACGTGGACATGCTCGGGCAGTTCGCTTCCTACGACACCGCCGTGGCGGAAGCGCCGGGCAACGTGGCGGAAGGCTACTACGCCATGACGCCGGGCCTGTACGCCTATCCCGACGACCCGCGTCCGGCGGTGCAGGAGTTCAGCAAGAAGTTCAAGGCGAAGTTCGGCCGCGAGCCGAACTTCCTGGGGCAGATGGGCTATGCGGCGGCACAGATGACCATCCTGGGGCTGCAGCGCGCCGGGCGGGACCTGACGATGGATAGTTTCATCAAGGGGATGGAGAGCATCGACGGCTATGTCGACATCTTCGGCAACCCGCCGGCGCATCTGAGTGCGACGAACCACCATGCGTCTTCGGAATCGTTCCTGGCCGTGGTCAAGAACGGCCGCTGGGTGCCGGCGCTGCCGCAGCCGCTGGGCTACTGAGGTCGGCAGACTTGCCGATGCTGGCAGGCAGGGGGGCGGCGACGCCCCCCTCGCCTTTTGAGCCGACGCCGTGGCCCCGAGGCCTTGGTTCAGTAGGGCACGTCGCCCTGCACCGTGATGCGGTGCATGATGCGGGTCTCCGCGGGATAATCGTTGACCGCGAAATGCTGGACGCAGCGATTGTCCCAGAACGCCAGGGATCCGGTTTCCCAGCGGAAGCGGCAGGTGAATTCCGGACGGATGGAGTGCTTCATCAGGAAGTCCAGCAAGGGCTGGCTTTCCTCGTCGGTCATACCCTCGAAATGCTGCACGTGGCCGCCGATGAACAGGGATTTGCGGCCGGTTTCCGGATGGGTGCGCACCAAAGGATGCACACTCGTGGTCTGCACGTTGCCGGGGTCACGCACCTTCATCTGGCTCATGACGTCGGAATAGCGGTCCTTTCGCGACTTGCCGCCATGCTGCTTGAAGTTGTCGCCGACGCAGACGACCTTCAGGCCGTCCAGCATCTTGCGCAAGGCTTCCGACAGGCTCTCGTAGGCCAGGTACTGGTTGGTGAACATCGTGTCGCCACCGGCCGAGGGCACTTCCAGCGCGTACAGGATGGTCCCCATCGCCGGGGCGGGCGAGAACATCTGGTCCGTGTGCCAGGACCCGCCGAAATTCTTCTTGTCGGTAGGCAGCTTCACGATTTCAAGTATTTCCGGATAGTCCGGCATGCCTTCCATGAAGGGGTGCAGGTGGATGTTGCCCCAGCGCTTGGCGAAGGCGAGCTGCTGGGCCGGGGTCAGTTTCTGGTCACGGAAGAAGATGACGCAATTATCCAGCAGGGCGGCGCGGACCTCGCTCAATACGTCGTCGCTAAGCTCCTGCGACAGGTCGATGCCTTCGATGATCGCGCCGGCCGAGCCGGCGATGCGGTGCGCCTCCAGATGGCGGTACTGGGTGTTGCGTGGGGCATTCATGGGTTTCCGCTCCCTGATTTTGGTGCCGCGCCGCTGACGCGGCCGGTCCGTTCGGCTTCCTCTGGTAACGATCATGGCGCGGAACCGCCGCCCTGCAAAGCCTGAGGTGAGAAACGCCCTGGCAAAGCATGGCCCGATGGCATTACGCTCGTTTTGGACCTGGAAGGAGCGCCGTGATGAGCGAAACAGCGACACTGGAGCAGACCGCTACCCTGATCACGATACCGCCGATGATCGACTCTGAATTCTGCCGCTTTCTGCTGACGCATTACCGTATCCCCCATGTCGAGGAACCGCATACGTTCGGCTTCTCGTTTATCCACACCCTGCCGAACGGGCACACCCTCGTCGCGCCGCTGGTCTATACCGACGATTATGCGGTAACCGGGCCGGCGGGCGTTGCCGGGCAGTTCGATACCAAGGTGCCGGCCGAGCTGCGGCTGCTGCGCGAGGACCCGGCGGAGAGCGGGCAGATCGCCGCCGACATGGATCGCTTCAACGGGACGCTGGGGCATGCCGTGGCGCAGTACGCGTATTACGTGCTGCTGGGGCATCGCGACATCATGATCGGGCCGCTGACGCGGGGCTGCCCGTCCATCGAGGTGGTCGCGGTTCAGGCCACCTATCCGGTGATCGCCGATACCTTGCGGCTGTTGCTGAAACTATCGTCGCCGAACGCACAGGCAGCGCTGGCGGTGATCCGCACGATCCTGGATGAGGTCGGCTCCCGGCTAGCGGGCGGTGCCCGGTATCTGGTCGGAGACCGGCTGTCGCTGGCGGATCTGGCTTTCGCCACCGCCGCGGCACCGGTGGTGAGGCCCGAGAATGACGGATCGGCGGCGCCTTCCTACGACGAACTGCCGGCGGAGATGCAGGCGGTGGTAGCGGAGTTCCGCGCCCATCCGGCCGGCCAGTTCGTCCAGCGGATCTACCGGGACTGGCGGCTGCCCTCCCCGGTTTAGAATCAGGCCGCCCGTTCCCGCTGCTTTGCCTGTTCCAGTGTCGGGGCCACGTCGGCCACCGTGGTGCGGTGCATGTCGCGCGGCACGGCGGGGTCGAAATCGCGGGCGCGGTGCATGGTGCAGCGGTTGTCCCAGATGACCAGGTCGCCGAGGCGCCATTGGTGGCGGTGGACGAATTCGCGCCGGGTGGCGTGTTCCATCAGGTCGGCCAGCAGCAGCCTTCCCTCGGGCACCGGCATGCCGCGGATCATGGCGGCGTGCGAGGCGAGATACAGCGTCTTGCGCCCGGAGCCGGGATGGGTGCGCACCAGCACCTGCGGCACTGGCGGCAGGCGGGCGCGTTCCTCGTCGGAAAAATCGGTGAAGCCGATGGTGGCGCGCGAATGCAGGATCGAATGCTCGACGACGAGGTTTTCGATGCGGGTCTTCATGGCACCGGGCAGCGCGTCGTAGGCGGCGCGCAGGTCGGCGTATTCCGTCTCCCCGCCGCTCGGCGGAATGACGCGGGCGGAGAGCAGCGAGTATTTCGCCGGGGTCGGCTTGAACGAGCTGTCGGTGTGCCAGAGCCGGTTGCCGAGGCCGTTCATCCGGCGGCGGTCATCGAGCGCGAGCAGCCGGTTTTCCTCGTCGAGGTTGGAGACATCGGAGATGTGCGCGTCCAGCCGCAGCTTGTGGCCGGGGCGATAGGCCTTGATGGTGGTTTCCAGCGAACCGAGCCGGGCGCTGAAGGCGATCTGCTGCGCGTCGTCGATGGGCTGGCCGTGCAGCACGACCACCGCGTACTGGTCGAGGGCGGCGACGATCGCGTCGATATCGGCCTGCGGCAGTTCCTGGCGCAGGTCGACGCCGTCGATCTCGGCGACGAAGCTGGGATGCAGCGGCCTGACGGTGATGCTCATGGCGACGGACCTCCGGATTTTCTTATGCCCGAGGATAGGCGCCGTGGACGGAGGCTGGCAATCGACTGGGCGCCGGGCCATAGCAGCGCGCATGACCGATCGCCGCCAGTTCGCCCCCGCCGCCGCCCGCAACCGCGACGCCATCCTGGCGGTGCTGCGCCGGCATCTGCCGCCGCGTGGACACGTGCTGGAGATCGCCAGCGGCAGCGGCGAGCACGCGGTGCATTTCGCCGCCGCCCTGCCCGGCTGCGTGTTTCAGCCGAGCGACCCCGACGCCGACCGGCGGGCCAGCATCGACGCCTGGATGGCGGCGGCCGGGCTGGCCAATGTCCGCCCGGCGCTGGCACTGGACGCGACCGACGCGGATTGGCCGGTGACGGCGGCGGATGCGGTGCTGTGCAGCAACATGATCCACATCGCCCCCTGGGCGGCGGCGCGCGGCCTGGTGCGCAACGCCTCGCGCGTGCTGGGGCCAGGAGGAGTGCTGTTCCTGTACGGCCCGTTCAGGCGCGGCGGCGCGCATACCGGGCCGGGCAACGCGGCGTTCGATCTGGATTTGCGCGGGCGCAACCCGGAATGGGGGATCCGCGACCTGGAGGCGGTGGCGGCGGAAGCGGCATCCCTTGGCTTCGCCGCGCCGGCGGTGGTGGAAATGCCGGCCAACAATCTGTCGGTTGTTTTCCGGCGGGGTTGAGCAAGGTTGGCTCCAAACAAGTGAAGGCCCCGATCGCTCGGGGCCTTCGCATTGTCTCGCGGCTGTAGCCGTGGACAGAACCTACTCTGATACCTCGGAAGAGAAACCAGAGACCCAGGCCATGCCCTCGAGCTGGCGCGATGAACAATGAGACACTGGATCACCTCCTTTCAGTTGGTTGACGACAACGCAACCCTGACATGCGATTCTGATTCAAGGCAAGGGGTTTTTTGTTGCGCCGCAGTAGGAAATCGCTTGCCGCTCCGCGGTGGCTCAGAGCTTTGACAGGATCTCCTGCTTGAAGCGCTGCATCTCCGCCAGCAGTTCCGGCGCGGTCGGGCGTTCGAAATCGATGTCGATCGCCTGCACGCCGAGATCGCGCAGCGCGCGCAGATCGCTCAACACATCCGTGTCGGTGCCGGAGAACAGGCGGCGGTTGCCGTCGGAGCCGACCGGCTTCACGCCGGCGCCGTAGCGCTTCACCCGGTAGGTCGGCGCCACCGCGTTTTCCGGGCGGCCGGCCTCTGTGGTCAGCCGGCGCAGTTTGGCGATGCCGGCGGCATACAGCGGCAAGGTGTCGAACATGGCCGCCTTGTTGGTGCCGATCGGGTACCAGGCATCGCCGAGCGCGGCCGCGCGGCGCATCGACGGCCCGCTCTCCCCGCCCACCCAGATCGGCGGATGCGGCTTCTGCACCGGCTTGGGTTCCAGCACGATGTCCTTGAACGAGACGTAGTTGCCGGTGAAATTGGGTTCGGACTGCGTCCACAGCTCACGGAAGGCGGCGAGGTATTCGTCGGTCACCTTGCCGCGCTCGGCGAAGGGGGTGGTCACCACGGCGTCGAACTCCGCTTTCAGCCAGCCGGCACCGATGCCGACCACGAGGCGGCCGCCGGACAGCACGTCGATCGTCGACAGCATCTTGGCCGCCAGCACCGGCTGGCGGTGCGGGATCACGATCACCGCCAGCACCAGGCGGATGCGCGAGGTCTTGGCGGCGACGAATGCGGTCATGGTCAGCTGCTCGTGGCGCTGCATCGGCGAGGACGAGGAGAACTCGCCCGTCTCCGAATAGGGATAGCCGGGAGCGTCGAGGTTCGGCAGCACCACATGGTCGGTGATGGTGAGGTAGTCGAAGCCCAGCGCCTCGCCCTGCTGGGCGATGCCGGTCATGACGTCCGGCGCGGAGAGGGGGCCGGTGTTCGGCAGGTTGAAGCCAATCTGCATGGATTTTTCCTGGTTGCGTTTCCGGCCGGGAGCCTAACACAAGCGCCGGAAAGCGCCATCGACAGCCCGGCCGGGGGCCGCGATACTGGGGAGTGGGGAGACATGACGCCATGACACTCGAGAAACGCCGCATCGGGCGCACCGCGCTGGAAGTATCGACGCTGGGACTGGGAACCGCCACGCTCGGCGGCAGCCGGGTGGCGATCTCCTGGCAGGAACGCGACGCCATCGTGCGCGCCGCCTGGGACGCCGGGGTGCGCTATGTGGATACCGCGCCGTTCTATGGCGTGGGGGCGGCGGAACGCGCGGTGGGCGACGCGCTGCGCGAGAAGCGGCGCGGCGACTGGGTGCTGTCCACCAAGGTGGGGCGGCTGCTGCGCCCGCGCACGGCCTGGACCGATCCGATGGAGGCCTGGGGCCGGCCGATGCCGTTCGATGTCGTGTACGACTATAGCTATGACGGGATCATGCGATCCTTCGAGGATAGTTTCCAGCGCCTGGGACTGGCGCATATCGACATCCTGCTGGTGCACGACATCGGCGCCTATCAGCACGGCGCGGCGGCCCATCCGGAACTGATGCGCAGCCTGCGCGAAAGCGGCTACCGGGCACTGGAGGAACTGCGCCGCACCGGGGCGGTGAGCGCCATCGGGCTTGGCGTGAACGAGCGCGAGGTCTGCCTGGAGGCGATGGGCTTCGGCGACTGGGACGCGTTTCTGCTCGCCGGGCGCTACACGCTGCTGGAACAGGCGCCGCTCGATGATCTGCTGGTGCAATGCGTGGCGCGCGGCACGTCCATCATCGTCGGCGGGCCGCTGAACTCGGGCATCCTGGCGGGGCGGGAGACCTGGAACTACGCCGCCGCGCCGGCCGAGGTGGTGGCGCGGGTGGAGGAGATCCGCGTGGTGTGCGAGCGGCATGGCGTGCCGTTGCCGGCGGCGGCGCTGCAGTTTCCGCTGGCGCATCCGGCGGTGGCGGCGATCATTCCGGGGCCGAGAACGGCTTCCGAATTCGCCGACAACCTGGAACTGCTGCAACGAAAGATCCCCGCCGACCTGTGGCGGGAACTGCGCCACGAGGGGCTGCTGCACCGGAACGCGCCAACGCCGGCATAGACGCCCGGACCACCGCTGCCCCGGGTTGGCGGTGTCCGGCGCGTACCGCTCCCGGCGGCCACTGCGGCACCCCAATGGGTGGCAACCGGGAGCGATCGCCGCAATTGCCAGCCCGACAGCCTGAGGATCAGGATGATGGGGGCCAGCATCACAGCCCAGGAGGCCAGCGACAGAACGACGATCGCGGCCAGGAAGTCGAGGGACGCTTCAAAAGCCTGCATGGGACAGCTCTCCCGCCTTTCATTCCGGCGCGGAACGCAGGATGTTTGAGCACGATGGGGTGGCAATCCGTGAGGCATGTCGGCGCATAGCCTCGTTCGATACCGTGCATGATGCCGTTGCGAGGGCATATCCTGAGGAGGGACGGGATGTTCAATCTGCGCGGTTTCGACATGAACCTGCTGGTCGTGTTCGAGGCGATCTACCTGACGGCGAGCGTCAGCCGCGCGGCCGACCGGCTGGCGTTGAGCCAGGCCGCCACCAGCCACGCGCTGGCGCGCCTGCGGCAGGTCTGCAACGATGAACTGTTCGTCCGCTCCGGCCAGCGCTTCGTGCCGACACAGGTGGCGGAGGCGTTATTTCCCAGGGTGGAGCATGCGCTGAACCTGTTACGCACCGGGCTGGTGGAAGCCAGCTCCTTCGATCCCGCGCAATCGCAGCGCAATTTCAACATCTCCATTCCGCATCCGCTCGGCCCGCTGATCGCGCTGAAGCTGCGTGCGCTGAGCGCGGTCGCAGCACCTGGCGTGGACCTGCGGTTCGATACGCGCACGATGCCGCCGGACATGACCGAGCCGCTGCGCGACGGCGGGATCGATCTGGCGATCGACTGGCTGGCGGTGGAGCAGGATCAGTTCATCAACCAGCGCCTGCTGAACGAGACGCTGATGCTGGTGGCGCGCACCGGCCACCCGCGGATCCGCGAAGCCCCCAGCCTGGAGGCGTTGCTGGGGGAGGAATTCGTCTGGCTGCATCCCCGCGGCCCGCGGGAGCGCCGGCCGAAGGTGGCGCGGCAGATCGACGATCTCGGGCTGAAATTCGCGTTGAAGGTCAGCGAGGCGCTGGAAATCCCGGCCGTGGTGGCGGCATCGGATGTGCTGAGCCTGCTGCCGGTCTCGGTTATCGGGGCGCTGACGGCGAATATCGCGCTGACCGTGCTGGCGTTTCCCGCCAAGCTGGCGCCGGCGCCGATATACGCGATCTGGCATGAATCCCGGCGCAACGATGCGGGGCACCGCTGGCTGCGAGAGATGGTGGCGGGCGAGTTCACCCGCCAGGCCCGCCCCCCGCCATAGCCGGCCGCTCAGCCGGACAGATCGCCCCAGGCCGTCACCCGCGCGATCCTCAGGGCGATCACCGGCAGCGTCTCGATGCGCATGGCGCGGTATTGCGGATAGCGGCCGCGCAGCAGGGCCTGCGCCCGGTCGTGCTCGGCGCCGTCGCTCAGGATTTCCGCGAGGCCGCGCAGCAGGACCCAGCCGAGGCGGGTCCAGTCCTCGTCGTAGCGGTCGACGCAGATGGCGATTTGCGGGTTTTGCCGGATGTTGGCCAGGCGCTTCAGCGGCCGGGAGGTCTCGCGCTTGGGCTTCTCGTCAATCGTGATGTAAAGCGCGGCCTCCTCGACCGCGTAGCAGACCGGCACGACGTGCGGCGCGCCGGTGGCATCGGCGGTGGCGAGATGGCCAACGCGGGACCTGGCGAGAAAGTTTCGTTGCGGCTGGGTCAGCATCCGCCGGATCCGGCCGACCAGCCCATGTCCCAGAACGCCGCTTCCAGGCGGGTGGCCGCGCGAAAGGTGGCGAGCAGGCCAGTGTAACGGTCGGTGGCGCCGCGGGTCTGCCCCATGCGTTCCATCCCCTCGATCGCATCGGTGGCGACGGCGGCATAGTCGGGGCTGGTGTAGGCGTCGATCCAGGCGGCGTAGGGGTTGCCCGCTGTTCGGGTTGCCGGATCGGCGCGCAGGCGGGCGGCGATTTCGGCATATCCGCAAATACAGGGGATCAGCGCGGCTTCCAGGTCCAGCCGGTCGCCGGCCAGGCCGCGCTCCAGCACGAAGCGGGTGTAGGCGATGGTTTCCAACGCCTCCGGCTCGGCCTGCATGTCGGCCTCGGTCAGGCCCCATTCGGCGCAGTAGCCGACATGCAGCGGCATCTCCACGTCGACAATGGCGGAAACGGAGGACGCGGCGGCGCGCAGTTCGGCCAGGGTGGCGCTTTTGTAGCCGGCCAGCGCGTAGGCGCGGGCGAACTGGATGAGGAACAGGTAGTCCTGCTTCAGATAGTGCTGGAATGCCGGCCGGGGCAGAGTGCCGGCCCCCAGGGCGCGGACGAAGCGGTGGTTCACATATCGTTCCCAGTCCGCGCCGGCATCGCGACGCAGGCGGCCGAACAGGCCGAAATCCAGCGGCAGGTGGTTTGGCATGGCCGGGTTCCCTCGGACAGTGGACCGGTTTGGTATGGGATCGCCCGGCCGGCCGCAAGCCGGGCGGTGGCCGTTCGGGCGGGTGGATATCCTGGCCAACAAGGTGGGCATCGGTGTAGGCATGGTGATCCGCGGCGGCTTCACGCTGTAGGGGCCGACCGGCGTCAGGTCGCGGTGTGACGCCACCGCATGCGCCCAATATGTGGAACTGGATCATAATAGGTCCGTTTAACATCGGCACGGCATTGCCCGCATGCGTCATGGGTAGATTACTTGGCCAGATGAACTATTTTTGATCGAATTTTGTCGCAAAAATGCGAGTTTAGACCTTTTTCAAGCAAATTTTATGCCGAAATCACCCAAAATTCGGGCATCTCATGTAGTCAGATCGTCGAAATTCGATTAAGAATGATGCATTCTGGATAATTCGACCCAACGGGGCCGGAGTTTGTCTATTTATACCGACTTCGGAATAGAATAAGCGCCGTATAAAATTCTTCTTGCCGATGATAAAATCTTCTTGATTATTATTTTATTAATTCATCTTGTACAACTTAGGATCAGACACACAGGAGTAGTCACGCATTGGGATTTCGGGGAATTATTTAGTTGAGATTTCAAGCTTTATCCGGTTTAACAGCCTTGGATCCTCGTAGAAGGATCGCAGAAATAGGCTCCGGGCATATTTAGAAGGGGAACAAATCAGCATGTTTTACTTTCTGCGCGATGACGCGCGCATGAGGATACTTGCGCCCATGCGATTGTTTGAACGGCTGTTTGAAGCGCCGGTTCCGGCGCCTGGAAAGTCACCGGGGAAATCGGAAGCGCCGTCCGGCAGGACGCGAAGGCTCGTCCCGGCCTTGCGGCAGCAACCGTAAACCGAGGGTCAGCCAGCGGCCGAGGCCGGTCCGGAAGCCTTCCCTTAACAATTCGCGATCAACCATCCGCGCGCGTCCGCCGCAGCGGGTTGCGCGCAGGCGACCTGCGCTCCGTCGAGCATGGACAGGTCTTCCTAGTGCGTCATTCAAATACATGGGTCTATAGATGAAAAAGCTGAATTTGCTGCAGCACGATCCGTCGAACCCGTTTCAGGCCTTTTCGGACGACGGGCTGATCTATCTCGATAGTCTTGCCTTGCCGCCGGGTCTGCCGCCTGCCGCCCACGCGCCCCAGCCCCCTGCCCCGCCGGTCGATCCGTCCGCCAGCCTGGAAAGCACCGACGGGCTCCCGCAATCCAGTCCGGGTTCATCCCGCCCCGGCAGCATCCATACGACCACCAGCACGACCGGCGGCTCCGGCACCACCGCAACGGCCTCGGGTTCCAGCACCGCGTCGCCGTTCGTGATCAACATCACCTACGATTCCAGCGTCAGCACCGCGCCGTCGGCTTTCACCACCGCCATGTCGTCGGCGGTGCAGTATCTGGAAAGCCAGTTCTCCGATCCCGTCAGCATCAACATCCATGTCGGCTTCGGCGAGGTCAACGGCACCGCGCTCGGATCCGGCCAGCTCGGCGCCAGCGAGTACTACCTCAACAGCTACAGCTACTCGCAGCTGACCGGCGCGCTGAAGGCCGATGCCAAGACATCGACCGATGCGACGGCCGCCGCTTCCCTGCCGGCGACCGATCCCACGGGCGGAACCTATTGGGTCTCCACGGCCAATGCCAAAGCCCTGGCGCTGAGCGGCGCCAGCACCGCGACCGACGGCTATGTCGGCTTCTCGTCCAGCTATGCGTTCGACTACAACAATGCCGACGGGGTGACCGCGGGGACCTATGATTTCTTCGGCACGGCGGTGCATGAACTGGCCGAGGTAATGGGCAAGGCGATGCTGACCGGGGGGACCATCGGGACCACGCCCAACGGCTATTACGGCCTGGACCTGTTCCATTACGCCTCGCCTGGGGTGCGCGATTTCTCCGCCTCCACGCCCGGCTATTTCTCGATCGATGGCGGTGTCACCAATCTCGGTGGGTTCAACACCGTCTCCGGCGGGGATGCCGGCGACTGGGGCTCGGGCATGGGCAACGACTCGTTCAACGCCTTCAGCAATTCGGGCGTGGTCAACGCGGTGTCCAACAGCGACCTGACGGTGCTCGACACCATCGGCTGGGACCGCGTGCTGCCGGCCGGGCCGAGCGTGACGATCGGCCTGGTGGCGGACACCGGCGCCTCGTCCACCGACAAGATCACCAACAATGACGCACTGACCGGGGTGACGACGGCCGGCGTGGTCGTTACACTGTCGGAGGGATCCGTTACACTCGGAACCGCCACCGCCAATGCGTCCGGCGTGTGGTCGTTTACCCCGGCATCGCTCGCGCAGGGTGCCAACACCATCGCCGCGAGCGCGGTCGTTTCCGGCACCTCCGTCAACTCCAGCCTGACCTTCACCTACGACACGACACCGCCGGTGGTGAGCATCGGCCTGGTCAGCATGACAGGCACGACATCCACCTCCAACGACGCGCTACAGGGCACCACCGATCCGAACGCCCCGGTGACGCTGACCGAGGGAACGACCACGCTCGGAAGCACCACCGCGAATTCGGCCGGGGCGTGGAGCTTCACCCCGGCGCTGACATCCGGAACGCACACGATCGTCGCCACCAGCCAGGACCTGGCGGGCAATGTCGGCAGCGGATCGCTGAGCTTCACCTATGCTCCGCCCGCGCCCACCGGCATTTCCGTCGCCGCCGTCACGAAACAGCTGGGCAGCGTCGCCACCACCGGCGGATTGGCCGGGTCGATCAGCCTGGCCGGCGTGACGGAGACAGGCGGTGTTGCCGGGGACAGCTACAGCTACACGCTGGGCGGCGCATCTGCGGGCCTGTTCACGCTGACGACCAGCGCCAACACCGGCACGCTGTCGACCAGAACCAGCGGAGTCGCGGGGGCGGCAAACGGCAAGGCCTATCTGCTGAGTGTCACCGCGAACGACACCACCGCCGGCGTTTCCGGCCCCGCCTCTCCGCTCGCGGTGATCGTCGGCGGCGCGGGGGCGGACACGATCAGCATCGGAACTCTGCTGGGGGGCGCGGCGGAGCCCGCCTTCATCTACGGCCTGGCCGGAAACGACGCGATCAATGGCGCCGGCGTCGCCGGTCACCTGTGGATCGACGGCGGCGCGGGCGCGGACACGATGACGGGCGGCAGCGGCGGCACGACGTATCTTTACGGTGCCACCACGGAGTCGAACAGCAACGCCATGGACATCGTCACCAACTTCAGCGCCTCCCGGGACCTGATCGACCTGACCGGCCTGAACACCGCCCTGACCTATGTCGGACAGCTGGCGGGGTCGGCCACGTCACTGGGCAAACACCAGGTCGGCTGGCAGCAGAGCGGCGGCAACACCTTCGTCTATGTCAACACGGCCAACAAGACGGAAAGCCTTGGCGCCACCAATATGAAGATCGAACTGGCGGGCACGGTGACACTCGCGGGCGGCAACATCCTGCACGGCTGATACCGAGCTACGACGGATACCGGGCGCGGCACCGGAGCGCGCCAAAGCAAAAGGCCCGGCCATATCGGCCGGGCCTTCCGTATTCGAGGTGCCGGAGGGCCGGCCCTGCCGCCTTACGAACGCCGGCGCCGCACAGCGGCCAGACCGAGCAGGCCCGCGCCAAGAAGCAGCACGCTGGCCGGTTCGGGGACAGAGCCACCGCCGCCGCCGCCACCGCCACCGCCGCCGGGGGTATTGCAGCTTCCGTCGCTGTACGCACAGTAGCTGAAGTCGATCTGCTTCACTTCCTTGAAGCCGCCGGCATAGCTGATTGTCACCGACTGGATCGTCTCGTTATCGGTCGAGATGATGCCGAAGCGGGCGAAGTCCTGGTTGGCATGCGCCACGTTGAAGGTAAATGACTGCGCCGGATCGAGCTGATTATCCTGAACCGTGACGGTAACGTCGCCAGCCGAAAGCAACTGCCCCCGGAATGAGAAATCGCCGAACAGGTTGGGATCGACCGGCGTGAAGGTAATGCTGGTCAGCGAATAAGGGGTGGGGTGCGGGGGCGGGGTGGTGTCAGGCTTAATGGTCGCATAGCCGCTTGCGACATCCACTGGGTTGTTGGCGACGGCGTTGATCACTACCCCAGAGGCTTGGCTGCCAACATCGCCCGAAAAGCTCGCACTGCCTTTTTCAGCAACCAGATAAAGCTTGGAGCCGCCTGGGCTGGTGTCAACAATGAAATTGGCCTTGGCGGCCGGAGCGCCCAGCGCGGATAGGGCGAGCAGACTCGCTCCAAAAATCACTGCCTTCTTCATAATTAACTCCTGTGCTGAGCGGATGCGATCAGGCATCCATGTCTTGTGATGACATACGTATGACGGTTACGCGTCTGTCAGCCGATTTCGTGCAAAATTTCGTGATATGTATATAAAAGTGCCCTTACGAGACTCAACGGCATGAGGCGATTTTGGGCCAAAGGCCGGAAATTGGAAGCGCTTGCGCCGCCCCGCGGCCGTGTCCGTGCGACTTCCGCGGGGCGGCCCATGGGCCTGGATGTGTTCCCTCAGCCCAGCTATCGGCCTGCCGCGGCCCTCGACCGAAGGGACAGGTCGGGACGGCCGAACATTTTCGGCTTCCGAAGTTGGCGGAAACAGAGGCCAGAATTCCTGGACAGATATCGAACCGTATGCCTTGCGCCGAGGCCCGGCATCCCTGGACGGATTGCGGTCGCGGCTAAAAGCGCGTGAAATACCCGCCAGTAGTATAGCCGACCCGCGCGTGTGCCCGGGGCCGGCGAAACGGGAGCGGGGAATACGGCATGAATGTCACTCACGCGGTCGCGGAACGGCCACAGGCGGCCAAGGACGCGACTTTCGACGCGATCATCATCGGCGCCGGCATATCCGGCATGTACATGCTCTATCGCCTGCGGGAACTGGGCATGACGGCGCGCGTGTTCGAGGCTGGCACCAATGTGGGCGGCACCTGGTACTGGAACCGCTACCCGGGCGCCCGCTTCGACTCCGAGAGCTGGACATACGGCTACTCGTTTTCGAGGGAGCTGATGCAGGAATGGGACTGGAAGGAGCATTTCTCCCCCCAGCCTGACACGCTGGAATATCTGAACCATGTCGCCGACAGGTTCGACCTGCGCCGGGACATGCAGTTCCGCAGCACGGTCACGGCCGCGCACTGGGATGAGGCCGCGAACCAATGGACGGTGACCTTGGTAGGCGGCCAGCAGGCGACGTCGCGATTCCTGTTCACCGCGGTCGGCATCCTTTCGGCTCACACCCTGCCCGCCATTCCCGGGCGGGACAGTTTCCAGGGCCCGGCCTACCACCCCGCGCGCTGGCCGCACACGCCGGTGGACTTTACCGGCAAGCGCGTCGGCATCATCGGCACCGGGGCGACCGCCATTCAGGCGATCCCCGAGATCGCCAAGCAGGCAAAGCAACTCACTGTTTTCCAGCGCCGGCCGAACTGGGCCGCGCCCTTGCATAATTCGAAGATCAGCAAGGAGGAGATGGAGAAGATCAAGGCCCGCTACGACGAGATCTACGCCTACTGCGCCACCACGCCGATGTGGTTCATCCACCAGATGGATCATCGCAAGACCCTGGAGGTGCCGAAGGAAGAGCGCGAAGCGTTCTGGGAGAAGCTGTATGCTGAGCCCGGCTTCGGCATCTGGCTGGGAAATTTCCGCGACATCGGGACGAACGAGGAAGCCGCTGCCGCGATCAGCGAGTTTATCGCCAACAAGATTCGCCAGCGGGTGAAGGACCCGCAGGTGGCCGAAAAGCTGATCCCCAAGGATCACCCCTTCGCCAGCCGCCGCGTGCCGCTGGAGAGCGGCTATTTCGAGGCCTTCAACCGCGACAACGTGACGCTGGTCGATACGCTCAACGACGAGCCGATCGAGTGCATCACGCCGGAGGGCATCCGGACGAAGAAGCAGGACTACGAATTCGACATCCTGATCTATGCCACCGGCTTCGACGGCGTGACCGGCGCGTTCGATCGTATCGACATCCGCGGCACGAACGGAATGCGGCTGAAGGATGCCTGGGCAGAAAACCCGCGCACCTATCTCGGCATGCTCGCGGAAGGGTTTCCGAACATGCTGATGGTGCTCGGCCCGCACACCGCGCGCGGCAATATCCCGCAGGCCATCGAACACTCCGTGCAATTCCAGACCGGCATGCTGAAGTTCATGCAGGAACACAACTACACGCATGTGGAAACCAGGCCGGAGCAGGTGGACGAGTGGACGCAGACCGTGATCAAGGCGGCGGAACCGCTGCTCTCCTCCAAGGTCGATTCCTGGCAGACCGGCGTCAACCGTAACGTCGATGGCCGGACCGTGCGCCGCGTGCTGGGCTACAACGGCAACGGCGTGCATTTCCGGCGATTGACCGACCAGGTTGCAGCCGGCGGCTACAAGGAGTTCAGCTTCCGCTGAGCCCCAGCCCTTTGGGTGGACCCGGTTTCAGCGCCCGGAATACCAGCCGGCGGCGGCGGCGAAGCGGTCGAAGAATTCGGGCTCATAGGCGTGATCAGGGTCGCCACGGACCATTTCGTCGATCAGGTGGGCGTCCGCGCCGACCAGAATGCGCAGCCGCCCGGCCTTTACGCCGTCCAGGATGATCGTCGCGGCCCCGGCTGCGCTGGTCGGCGCATCGGTAACGAAGCGGCGAGCGCGTTCGGCGAGCATGGCCTGAATGTCCGCATCCGTCATCGCCGCCGTGTCCTTGCCCATCGAGGCGAGGCGGGCGCGCGTGTGGGCGATTTGCGTGGCGTTCAGCTCGTCGGAATCGGTGTTGGCCTGGACCTTCAGGGAATTGACGCGGATGCCGGTGCCGATATGGCCGGGCATCACGACCGACACCTTGATATGCGGCGCGTTCATGCGGAAATCGGCGATCAGCGCCTCGGTAAAGCCTTTGACGGCGAACTTGGCCGCCGAGTAGGCGGTGTGCGGAACCTCGGGACCGACCGACGCAAAGAAGCCGTTCATGCTGCTGGTGTTGACCAGGTGCGCTTCGTCCGCGGCACGCAGCAGCGGCAGGAAGGCCCGGGTGTTGAGGTAGACTCCGCCCCAGCAGATGTTGAAGGTGCGTTCCCACTCGTCGCGGCCGTTGACGATCATGCTGCCGCCGCCGCTGATGCCGGCATTGTTGAACAGCAGATGGATGCGGTCGGTCGCGTGCTGCGCCACGGCTTCGTCGCGAAAGCGCAGCACATCGGCTTCGCTGGACACGTCGGCGACGTGGGACGTGATGCGCAGGCCCTGCGGCAATCCCGCCGCCTCACACAGGCGCTGTGTTTCCGCCATGCCGCGCGCGGACACGTCACACATCGCGACATTGCAGCCCTCGGCCGCCAACTGGCGCACCAGTTCGCGCCCCATGCCGGATCCGCCGCCGGTGACGACGGCGATCTTGCCAGAGAATTCTTGCATCGTTTTCTCTCCCACACTTTTTTTCATCATCGGACGGGCGTCGTGTGCCGTCCAGTGCCGGCATCGGCGCACGAGGAACGTAGTCTTCGTTCTGTATGGAAAGGCCCTATCGCTACCCGGTGCTGCCGGGCTTTACCCGGACCTGCCCGGCGCACAGGCGCGGATCGCGGCCTCGAACCGGGATTTGGCGCCCGGGCCGCGGGCGAATGGGCTGAGGATCGGCACGTCGATGCCCGATTGCCGGTACGCCTCCACCTGGGCGCGGCATTGGTCCGGCGTGCCCACGATGCTGGTCGCGTCGATCATTGCGTCGGTCACTGCCCGCTCCGCCGCCGCCCGGTCGCCGCGCGCCCACGCGGCGGCGATCGCCGCGGCCTCGGCCACGAAGCCGTGCTCGGCCATCATTCGATTGTAGCGGGGGAAGTACCCCGCATAGAAGGCAAGGCCCGGCCGCAACGCGTCCAGTGCCGCCTCTCGCGTATCGCCGGTCGATGTCGGCAACAATGTCGTGACCTCGATCCTGCCCGGGTCGCGCCCGGCGCGGGACGCGGCTTGCGCCAGTTGCGCCCGAACGGGAGCTGCGGTGTGCAGCGTGCTGCGCGTCAGGATGATACCATCGGCAACTTCCCCGCACAGGGCGATCGCTTTTGCGAACACCGCCGCCAGGTATACCGGCACATCCCGGTATCGCGGTACGTAGGACAGGTCGAAACTGCCGATCCGGATCGTTTCACCAGCGAAGGACACCACACCTTCGCGGATCAAGGTGCGGACGATGGCGACGGTCTCACGGGTGCGGGTCAGCGGCTTCTCATAGGCGACGCCGTGCTCGGGTCCAACCTGCGCCTTGTGGCTCGATCCCAGCCCGAGAATGAACCGGCCGCCGGACAGATCGGCGACCGAGGAGGCGGCCATCGCGATCGTCGGCGCGGTGCGGACGAAGACGCTGCTGATGGCGGTGCCGAGCCGGATGCGCGAGGTCCGCATCGCGCAGGCCGCGAGGATCGCGAACTGGTCGCCGCCATGTCCTTCCGCAACCCAGGCCGACTCGTAGCCCAGGCCCTCGGCCAGGACAACGAGGTCGACGATCTCAGCCGGGTTGGGGCCGCCCGAAATGGCGATACCGATCCTGCTCATGCTGTGTCTCCGGTGCTGCGGTTGCGGGTCAACATCTGACGGGCTTTTCGCGGCCCTGGATAGCGCGTGGAGGATGGGCCGGGTTTTAAGTCCCGGTTGAAGGCGATCGGGTCGGTCTCGGACGGGATGCCCCTATGCGGACGCTCTTCGCCCATGCGGGACACGGGTCCACGGAGTGCGGGCCCTGCAATAGGCGGGAATCGTTTGATTGGTTCCGTGGCTGGGGGACCTGGATTCGAACCAAGGATGCCCGGGTCAGAGCCGGGAGTTTTACCGCTAAACTATCCCCCACCTACGGGCGGGCGCGCCAAATAGCACGCCGCTCGGTCGGCCGCAACCACGTGCGATAATCCTGCTTGCTCCGGCGGCATGAATGAAGAGACAATGACGCCATGCTCAAGGAGATACAGCCAACCGACGACGCGCTTCCGGACCACTCCCAGGCGCGGTCCGCCGGCGTTTCCCGCG
>JBBIQA010000027.1:26448-33133 GCA_037442565.1 Rhodospirillales bacterium
CGGGTTTGGCCCATACGGGTTTGGCCTACGCGGCGCTCGATCTCGGGACGAATAATTGCCGGCTGCTGGTAGCCACGCCGAGCTCGGACGGGTTTCGGGTGATCGACAGCTACAGCCGGATCGTACGGCTCGGCGAAGGCCTGCACGAAACCGGTATGCTGTCGGAGCCTGCGATGGAGCGTGCCATGATGGCGCTGCATGCCTGTGCCGCCAGGCTCGGCCGGCGGCCGATGCGCGATGTGCGGGCGATCGCCACCGAGGCCTGCCGGCGGGCCGGCAATGGCGCGGCGTTTCTGGCCCGGGTGAAGGCGGAAACCGGCATCACGTTCGACATCATCACCCCGCGAGAGGAAGCCGAACTGGCGCTGGACAGTTGCGGGAAGCTGCTGGAGGGCGACGCGCGACGGGCGTTGCTGTTCGACATCGGCGGCGGTTCCACGGAACTGGGCTGGATCCGCATGGACCCTGGCGGCGTACCGCAGCTATGCGGCTATGTGTCGCTGCCGCTCGGCGTGGTGACGCTGGCGGACCAGTTCGGGCCGGCCGGGTTCACCGACGCCGGCTTCGAGGCGATGGTGGACGAGGTCGCCGGGCGGCTGGAGGGGTTCGAGGCGGTGCATTGCATTGCCCAGGAAATCCGCTCGGGCAGCGTGCTGCTGCTGGGCACCAGCGGCACGGTGACGACGCTGGCGGGCATTGCGCTGGGGTTGTCGCGCTACCGTCGGATGGCGGTGGACGGGCATGTGCTGAGCGGCGAGGACGCGAATGCCGCGCTGCGCACCCTGCGGGCGATGGGGCGCGAGGGCCTGGCGCAGCATCCCTGCGTCGGGCCGGAGCGGGTGGAGTTCGTGCTGCCGGGCTGCGCGGTGTTCGCGGCCATCATCCGGCTGTGGCCGGCATCGCGCGTGGTGGTGGCCGATCGTGGCCTGCGCGAGGGGATGCTGCTACGCATGATCCGCGCCGATCGCGGGCGCACGCCGCCGCGCCCAGCGTGGGATGCGAATTGTGCAAGCCGCAGCGCGAGGGCGGCCGGAGGATAACGGGCCAGATGGCGACAGGACCGGGTAAGAGTGGCGCGGGCAAGAAGGGTCCGACGCCGCAGCGCGGGCTGGTGGTCCAGCTGCGCAGCTCGCGCAAGCGCAGCCCGGCATCGAAGCTGTGGCTGCAGCGCCAGCTCAACGATCCCTATGTGCAGGCGGCGCAGCTGCAGGGCTGGCGGTCCCGTGCGGCGTTCAAGCTGATCGAGCTGGATGACCGCTTCAAGCTGATCACCAAGGGCGCGCGGGTGATCGACCTGGGCGCCGCGCCGGGCGGCTGGGCACAGGTGGCGGTGAAGCGCGGCGCGGCGCGGGTGGTGGGCGTGGATCTGCTGCCGGTCGATCCGGTGGCCGGGGCGGAGATCATCCAGGGCGACTTCACCGACCCGGACATGCCCGCCCGGCTGACCGCGATGCTGGGCGGCAAGGCGGATCTGGTGCTGTCGGACATGGCGCCGAACACAACCGGCCACGCCGCCACGGATCATATCCGCATCATGGCGTTGGCCGAGATGGCGCTCGATTTCGCCGTGGGCATCCTGGCCGAGGGCGGCGGCTTCGTCGCAAAAGTGTTCCAGGGCGGCTCGGAGAAGGCGATGCTGACGGCAATGAAGAGGCATTTCGCGGTGGTTCGCCACGCCAAGCCGCCGGCAAGCCGGAAGGAGTCGAGCGAGCTGTATGTTGTTGCCTCGGGGTTCCGCCCAACCCCCTGATGGTGCGGAGGCCCCAATGGCGCAGCGCCGATGGCCGCAGCGCTGAATTGAACGTGCCGCGCTTGCGCGAGGGCGCCGGGGCGCTTATGTCGGCTCGCCAAGGTCGGAAAGCCAGCGCGGTCCTGCGCAGGGGGTTTTCCGCAGCGGAAAGGATCCGCCCATGGCTCTCGATACGACGATCGATCAGACTGTAGCCGCCCAGGCCGGAGGCCATTTCGCCTCGCGTATCTCGGAGGCGCTGGCCTTCGACGACGTGCTGGTGGTGCCGGCCTATTCCCAGGTGTTGCCGTCCGCGACCGACACGCGGACCTGGCTGACCCGCACGATCCCGTTGAACATCCCGCTGATCTCCTCGGCAATGGATACCGTGACCGAAGCGCCGATGGCGATTGCCATGGCGCAGCAGGGCGGCATCGGGGTGATCCACAAGAACCTGGAGCCGGACGAGCAGGCCGCCCAGGTGCGCCAGGTGAAGAAATACGAATCCGGCATGGTGGTGAACCCGCTGACCATCCATCCCGACCAGACGCTGGCCGATGCGCGGGCGCTGATGAACACCCACCGCATTTCCGGCTTTCCCGTGGTGGAACGCGAGACCGGGCGGCTGGTCGGCATCCTGACCAACCGCGACGTCCGCTTCGCCACCGACCCGGCGCTGCGGGTGTATGAGCTGATGACGCGCGAGAACCTGGTCACCGTCACCGGCAATGTCGGGCCGGAGGAGGCGCGCGCCCTGCTGCAGCGCCACCGGATCGAGAAGCTGCTGGTGGTGGACGAGGCGTATCGCTGCGTCGGGCTGATCACCGTGAAGGACATGGACAAGGCGCAGGCGCATCCGCTGGCCAACAAGGACGAGCTCGGCCGGCTGCGCGTGGCCGCGGCCACCGGCGTGGGGCCGGAGGGGCATGCACGGTCCCGCCTGCTGATCGAGGCAGGGGTGGATGTGATCGTGGTGGATACCGCGCATGGCCATTCGGCCGGGGTGATGGAGGCGGTGCGGCTGATCAAGCAGTTCTCCAACGCGGTGCAGGTGGTTGCCGGCAACGTGGCCACGCCCGAGGGCGCGATCGCGCTGATCGAGGCCGGCGCGGATTCCGTGAAGATCGGCATCGGGCCGGGCAGCATCTGCACGACCCGCGTGGTCGCCGGCGTCGGCGTGCCGCAGTTCACCGCGGTGATGGAGACGGCGGCGGCATGCCGGGAGCGCGGCGTGCCGGCGATCGCCGATGGCGGCGTGCGCACCAGCGGCGACATCGTCAAGGCGATCGCCGCCGGGGCCGATTGCGTGATGATCGGCAGCCTGCTGGCCGGCACCGACGAGGCGCCGGGCGAGGTGTTCCTGTACCAGGGCCGTTCCTACAAATCCTATCGCGGCATGGGCAGCCTGGGCGCCATGGCGCGCGGTTCGGCCGATCGCTACTTCCAGCAGGACATCAAGGACCAGCTGAAACTGGTGCCGGAAGGTATCGAGGGCCGGGTCGCCTACAAGGGACCGGTGTCGGCAGTGGTGCACCAGCTGGTCGGCGGGCTGAAGGCCGGCATGGGCTACACCGGCAGCGCGGACGTTGCCCATCTGCAACGCCACACGAAGTTCAAGAAGATCACCGGCGCCGGCCTGCGCGAGAGCCATGTGCACGACGTGGCGATCACCCGGGAAGCGCCGAACTACCGGCAGGACTAGGCCTTTGGCGCCAGTCCGGGCGGGTATCCTCGACGCCTCCCGGACGCTGCCGGACGCTCGCGGCGTCGGATAACGAGGCCACATTCGAGGACCTGACTTCAGCATGACCCCTGCCGCACGCATCGCCGCCTCCATCGAACTGCTCGACAGCATCAACAAATCCCCGCGCAAGCCGGCCGATGCGGTGGCGAATGATTACTTCCGCAACCGCCGCTTCATCGGCTCGGGCGACCGGCGCGCCGTGTCGGACCGGGTGTGGCGCGTGCTGCGTTCCCAGCGCCGCCTCACCTGGTGGCTCGCCCGCGGCCGCATGGCGCCGACGGCGCGGATGCTGATCGCCGGATCGCTGCTCACCGAAGGCTGGACGCTGGAAGGCGTCGGCCAGTCCTTCTCGGGCGGCCAGTTCGGCCCGGACACGCTCGACCAGGCGGAGAAATCCGCCCTGCGCAACATCGAGGGCCACACCGCCGAGCACCCCGACATGCCCGACGCGGTGCGCCTGGAGATCCCCGACTGGATCCTGCCCCGCCTGCAGGCCCGCTTCGGCGACACGCTCGCCGACGAGATGGCGGCGATGAACGCCCCGGCCACCCTCGACCTGCGGGTGAACCTGCTGAAGGGCACCCGCGAGCAGGCCCTGGCCGCCCTGGCCGCCGAGGGGCTCGAGTGCCGCCCCACCGAGCTCTCCCCCTGGGGACTGCGCATCGAGGAGCGCCGTTCCGTCACCACCGGTCCGGCGTTCCAGACCGGGCTGGTGGAAATCCAGGACGAGGGCAGCCAGCTCGTCGCGGCGCTGGTGGATGCCCGCCCCGAAATGCGCGTGGCCGACTGGTGCGCCGGTGCCGGCGGCAAGACCCTGGCGATGGCGATGGCGATGGGCAACCGCGGCCATATCGTCGCCTGCGACGTGTCCGCCCCGCGGCTGGACGGCGCGGTGCGCCGGCTGCGCCGGGCGGGCGTGCACAACGTGGAGCGCCACCTGATCACGCCGGGCGACAAATGGGCCAAGCGCCGCGCCGGCAGCTTCGACCGGGTGCTGGTGGACGCCCCCTGCACCGGCACCGGCACGTGGCGGCGCAACCCCGATGCGCGCCAGCGGCTGGTCGAAAGAGACCTCTTGGAACTGGTGCCGAAGCAGGCGATGATCCTGGACGCCGCCGCGGGACTGGTTCGCGTCGGCGGGCGTTTGGTCTATGCTACCTGTTCGCTGCTTCCCGAGGAGAACGAGGCTCAGGTGTCCGCCTTCCTCTCGCGCCATCCGGACTTTGTCGTGCGCCCGCTGATGCATGCTTGGCGGATGGATGCGGCACGGACCCCGCCGGAGAATTTTCCCTCTGGGGACTTCCTGTCGCTGACCCCGCTGCGGCACGGCACCGACGGCTTCTTCGCCGCCGTGCTGGAGCGGACCGGCAGCAAAACCCGCGACATCGAGGAGCCGCCCCCGTGATCGCCATCCGCCGTGCCCGGCCGTCGGACGCGGTCGCCATCGGCGCCGTGCATGTCGCGGCCTGGCGCAGCACGTATCCCGGCATCCTGCCCGACCGCTTCCTCGCCGGGCTGTCGATCCCCCGCCAGGCGGCCCATTACGACCAGGCCATTCGCTCCTCCGCGGCGGTGTTCGTGGCCAGCGTCTCGGGCCCCGACCTGCCGGCCGGCAACACCCCGCGCGTCGTCGGCTTCGCCACCGCCGGCCGGTCGCGCATGCGCGACCATTCCGGCCTGCAGCTGGGCGAAGGCGAGATCGAGACCCTGTATGTGCTCGATGACTGGCGCGAGCGCGGCCTGGGGCGGCGGCTGATGCGCGCCTCGGCGACGCACCTGATCGAGATGGGCTGCAAATCCGCCTTCCTCTGGGTGCTGCGCGACAACCCGAGCCGCTGGTTCTACCAGCGCATGCGCGGCCGGCAGGTGGCGGAGGCGAGCGTGCAGGTGGGCGGGCAGAGCATTCCGCAGACCGCCTTCGTGTGGAACCCGATCGAGACGCTGTTCGAGGCCTCGCCGCTGTCCACCTGAAGGCCGCTTCGGCCCTTCCCCGTCCTGGCCGGCCTTGTGCCGGCCATCCACGGCTTTGCCGGCCGCGTGAGAGGCGTGGATGGCCGGGACAAGCCCGGGCAAGACGGGTCTATCCTTCCGCCGGTTGTTGGGGTACCCAACCGGGTCTCCGGAGTCCCGCCATGTCCGACCCCTTCGCCCCGTTCCGCCTGACCGGCCGCTGCGCCCTGGTGACCGGCGCGCGCCGCGAAATCGGCCGCGCCATCGCCCTCGGCCTCGCCGGCGCGGGCGCGCGCCTGGCCATCCACCACGCCGGCACCGCCGAGGAAGCCAGTGATGCCGCCGCCGTCGTGCGGGAGATCGAGGCCCTGGGCGGAGAGGCCGCCGCGTTCGGCCAGGATTTCACCCAGGACGATGCCGGCCACCATCTGGCCGCCGCCGTCACCGCCTGGGCGCCGATCGACATCCTGGTGCTGAACGCCTCCATCGAACTGCCGGAGGATTTGCGCGCCATCACCCGCGAACACTTCGACCGCCAGATCGCCGTCAACCTGCGCACCACGATGGAATTGCTACAGACATTGGTGCCGCCGATGGCCGAGCGCGGCTGGGGCCGGGTCGTTACCATCGGCAGCGTGCAGCAGCAGCGCCCGCACCCCGCGATGTTCGTCTACGCCGGCACCAAGGCCGCGCAACTCAACTGGACCCTGAGCCTGGCCCGCCAGTACGGCGGCCAGGGCGTGACGGTGAACAACCTCGCCCCCGGCGCCATCCTGACCGCCCGCAACCGCGACCAGATGGCCACCGAGGGCCAGGCCCTGGCCCAACGTATCCCCGCCGGCCGCCTCGGCCGGCCGGACGATCTGGTCGGCGCCGCGATGCTGCTCTGCTCCGACGCCGGCAGCTATATCAACGGGGTCAACCTGTTCGTGGATGGCGGACGGACGGCTGTTTGAGGACTGGGGCGCCGGCCCGAGCGATCCGCACCGGCGGGTGCGGTTGCCAGCCGATCGGTCTTCCGCCCGACTGACCTTTCGCACCTGATGCCAACCGTCGGAGAGGCAGACCCGTCTTGCCCGGGCTTGTCCCGGGTATCCACGCCTTCCACGCGGCCGGCAAAGCCGTGGATGGCCGGCACAAGGCCGGCCAGGACGGTTGCTCAAGGGGCCGTTATTGCGCCGGTCGGTAGGACAGGGCCTTGCGGTTGCGGACATCTCCCAATTTCTCGGGTTGTCTTGCGCGGGAGATGAAATTCGGGCCCG
>JBBIQA010000028.1:0-2558 GCA_037442565.1 Rhodospirillales bacterium
TCTCGATCACGGTGCTGTTCAGCCTGATCGTCACCTTCGCCGATTTCGACATCGTCCGCATCCTGACCTCCGGCGGCCCGGAAGACATGACGCATGTCTTCGCCACCTACGCCTTCCAGGTCGGCATACAATCGGGCGACATTCCGCTCGGCGCGTCCATCAGCCTGTTCATGCTGCCGATCCTGGCGGTAGCCGCGTATTTCGTGCTGCGCGGCGTCAATAAGCGCACCAAGGAGATTGCGGCATGAGCGTCACAACGGCCGATCCCGGCAGCGCGCTTTCCCGCGGCAAGGCGCGGCGCAACAGCCTGCACAACCAGCGCCTTTGGGCGCTGTGGGGCAGCTATGCCGCGCTGTCCGTCTTCGTCGTGATGTTCCTGGTGCCGCCGTTCTACACCATCATCACCAGCCTGAAATCCTCGGCGGAGATGTCGGCGCAGACCGGCAATCCCTGGATCGTGCAGCACCCGACACTTGAGAACTTCACCTACCTGCTGACCTATCCGAACTTCCTGCGCTTCTTCTTCAATTCGGTGATGGTCACGGTGCTGACCGTGGTGATCAGCATGATCATCTCCGTTCTGTCGGCCTTCAGCCTGTCGCGCATGGGCTTCTGGGGCAGCCAGACACTCGCCACCGGGGTGTTCCTGACCTACCTGGTGCCGGCCTCGCTGCTGTTCATCCCGCTGTTCCAGATCGTCGGCGCGCTGGGCCTTATCAACAACGTCTACTGCCTGGTGCTGCTGTTCCCGACGCTGGCGGTGCCGTTCTGCACCTGGATCATGATCGGCTATTTCAGCTCGATCCCCAAGGAACTGGACGAAGCGGCGCTGATCGACGGCGCCGGCTACCTGCAGATGCTGTGGAAGATCTTCATTCCGGTGGCGATGCCCGGCATCATCGCCGCCACCATCTTCGCCTTCACGGTCAGCTGGGGCGCGTTCCTGTATCCGCTGGCCTATCTGTACACCACCGAGCAGATGACCCTGACCGTCGGCATCATCAGCGACCTGATCCGCGGCGACGTGTTCCAGTGGGGCAAGATCATGGCCGCCTGCGTGCTGGCCTCGGTGCCGCCCATCATCATCTACGCCTTCCTGATGGACTACTACATCGCCGGCCTGACCGCGGGTGCCACCAAAGGCTAAGGCCGAACACACCTAGAGGGATTGAGAGCACATGGCTGAAGTTTCCGTCCGCAAGGTCGTCAAGGAATACGACGGTGGCGTCCAGGCGGTGAAGGGGATCGACCTCGAGATCGCCGACCAGGAATTCGTCGTGCTGGTCGGCCCGTCCGGCTGCGGCAAATCCACCACGCTGCGCATGATCGCGGGGCTGGAGGAGATCACCGGTGGGGAGATCTGGATCGGCGGCGACGTGGTGAACGACGTGCCGCCACGCGATCGCGACATCGCCATGGTGTTCCAGAACTACGCGCTCTATCCGCATATGAGCGTGTTCGACAACATGGCCTTCGGCCTGAAGCTGCGGAAATTCCCGAAGGACGAGATCAAGCGCCGGGTGGACGAGGCAGCCCGCATCCTGGACATCCAGGTGCTGCTGGACCGCAAGCCGAAGGCGCTGTCCGGCGGCCAGCGCCAGCGCGTGGCGATGGGCCGTGCCATCGTGCGCAATCCCAAGGTGTTCCTGTTCGACGAGCCGCTGTCCAACCTGGACGCCAAGCTGCGCGTGCAGATGCGCACCGAGATCAAGAAGGTGCACCAGACGGTCAAGACCACCACGGTCTACGTGACCCACGACCAGATCGAGGCGATGACCCTGGCCGACCGCGTGGTGGTGATGAACCATGGCGTGATCGAGCAGGTCGGCCCGCCGCAGGAACTGTATCACAACCCCGCCACCCGCTTCGTCGCCGGCTTCATCGGCAGCCCGGCAATGAACTTCTTCCAATGCCGCGTGCAGGACGGGGGCAACGGCCCGGCGGTGCAGGTGGAGGGCCTCGGCACCCTGCCGATCCCCGCCGCCCGGCATGCCCGCTACGCGCCCTACAAGGACCGCGCGATGATCCTGGGCCTGCGCCCGGAGCACCTGATCGACTGGCACGACAACACCAAGCCCGGCGTGACCCGGGTGGATGTGCTGGTGGACGTGGTCGAGCCGATGGGCATGGAGACGATGATCCACTTCCTGATCGGCGGCCAGGAAATGTCGGCCCGGGTAGATCCCACCACCAAGGCGGCGCCCGAGCAGATGCTGCCGCTGGCGGCGGATATGAACCACATGCACCTGATGGACCCCGACAGCGGCAAGGTGGTGTGATACCCTCGGACGATGCTGGTCGGCGGCACATGATCCGCCGGGGCGCCATGCAACCCGTACGTTCCGGTTACGCAAACAGCGGTTCCGCCCGCGGCGCGGCTACCCCGGCTCTCCCGCCATGGGACCTTCCGCAAAACGCCCCGGATCGATCGCCGCCAATATCTCGCCGGCCTCGCCCGGATCGCGTCCGGTGATCATGTCGGCGACCAGCAGCCCGGCGGCCGGACTGGTCTGGATGCCATAGCCGCCCTGCCCCACCGCCCAGAAGAACCCTTCCGC
>JBBIQA010000028.1:2658-13087 GCA_037442565.1 Rhodospirillales bacterium
GGCCAGTTCTCCGCGTCGAACGGGCTCGGGTCGATGATCGCGGCGGTGCGCCGGCACGGTGACAGGCCCAGCGTCGCCGCGCCGGCGATCTGCCCGACCTCCTCGCCCCAGGCACCGGCGGCGTTGACCACGACCGGGGCGTGGAATACCGCGCCGGAACTGGTGCCGACATGCCATTCCCCGGCCACCCGCTCGATGATGCCGGCGCGGCTGCGCAGTGCCAGCGCGCCGCCGTTGGCGCGAAGCTGGCGCAGGAAGCCCTGGTGGATTGCCGCCACATCCAGGTCGAATGCATCCGCCTCGATCGCCGCGGCGGCCAGGTAGCCGGGCCGCAGAGCCGGGATCATCGCATAAACCTCCGCCAGGTCGGCCGGGTGCAGTTCCGCGCCGCCGGCCAGCAGCGCGTCCATCTCCGCGAGCTGCGCCGCGTTGGCCACGAACACCACCGGGCGCGGACGGATCAGTGGCACCTCGGAAAAGCCCGGCGGCGGGCTTTCGAAGAAGCGGCGCGACAAGCCGGTGAGCATCCGAACGTCCAGCGGGCCGTAGTTCAGGATCCAGATCGCCGCGGACCGGCCGGTGCTGTGATAGCCGGGGGCTTCCTCGGCCTCGATCAATGCCACCTTGCGGTCGGCGGAAAGGGCGGCGGCGGCGGTGGCGCCGGCCATGCCGGCCCCGATGACCACCACGTCGAATTCATGCTTTTCCATGCCGGCGAGCATCGCTTGCCGCGGTGCAGCAAGCAATAGAATTGACGCTGCGGGATGGGCGCGAAATTCAGAAACCGAACATGTGATCGAGCGAGAACCCGCCGGCATCGTCCATCAGGCCGTGATAGCCGAACAGCCGGCAGGTGGGATCGCGGATCAGCACATAGCCGCGCGCGCCGGCCTGTTTCAGCCGCGCCGGGCCGAAGATTTCATGCGGCCAGAGCGTGACCGAGCCGGAGCAGGCAATCCGCACCGCTTCCTCGGCGATCCGCGTGCCGGCTTCGTCATACAACTCCAGCACCGTTGCCGAGACCGGCCGCCAGGGGGCGGAGGACGGATAGATCAGATGCGAAAAACTCCGCCGCCGGTCATCGCCGAGCTTCAGGAACAGCCGCGTGGACAGGCCGGGCGGCGGGCCGTTGTAGGATTGCGGCTCGTCCCTGTAGGTCATCGCGGTGTTGAAGATATGGGCGCCGAAGCTGGTTTCCGCGGCGTGGCCGGATTGGCGGTCCTCATAGCGCACCAGCGTATGCATCCAGCCATCGGCCGCCCCGCCGTCACGGAAATCATAGACCAGTTCGGCGTGGCCGAGCGCGGCTTCGGGGATGGCATCGAAATCGAGCGCCAGGTCGTGCCTGCGCGGCAAATTGCCGAGGAAGCGCTCGGCGAGCTTGCTGCCGTCCTGCGCGAACACATCCAGCCGCAGCGGCAGGCTGGCCTGGCTTTCCGCCATCGGCGTCGGCTGCACGATGGTGCGGAAGCGCGCCGGGTCCAGCACCGGGAATGGCAGCAGGAAGCCGCGGCCAAGCTCCGCCGGCAGGGCGGGAATGGCGGGATCGGGGCGCAGATCGGCCCGTTCGACGTTCACATGCGCGATCCGGGTGCGCTCGCCGCGCGTCACCTCATAGCGCGGACGGACCATGTGGCGTCCCGACCGCAACTCGATCTGCGCCGGCCAATGAAGCCCGGGCAGCAATTCTGCAATATCCAGGGCCACGGTGGCGAACGGCCCGACCTCGTGCGGCCAGGCGACGGGGGCCTCCGCGCCCATGCGGTCCAGTTGCAGGGTGCCGGCGGGAATGGCGACGGCGTGGCTGTTCTGCACCCAAAGCACCACGCGCTCATCCTCGCGCGGGGCCGGCAGGCCGGCATAGCGGTCTGATGGCCAGGCATTGGCATCGTGCGTGCAGGACAGGCTGGCGCCGTTATCCGAGGCGAAGGTGTCCAGCGCGTATTTGACCACGTCGTGGCCGTTGGCGCCGATGGCGTGCAGGCAGATCTGGCCGGTGAAGGCCGGCAGGCCGAAGCGCGCCCGTACCTCCCGGCTGTCGATCTGCACGCCGCCGGGGCCGGCCGGCGCCGGTTCTTCCCAGGTCGCCAGTTCCGCTCCGTCCGCATCGAACAGGCGCAGCCAGTAACGCACCGATTTTGAACCATAATTGGCCCAGTAGTTCGCCGTGACCAGGCGCGTGGACAGCCCGCCCTCATCACGGAAGAACACGAAATTGGTGGCGAAGTTCAGCCGGTCCAGATAGCGGGCGCGGTTGGTGAGCAGCGCGTCAGGCAGCCTTGCCTCGTCCAGCGTCAGCACCGAAGCGCCTTCGGGCAGCATGTGGGAGATGCGCGCGGTGATCCGCGCCGCGTCGAAGGCGGCGATCAGCACCGTGCGCGCGCCCGAGCCGGGCAGTTCCGTCAGCGCCCGCGCAACGCGGCCGGCGCGCGGCTTGCCGACGGCCAGCACGTCATGGACGAACACATCGGCCAGGCCGGGAATGTCGGGGTACATCGCCACCAGCGCGTCGGCGATGCCGTCCGGGTCGTACAGCGCCACCGGGCCGGCCTGCGCCAGCCGGGCATAGAGCCGCGCGAACCCCTCGGCGGCCAGCGGATGGGCCAGGGCCTTGTAGAGAACATTGCCGCCGGCGCGCGCATCGAAGGTCTGGATCTGGAGCATGGGTTTCCCTACTCCGCCGGGAAGGGCAAGCCAAGCCGGCGGCACATCTCCGCGGCGGCCGTCGCGGTATCGTCGATTGGCCGCACCTGCCAGGTTTCCAGCCGGCCCTGGAACGGGCGGATGCGGCCATCGCCGACCAACCCGTTCAGGAACAGGCCGATGCGGCGGGATTTTCCGGGCAGCTCGGCAAACAGCACCGGCGCGCGGGTGGCGGCGGCCTCGGACACCATCGACACGCTGTCCATCGTCGCGATGATCCCGTCGGCCAGCGCCAGCATGCCGAAATAGGGGTTCTCGCCGGTGCCGTCCCAGATCCAGCCGCCGAGCGGCGCCAGGGCCCTCGTCAGCTGCCGGACCACCACCGGATCGGTGCGGCGCGAGGGCGTGACCACGATGCCCGGCCTGTCACGGCGAACCATGTCGGCCAATTGCCCGGCCAGCCGGGCGCCGACCTCCGCATCCAGGCGGAACCGCCCGTTCGAGCCGCCGACCAGGACGGCCACCAGCGGGCGCGGCAGATGGGCAAAGCGCTCCCGCCATTGCTCCCCCGCCGCGGCCAGCCGGGCCGGCGTTGCCCGGTGCAGTGCGGTGCGGGTGACAATGACGTTCGGGCCGGTGAGCTCGTCGTGCCGGTTGACGACCACGAGGTCGAAGCGGTCCGGGTTCACACTCGGGTTCTGCACCTGAACCACGGTCTGCCCGCGCTGGCGCATCGCGGCGCCGACCACGCTCGCCATACCGCCGCAGCCGATCACCAGATCCGGCCAGGGCCGCGCCAGCAGCCGCGGCGGAAACGCTGCGAGCGGCGAAGGCCACAGCGTTTCCGGCAGCCATTTCCAAGGCGCGCGCGGCACCAGGGGGCGCATTTGCGGCGTGAGCCCGGCCGCTTCGGCCAGCCCCAGGGCCTGGGCCTGCAAGCCGGCGTAATCCTCGCTGAGAATCCACGAGGTCGGGGGGGAAGCGGCTGTCATCGGCCGGTTGTCGACGCGCGTTCGTCCGCCGTCAATCGCTCGAGGCCAGCCCTCGGCAGCGGCGGGTCAGCGATCCCGCACCTTCACCGGCACCGGGCTTGCCACCCGCTGCGGCAGCAGCAGGACGCAGGCGAGGATGAAAACCATGAACAGCGCCGAGGAACTGACGCGGCTGAGATCGAACCCGCCATTCGCGTGCGGCTTGGTCAGCAGGTCGCCGACCGTGGCGCCCAGCGGCCGGGTCAGGATGAAGGCCGCCCAGAACAGCAATGTGCGGGATATCCGGGTAAAGAAATAGGCCGCGAGGAGCACTGCCAGCAGCCCGGCGAAAACCAGCGCCCCGCCCTCGTATCCGAGGCCGGAATCGGCGAGGAAATCCCCAAGCGCGGTGCCGAGCGTGTTGGAGAACAGGATCGTCGCCCAGTAGAACGCCTCCACCTTCGGGGACACGATGTTGTCGACCGACACGGACCCCGTGGTCAGCCGCCATAGTCCGAGGACCCCCATCAGGGCGGCAAACAAGATCAGCGAACCGCCGACATAGCCGATGCCGAGCGACCGGTCGGCGAAATCCGCCATGGTGGTTCCGGCGGTCGTGGTGGCGATGATGACGGACCAGTAGAGCAGCGGGTGCAGCGATTTGGCCCGGATCTGGGCGGCAGCCGTGACGATCAGGAACGAGATGAATATGCCGCTGCTGACGGCGTAGCCGAGGTTGAAGGTCATCGACAGCGCGTCCCCGCCGGTTTCCCCGAGCGTGGTTGCCGCGATCTTGAGGATCCAGAAGGTCAAGGTGACTTCGGGCACCTTGCTCAGGCGACCCTCTCCGGCTTGATGCATGCCGCATTCCTTCAAATCGATGTTTGCATCGCTGCGATCGCCGCCCAGACAGCTTCCGTGCGGTTGTGCCGGCCGGCGGCCGGACACGGAGCGCGGGCTATGGACCTGCCAGCGTTACCAACTGAGGACCTATAGATTAAAATCAGGTTAACAAAAAACCAGGCGATCCATGCGCCTGGGTTTCCGCCGGCGGTGGCCGGGTACCTGGCAAGCGATATCCCGGCAGGCGGGGCCTGCCGGAACCGACGGAGCTGCCTATTTCGCGCGTTCGATGCCGATGGCCAGGGCCTCGGTCATCACGATGGTCAACCGGTCGCCGACATGGACCATCGCCATGTCCTTCTGGCGCTGGGGATCCTGCACGTCGACGGTGACGATCCGCCCACCGGTCGGGTTGACCAGCTGCAGCTGGTGCGCGGCCATGTCGATCCCGACCACGGTGCCGGTCACGACGGTCCGGGTGGCAACGACGCCGCCGGGAAGCTCGGTCTTCTCGGCCCGCGCGGCCGCGATCGCCGCCGTGTTCTCCGGCGTGTCGGCACCGCCCTTGGACAGCACATAGGCGACCGAGGTGTAGTAGTGGGCAACCACGGTCTGGCCGGGCTTGATCTCCGCCAGCCGCTTCACGGCGTCGCCGGCATGAACGGTGAACACCTCGCCGGTCGGCTTGACCAAGGTGACCTCGCGGGTCTTGAGGTTCACGGCCTTCACCTTGGCGCGCACGGTCACGACCTGGCTGTCGCCGACACCGCCGAGCGCGGCGGCGCCCTGGGCGTGCGCCGGGGCGGTGAAGGCGGGAACGCCGAGCAGCAGCACGCCAGCCGTCATCAGGCCGAAAAATTGGGGAAATTTACAGCGCATGGCAGATCCTCTGGGTCGTTGTGTTGAGCGACCCTCGCAGATCGCTTCGATAGCGTACCATGGCCGGGGGTCGAACGCCATCCGCCGGGCCTTCCCCGGGGTTTCCTTCCGCCGCTAAGCTGGCAGTCGAACGGCCATCCCCGAAGCCCCGCCCGGAACCAAGGAGCGACGCGTGACCCTCACCCGCGACCTGATCGGCTATGGCGCCAACCCGCCCGACCCGAAATGGCCCGGCCAGGCCCGGCTGGCGCTGAATTTCGTGCTGAATTTCGAGGAAGGCTCGGAACCCTCCGTGCCCGACGGCGACGGCCACTCCGAATGGGGCCTGACCGAGATCACCAGCAGCCCCGGCGTGCCGGGCCGCGACCTCGCCGCCGAGGGAATGTTCGCCTATGGCAGCCGCGTCGGCTTCTGGAGGATCCTGCGCCTGTTCGCCGAGCGCGACCTGCCGCTGACGATCTTCGGCTGCGCCCTGGCCTTGGAGCGCAATCCCCCCGCCGCCGCGGCGATCCGCGCCGCCGGGCACGATGTCTGCTGCCATGGCTGGCGCTGGGTGAAGCATTTCCACCTGTCGGAGGAGGAGGAGCGTGAGCAGATCGCCCGCGCCGTGGCCTCCATCGAACGGACGATGGGGGCGCGGCCGGCCGGCTGGTATTGCCGCTACGGACCGTCCGTGAACACCCGCCGCCTGCTGGTGGAGGAGGGTGGGTTTACCTATGATTCAGACAGTTATGACGATGAACTGCCCTATTGGCAGACTGTCCAGGGCCAGCCGCATCTGGTCGTGCCGTACAGCCAGAGCACCAACGACGTGAAGCTGGGCCGCGGCGTTCTGGGCACCGCCGACGATTTCTTCCAGTTCTGCCGCGACGGGTTCGACATGCTGTATCGCGAGGGCCGCACCCAGCCGAAGATGATGTCGGTCGGGCTGCACATGCGCATCATCGGCCATCCGGCCCGGGCCGCCGGGCTGGAGCGGCTGCTGGACCACGTGGCGCGGCATCGCGATGTCTGGATCGCCCGGCGGATCGACATCGCCGAGCATTGGCGCACGACGCATCCCTATCCCGGCCATGGCCTCAACGAACGCTAGATCGCCGCGGCATGATTGCCAGGGCGGCGCGGCGGTGCTAGCGGCCCTGCGATGAACGGCGAACCCCTCACCCCCCTCACCTGGACCGCAAGGCGCCGCCTGATCGGCGCTTGGTTCCGCGATCGCGGACAATTCGCGCGCAAGATTTTGCCGCGCACCTGCCCGGTCTGCGGCTATCACGGCATTTTCATCAGCGTCGGCAAGCCGTCCCGCTGGGACGCACGCTGCCTGAACTGCGGCTGCCGGGAGCGGCACCGGCTGACCTGGCTGTGGATGACCGAGGGCGGCGGCAACAAGCTGGATGGCAAGCGCATCCTGCATTTCGCTCCAGAAAAGGTCTGGATGCGGCGGATGCGCGGCAACAAGCTGTACGAAACCGCGGACCTGCTGCAGAAGGGCGTGACCCACAAGGTGGACATCACGGCCATCCCGCTGCCTGATGCCGGCTACGACGTGGTGATGGCGCATCACGTGCTGGAACATATCGACGACGACAAGGCGGCGATGCGCGAGCTGTTCCGCCTGCTGAAGCCAGGCGGCACCGGCGTGTTCAGCGTGCCGGTCAACACCTCGCGCCGGGAAACCTATGAGAATCCGGCGATCACCGACCCCGATCTGCGGGTGGCGCATTTCAGCGCACCGGATCACAAACGCTATTATGGCCTTGATTTTGCGGATAAGCTTTCTGCCATTGGCTTCGTGGTGAATACCTTCCGCATGCCACCAGACCAGGAGGTCCGATACGGCCTGCTGCGCGACGAGTGGATCTACATCGCCGTCAAACCCGCCGGCTGATGACGGCGCCCGCACGCAGGGAACGCATCCTGGTCATTCGGCTGGGTGCGCTCGGCAACATCGTCCAGTCGCTCGGACCCTTTGCCGCCATTCGCGCGCATCACGCGGACGCCGAGATCACTCTGCTGACCCTGGCACCGTTCGCGGGGTGGATGCGGACCGCGCCGTATTTTGATCAGGTCTGGGTCGATGAGCGGCCGGACTGGTGGGACCTGCGCGGCCTGCTACGGCTGCGCCGGCGCCTGGTCGGCGGGCGTTTCGACCGGGTCTATGATTTGCAGACATCGGGCCGCAGCAGCCGATATTTTCGGCTTTTCCCGCGCGGCCGACGGCCGGAATGGTCCGGCATCGCGCCGGGATGCTCGCACCCCGACACCGCGCCCGACCGCAATCGCACGCATGACCTGATCCGCCAGGCCAACCAGCTGCGCCAGGCCGGCATCGCCGACACGCCGCCGGCCGACCTGTCCTGGTGCACAGGGGACATTGCCCGCTTCAAACTGCCCACGCCGTTCGCCCTGCTGGTGCCCGGCAGCTCCCCGACCCGCCCGTTGAAGCGATGGCCGATCGGCCACTATGCCAAGGTCGCGGCCGAGCTGCTGGCGCGAGGCATCACGCCGGTGGTGATCGGCGCGCAGTCCGAGCACGACCTCGGCGCGCGGCTGGTTGCCGCGGTGCCCAGGGTTGTGGATCTGACGGGACAGACCAGCCTGGGCGACGTCGCCGATCTGGCACGCGCGGCGGCGGGCGCCATCGGCAACGACACCGGACCTTCGCACCTGATCGCGGCCGCCAACTGCCGGACGGTGGTGATCTTCTCGCATGATTCCGACCCGGCGCTTTGCGCGCCGGGCGGAACCGATGTCCGGGTGGTGCGCCACCCCGATCTGGCGACGCTGCAGCCGGCGGAGGTGCTGGCGGCGCTGGACCGGTAGGGCGCTCAGCGCACCTGCTGGATCGCGCTCAATATCCAGCTGCCGCCCTGGCTGCGAACGAACGTCCAAAGCTCCGTCGCGGTAATGTGCTCGCTCGGGCTGCCATCCACCACACGGCCGGCGGCATCGGTGGTCACGTCGATCATCGAGAACTTCATCGCCACCGTGGCGTAGTCCCGGCCCTGCTCGGCCCAGGCCTCCGACAGATCGCCCTGCTGCAGGCTCACGTCGGTGACGCTGTTGCGCACGCCGCGGCTGGCCTGGTCTGTCAGCTGCTCGGCGAAGTAGCTGAGCATCTCCGGGGTGCTCATCGTGCGGATGGCGTTCAGGTCATGCGCGGTCCAGGCGGCCTGCAGGTTCTTCAGCAACTGCTCGAAGGCTTGGTAATCGGCGGCGATCAGGTTTACCGCCGGCGCCGCCGGGCGGCCACCGAGGGGCATTCCGCCGGCGGGCCGCGGCCCGCCCATTGGCCCATTCGGTGCGAACATCGACGGTCCGCCGGCGGTTAGCGGCTGTGCCGGACGGAACAGGCGGAGCAGGAAGCGGACCGCCATCACGATGAGGAAGATCTGCAGCAGGAAGCCGAAGAAGCCGCCGAAGCCGTGCATGCCGCCGAAGATGCCGCCGCCGAACAGCATGCCCGCCAGGCCGGCGCCGATCAGGCCACCCATCAGGCCGGACATGAAGCCCGAACGCGGACGGGCCTGGGAGGCCATGCCCGGATTGGCATAACCGGGGGCGGAGGGCGCCGTCATGCTGCGCTGCATCGGCTGGGCGGTGCTGGGCGCCGTGTTGGTCGGGGCCGGCGCGGAGTAGGTGCGCGCGCCCCGGCTGCCCATGGAACTGCCGCCGCCGAGGCGGGCGTCCGCGAGGCTCGGGGTCAGGATCAGCGCCAGTACAGCCAAGGCGGGAAGCAGCCGGGGGAAACGGCGCATTATGTGTACGTCCTTAGTTGGTTGAGCCCTGTATATAGGAAATCGTTCTTATTGAACCAGGGTCAGCTTGGAAGCTTCCAGTACCGGCGACATCCTTACCAGCAATCAGGCACCCGCGATCGTTAAACCTTCGACACGCACGCTCGGCGCGTCGGTGCCCCTGCGGAAGCGCAGATCGTTGGCGGGCGTCAGGGTGGCGAACATGTCCTTCAAATTGCCCGCGATGGTGATCTCCGCCACCGGTTCGGCAAGCTGGCCGTCGCGGATCATGAACCCGGCGGCACCCCGGCTGTAGTCGCCGGTCACGCCGTTCACACCCATGCCAATTAATTCAGTGAGGTATATACCTTCTTTGATGTCCGCCATCAGTTCCTCCGGCGTCATCCTGCCCGGCGCAAGATAGAGATTGCTCGGCGAGGGCCCTGGCGGCGAGGACGTGCCGCGGGCGGCGTGGCCGGTGGAGACCAGGCCAAGCTGGCGGGCGGAACGGCTGTCGAGGAACCAGCTTGTCAGCACGCCGTCGTCGATGAACTTGCGGGCGCGGGTCGGCGTGCCCTCGCCATCGAACGCGCGCGAGCGCAGGCCACGGACCCGGCGGGGATCGTCATGCACGTCGATGCCGGCGGCGAAGATCCGCTGGCCCATACTGTCCTTCAGGAAACTGGTCCCGCGTGCCACGCCGGATCCGTTGATGGCGCCGGCGAGATGGCCGAGCAGGCCGCCCGCGACGCGCGGATCGTAGATCACCGGATACTTCCCAGTCTTCAGCCGAACCGGATTGAGCCGGCGCACCGCGCGCTCCCCGGCGGAACGCCCGATCGCCACGGCGTCATCGAGGTCGGCCAGATGCACGGCTCCCGAATAGTCGTAGTCGCGCTGCATGCCCGTGCCGGTGCCGGCCAGCGCCGAGGCGGAAATAGAGTGGCTGGTGCGCACCGACTTGCCGACGAAGCCGGCGGAGGTGACCAGCACGCCGACACTGCGGCCGTAGCCGGCTTCGGCACCTTCGGAATTGGTGATGCCCGGCACCGAGCGGGCGGCGTCCTCGGCCGCCGCGGCGCGGGCGATCAGCGCCTCGGCGTCCGGCTCGGCGCTGTCTTCCAGGTCGAGCGCCACCGGTTCCGGTGCCGCCCAGGTATCGGCAAGGCCGGAATACGGGTCTTCCGGCACCACCTTCGCCATCGCCACGGCCCGCTCGGCCAGCGTGGCGAATCCGGCCGGATCGACCGCGCTGGACGACACGATGGCCGAGCGCTGGCCGACGAACACCCGCAGGCCAAGGTCGCGGCCCTCGGAACGCTCCACCTGCTCGGTCTTGCCCAGCCGGCGCGCGAC
>JBBIQA010000028.1:13187-33120 GCA_037442565.1 Rhodospirillales bacterium
TCGCAGCGGCTGCCGGTGCTTTCGAGCGACATCAGCAGGGACGCCTTCACCTGGGCGCGGGCCCGGCCCAGCTCGGCCTCCGTCACCGCCAGCTGCACCTTGCGCAGTTCCTCCAGCGCGACGGGGATCAGTTCCTCCGCCTCGCTCTCGCCGGTGCCGGCGTAGATGCCGAACAATCCGCCATCCATGTAGGGCTGGGCGAAGGAGTAGATCGAATAGACCAGCCCGCGCTTTTCGCGGATTTCCTGGAACAGCCGGGACGACATGCCGCCGCCGAGCAGGGTGGAGAGCAGCAGGGTCGGGTAGTAGTCCGGATCCCCGTAGGCGACCGACGGAAAGCCGAGCACGATGTGCACCTGATCCAGGTCGCGTTCCTCGCGGAACTCGCCGCCGCCATAGATGCCGCCTTCGGCCTTGGGTGCGGGCTCGGCCGGCAGATCGGCGAAATGGGCGCGGGCGAGATCAACGATCGCCTCGTGCTCCAACGCGCCAGCCGCGGCGACGACGATGTTGGAGGCCGCGTAATGCCGCCGCATATAGCCCATTAGCGTGGTGCGCGGCATGGCGCGGATGCCGTCCTCGGTGCCGAGCACCGGGCGCCCCATTGGCTGGGACGGATAGGCCGCTTCCTGGAAATGGTCGAAGATGATGTCGTCGGGCGTGTCGTTGGCCTGGCCGATCTCCTGCAGGATGACGCCGCGCTCGCGCTCCAGCTCCTCCGGATCGAAGCTCGAATGGGTCAGGATGTCGCCGATGATGTCCGTGGCAAGTGCCGTGTCTTCCTTCAGCACCTTGACGTAATAGGCGGTCTGCTCACGCGCGGTGTAGGCGTTGATATGCCCGCCCACCGCCTCGATTTCTTCCGCGATCCCGGCGGCGGTGCGCCGTTCGGTGCCCTTGAAGGCCATGTGTTCCAGGAAATGGGAAACGCCGTTCTCCGCCTCGGTCTCGTGGCGGGTGCCGGTGGCGACATAGGCGCCGAAGGACACGGTTTCGACCCGGTCCATCCGCTCGGTGACGATGGTCAGTCCGGTATCGAGGCGGGTGACCTGGATCGCCTCGCCGTTGGCGGGGCGTGGCGCGGGGGAACCGCTGGAAAACGAAGCGCTCATGCGGCGTTCTTTCTGGAAAAGGCGCGCACCAGCGCCTGTATGGCGGCGAGGTTGTTGGGCGCGACGGTGAAATGCTCGGGACGGTCATATAGGTCCGCCAGACGCGCCGGCAATGCCGGACGCACGCCGATGGCCGTCTCGATCGCGTCGGGGAACTTGGCCGGATGTGCGGTGGCCATGGCGATGACCGGCGTGCCGTGCCCGGCCGGCGCGACGGACGCCAGGCTGGCGCGCCCGGCGGCGATGCCGATGGCGCTGTGCGGATCGGCCAGATAGCCGGTGGTCGCGTGCAGATGCCGGATCTCCGCCTCGGTGCCGGGATCGTCGAGGGAAAACCCCTGCAGCAGCGTCCGCGCCCGGTGCCAGGCGGCTTCCGGCACCGGCATGTGGCCGCCGGCGCGGAACTGCTCCATGGCGGTGCGGGTCGCGGCGGCATCACGGCCGAGCAACTCGAACAGCAGGCGTTCGAAATTGGAGCTGACCTGGATATCCATGCTCGGCGACAGGCTCGGCTCCACCGGTCGCATGGTCATGTCGTTGGCGGCCAGGAAGCGGGAGAGGATGTCGTTGCGGTTCGAGCCGATGATCAGCTTCGCGACCGGCAGGCCCATGCGCCTCGCCACCCAGGCGGCCAGCACATTGCCGAAATTGCCGGTGGGCACGGCGAACGCCACCTCCCGGTCCGGCCCGCCGAGAGCGAGCGATGCCGCGACGTAATACGGCACCTGGGCGGCGATCCGGGCCCAGTTGATCGAGTTCACCGCCGAAAGCTGCTGCTCGGTGCGGAATTCCGTGTCGGCGAACATCGCCTTCACCAGGTCCTGGCAATCGTCGAAGGTGCCCTCGACGGCGATGTTGCGCACGTTCGCCGCCGCCACCGTGGTCATCTGCCGGCGCTGCACCTCGCTGGTGCGGTTGTGCGGATGCAGGATCACGATATCGATCCGCTCCCGGTTGGCGCAGGCCTCGATCGCCGCCGATCCGGTATCGCCGGAGGTTGCGCCGACGATCGTCACCCGGGTGCCGCGCTCGGTCAGCACATGGTCGAACAGCCGCCCGAGCAGCTGCATCGCCATGTCCTTGAAGGCGAGCGTCGGGCCGTGGAACAGCTCCTGCACGAACAGGCTGGTGTCCAGCTGCACCAGCGGCACCACGGCGGGATGGCCGAAGCCGGCATAGGCTTCCCGGCACAGGCGCTGCAGAGTCGCGAAGGGGATGGCGTCGCCGACGAAGGGCTGCATGACCCGCGCCGCCAGCTCGGCATAGGGCAGGCCGCGCATCGCGCGCCAGTCGGCCAGGGCGAAATGCGGCCAGCTCTCAGGCACGAACAGCCCGCCATCCTCGGCAAGGCCGGCCAGCAGCACGCCGGCGAAATCGCGGGTCGGAGCAACGGTGCCGGCGGCGGTCAGGCCGCGTGTCGAAATATATCGCATGGGGCTCAGTCTAGGGACGAAAGAGGGGTGGAGCGAGGGGGAAGGCTAATTTCGCTTCACGGCACGGAAATGCAGCGCGCAGGTGATGCTGACGACATCGCCTTCCAGTTTCTGCCCATCCCAGTCGCCACGCAGGGTAAAGCCGCCAGCATCTCCGGTGACGGTACCGTCGGGGTCGACCGTGGCCTCGACCGTGATCGGTCCGTTCAGGCGGTAATTGAACATGCCGTTGACCACCTGGAACCGCACCAGGCCAGGATGCGGGCAGGATCTGGCCTCCGCCATGAATCGGGTACTGGTGCCGCGGTAGAGTCCGTCGATGGTCCCGCTCGGTTTCGGCTTCGGTGGCGCGGGGGGTGGTTCGGGCGCACCGCAGGCCGCGAGCGCGCCAAGCAAAGTCAACAGAACCAAGCGTGTCCGGATCATCGTGCCATCGTCTTTCGCCGAAAATCGTTCATCGGCGCCCTGATCGCCCGAATTGGCCGGTCAGGCAAGCCGGGTCGCGCCCGGCGGCCGGGTCTTGCGCGTAATGGAGGCCGGAAACCGCGCCAGCATCGCGGCCGGACGGATCGGGCGGCGCAGCATCTCGCCGCCGCAATTCGGGCAGCGCCCCCCGAGCGGACCGTCGGCGCAATCGGCGCAGAAGGTGCATTCAAAGCTGCAGATCCGCGCCCGCAGGCTGTCCGGCGGCAGGTCGCAGTCGCAGTTCTCGCAGTTCGGCCGCAATTCCAGCATCCCGTTCTCCCGTTCCTTCAGGAAAGATAGCGCTCGGTCAGATGCGCGGTGAAATCGGCGGGGTCGAGCGGCTTGCCGGTGGCGGCGCGCATCAGGTCGTTGAAGGCCAGCAGGCTGCCGACGCCGTGCACCTTGGCACGCAGCCAGCCCATCAGCGGCGCCAGGTTGCCCTTCGCCAGGGCCGTGTCCAGGCCCGGCACGCCGCGCCGTGCCGCGGCCATCAGCTGGGCGGCGGCCATCGCGCCCAGCGTGTAGCTGGGGAAATAGCCGAACGCGCCGTCGTACCAGTGGATATCCTGCAAACAGCCCTGCGCGTCGTCGGGCGGGCGGATCCCCAGCAGCGCGTCCAGGCCATCGTTCCACGCCCCCGGCAGATCGGCCACCGCCAGATCGCCGCCGATCAGCGCCTGCTCCAGGCGGAAGCGCAGGATCACGTGGGCGGGATAGGTCATCTCGTCGGCGTCGACGCGGATCAGCCCCCGCCCGACCCGCCGCCACAGCCGCGCCAGGTTTTCCGCCCGGTACGGCGCGGGATCGCCGCCAAAGGTGGCGTGCAGCTCGGCCCCGAGAAAGCCCAGGAACGCATCGGACCGGCTGGCCTGCATCTCCACGATCAGGGACTGGCTCTCATGCGCCGCCATGCCCGCGGCCTCGCCGACCGGCTGGCGGCGGAACGCCTCCGGCAGGCCGCGCTCGTACATAGCGTGCCCGGTTTCGTGCAGCACGCCGAGCAGGCTCTGGGCGAAATCGGCGGTGTCGTAGCGGGTGGTGATGCGCACATCCGTCGCCGTGCCGCCGCAGAACGGGTGGGTGGAACGATCGAGCCGCGCATGGGCGTAATCAAGGCCCACCAGCGCCGACATGCGCCGGCACAGCACCTCCTGAGCCGCTTCGGGGAACGGTCCCTGGGGGCGAACCGGCGCCGGTCGGCTGGCCTGCAGTTCCAGCGCCAGCGGCAGCGCGGCGCGCAGAAAAACCTCGTAATCGGCGAATATCGGGGCCACGTCGGCGGCGGTGATGCCGCGCTGGTAGCCGTCCATCAGGGCATCGTACGGCGGCAGGCCAAGGGCAGGCGACAGCGCCGCCGCGGACTGGCGGACCAGATGCACCACCTCCGCCAGAAACGGGCGTACGCTGGCGAAATCGGAATTCGTCCGCGCGTCGCGCCACACCTTCTCGCAGGCCGAGCTGGCGCGCGCCTGCGCCTCCACCAGATCGGCCGGCAGAGCCGTGGCGCGGGTATGCGCATGGCGGATCAGATCCAGGTTGGCGGCGCGCCAGGGATCTGGTTCAGGGCGCAACGACGCCTCGGCGATATCTTCCGCCACCGCCGGCTCGGTCAGCAGGGCATGGGACAGGCCGGCCAGCACGGCCAGCTGGTCGCCGCGCGCCGCGCCGCCGCCCGGCGGCATCATCGCCGCCGCGTCCCAGCCGAGCATGGCCTGAGCCTCGCCGATGGTGGCGATGCGTGCGAAGCGGGCGGCCAGGCGGTCGTAGGCGGCGTTGGCGGAAGCGTTCATGCGCGAAGCACCTTGCGGGCGTAGATGACGAAGATCACCACCAGCGCGAGACCCAGGCTGAACCAGGTGATCGCATAGGAAAGATGGTCATTCGGCGGCCGCGGCAGGCGCTGCGCCGGCTGCGGATACCGTCCAGTCCGGGCCGGCCCCATCGCCACCAGCACGAAGGGCGCCACCTTCCCCAGGCCCAGCGACGGCCCGATGGCGGCGGGATCAAGGGTGTAGAAGCGGTGCAGCGGCGGATCGTCGGCCGGCGAGAACAGTCCGGGCCGGGCGGGCAGGCGAATATAGCCCTCGACCGCCGCGCGCCCCCCGTCCGCGGCGACGTCGTCGGCGCGCTCGATCGGCACCCAGCCGCGATCCACCAGCACCGGCGGCGCCCCGCCATCGCGTTGCAGGGCCATAATGAGCCGCGCGCCCATTCTCGGACCGGTGGGCGTATCGGAAACATCGGCGCCATACAGGGCGTAGCGGCCCGCCAGCCACGTGCCCTCGGCGCGCACCTTGGCGAACACCGGCGGATCGGCCGGCAAGGGAATCGCCGGCGAGGATTCCGCGCGGTCGATGCCGGCCAGCAGCGCCGTCTTCCAGTCCAGGCGCTGCAACTGCCAGATCCCCAGGCCACAGGTCAGGGCCAGCATCAGCGCCGCGGTCACGGCGGGGATCCGCAATCGGCGCCAACGGCCGCCGGAAGTCGTCATTCTTCGTCTGTCTCGGATTGCACCGGGCGATGGCGATACTGCAGCGCCACCAGAGCGGCCTTCAGCGGCCGCATCATCAGGATCGCCACCGGGATCGTGAACAGCGGCCAGATGACCGCGTGCACCCATAGCGGGGGGGAGAAACGAAACTCCACCCAGAAGGCCAGCCCAACCACCAGGGCCCCCAGCAGCAGGATCACCGCGACGGCCGGGCCATCGCCGGCATCATGCTTGCTGAGATCAAGACCGCAGACCGAACAGCGGTCCCGGACCGTCAGCAGGCCTGAAAACACCGCCCCCTGGCCGCAACGTGGACAGCGGCACAGGAGAGCGGCCTGCAGCAAGGAAACCGGCGGAGCGCTTTCCGGAGCCTGGGTCAAGAGATTGGCACGACCCGGGGCCGGCTAGCCGCCGACATTCGCTTCCAACGGACCGGCGCCGTACCAGTAGATGCAGACGAACAGGAACAGCCACACCACGTCCACGAAGTGCCAGTACCAGGCTGCCGCCTCGAAGCCGAAATGCCGCTCCGGCGTGAACTGGCCTGCGCGGGCCCGGAACCAGCAGACCAACAGGAAAAGCGTGCCGACGATGACGTGGAAGCCGTGGAAGCCGGTCGCCAGGAAGAACACCGAGGAGTAGATGCCGCCATTGACGAACTTGAACGGGGCCTCCGAATACTCGATCGCCTGGCACATGGTGAAGGTCAGGCCCAGCAGCACGGTAAGCAGCAGGCCGGTGGTGAGGCCCTTGCGGTCGCCATGCAGCAGGCTGTGATGCGCCCAGGTGACGGTGGTGCCCGACAGCAGCAGGATCATCGTGTTCAGCAGCGGCAGGTGGAACGGGTCGAACGTGGTCACGCCCGGCGGGGGCCAGGTCGTGTTCAGCACGCCGGTCGCGGTGCTGACGGTCTCCGGCAGCAGCAGGAAGTTGAAATAGGCCCAGAAAAAGCCAACGAAGAACATCACCTCGCTGGCGATGAACAGCATCATGCCGTAGCGCAGGCCCAGGCGGACCAGCGGGCCGTGCATGCCCGGCGTGCGGCTCTCGCGGATGACGTCGCGCCACCAGAAGAACATCACCGCCAGAACGACGGCCAGGCCGAGGCCCAGCAGGATGAAGTTGTGGAAATGCGCGGCGACGGCGATGCCCAGTACCGTCATTGCGGCGCCAAGCGCGCCGACGATCGGCCACGGGCTCGGATCTACCAGATGATAAGGCTGCTTGATCCCCGAACTCTGAAAGCTCGTGGGGATTGCTGCGTGCGAATCGCTGCTCATACCAAACCCATGCGTAAACCGCCGAGGGGAACGCCCCGGCACGATGTCTGCATAATCCCCAATTCCCCGCGCCGTTCAAGTGGCCAATCCGGAACGCGGTCCAATCAGGCGCGTTACGTCCCGCTCGTCAGCTGGCGCGCCGTGTCGCCGACCAGGTCCAGAACGCCAGCATCAGCACCCCGGCGGCAACCGCGGCGAAAGCGGTGCGGTAGCCGGCCAGCGCCAGCACCGTCCCGAAGGCCAGCGAGCCCGCCGTCTGGCCGAGGAACAGCGCCAGCGCGAAGGCGGCCACCGCGGTGCCGCGGGCCTCAGGCATCACCTCGGTCGCGCGCGCCTGCAGCACGCCATGGAACATGTAGAACAGCATCCCCAGCAGCAGCTGGATCGCCACCACCGCATGCCAGTCCGGTACCACCGCCAGCAGGGCCACGCCGGCCGCGAGGCCTGCCCCGCCGGTCAGCAGCAGCCCACCCTCCCCCATTCGCCGGATCAGGCGCCGGGCGATGCGCGTGTAGACGAATGCCCCGAGGCCGAATCCGGCGACCACCAGCCCCGAGCGCGCGGCCGTCAGGCCGAATTGCTGGATGAGGAAAGACCCGACATAGGGAAACGCGCCGCCGAACAGCAGAAACCCGTCAAAGAAGGCCGCGATCAGCAGCTGGCGCGCTCCGGCATGGCCAAACAGCCGGACGAATGCGAAGACCCCCTGCCCCCTGGCGCCGCCCGCTGGCGGCATCCGCCACAAGGTCTTGCCGAAACGGGACGCGATCAGCGCGCTGACCCCCACCGCCAGCAAACCCAGCACCGCGAAGGCGCCCCGCCAACCGGCGAACTCGCCGACGATCCCGGCGATCGGCCCGGTCAGCATTTGTGCCATCACCATCCCGGTGAGGAAGCGGCCGATCGTCTCCTGGCGTTCGTTGTATGGAACGGTGTCGCCGATATGCGCCAGTAGCAGCGGAATGATCGCGCCGGCGAACAGGCCCGACAGCGCCCGGGACGCGATCAACAGGGGCAGGCCCGGCGCGAAGGCGCAGGCGAACTGCGCCAGCCCGTACAGGAACAGCGCGCAGCCGGCGACTCGCACCTTGCCGAAGCGATCCCCGAGCGGGCCGGTGACCAGCTGGCCAAGCCCGTAGGGCAACATGAATCCGGCCACGATCACGCTGGCGGCCGCGACGGTGATGCCGGCATCCGCCGCGACCAGCGGCAACAGCGGGTCGAGCAGCCGGATCCCGGCACCGGACGCGAACCCCGCGGCGGCCAGCACGGAAATCGGGAACCGCGGCGCCGCCGGCGCGTTCACGCGGACGGCACTGTCCGCCGGGAATTCAGGCAAGCCCGATCCGCGCGCGCAACGCGTCATCACGCAGCGACAGCTCACTGCCCGCCAGGTCGTCCGCCGCCGGGGTGCACAGATAGACCAGCGCCCGGGCGGGATGATCCACCGGCGCCAGGTCGGCGCGCGGGATCTGGCTGATGATATTGACGCCGGAGGCGCGGATCAGCACCTGCATATCGGTATCGACGGTGCCCGGCGCGAAGCCGAACACGCGGATCTTCCGCTCCGCCGTCTCCAGCGCGATCGCCCGCGTCATCATCGCCAGGCCCGCCTTGCCGGTGCAGTAGGCGCTCCAGCCTTCCAGCGGGCGGTGCGCGGCGCCCGAGGAGATGTTGATGATCGTGCCGCCGCCGCGCGCGATCATGCCCGGCAGCACGGCGCGCACGCCATGAAAGGCACCGACCAGGTTGATCTGGATGTTGCGCGCCCAGGCGGCCGGATCGGCCTCGGCGATGCCGGCGATCGGCTCGATGACGCCGGCGTTGTTGACCAGCACGTCAACCGGCCCGAGTTCAGCCTCGGTCCGCGCCACCAGGGCAGTGACGGAGGCGAAATCCGACACGTCCGACGCCATGGAAACGGCCCGGCCGCCGCCGGCGACGATCTCGGCGGCGACCTTGGCGGATGCGGCGGCATCGCGCGACGTGATCATCAGGGCCGCGCCTTCCCGCGCCAACGCCAGCGCGGCAGCCGCGCCGATACCCCGGCTGCCGCCCGTCATGATCACGATCTTGCCCGCCAATGCCGCCATGTCCGTCTCTCCCGCGAATGAACGCACCGATTTAGGCGCGCACCGGTCGCGCGGCAAATCCTGCCGCTTTCGCATCGGCCGGGGCAGCTGGCTGCCGTCGGGCCGATCGTGGACCGGCAGCGGACCTGCCTTGGGGCAACGGCCTTAATTTTCGTCCATGCGATACGATATTATGTAATCGTAATTCTCGGAATTGTTTTAAATTTATCAAATATTGTTATTCGTCACCAAACAGCCCGCGCGACAGGTCAAATAACCCCAGCCAGCCAACTTGCGACTTTCTTTGTAAAATATGGCACCCCCTTGTGCCCTACCCCATGCAATGCGAGGTTTTCTGCCGCTGACAAACCGCAATGCCCGCTTTAAGCGGCAACGGGATCGCCGATCCGGAAGGACCGGTCACATTGGAAAGGTCTGGACTCACGATGCGCCATAACCGGATGCTTCAAAGCCTTTGCACCCTATCGTTCGCCGGCACGCTGCTTGGGATGGCCGTCGGCTTCGCCGCGCCGGCTTTCGCCAATACGACCGTGAAGGTCGCCCTGATGGACCCGAGCACGGGCAGTTCCGTGTCGGGCATGATGATGACCGCCACCCCGAACACCGTGAAGGCCGGGATGGTCACATTCCAGGACACCAACGAGTCCAAGGGGCTGGTGCATGAAATGATCCTGATCCGCAAGCCGGCCGACGGGAAGGCCCTGCCCTACGACGCCAAGACACAGCGGATCATCGAAGCGAAGATCAAGAGCCTCGGTGAGGTGTCGGAACTCGACCCGGGGAAATCCGGCAAGCTGACGGTCACCCTGAAGCCGGGCAACTACCTGCTGCTTTGCAACCAGGCCAGCCACTACATGGCGGGCATGTCCACGCCCTTCACCGTCACGCCGTGAACGCCCGACCGTCGCGGCGGCGTGCTCTGCCGCCGGGACGCTCAGGCGTGGCCGTGGGTTGTTGATCTGAGTCAACGAAAGGTTCCCGGCGTCAGCGTAGCCTTCTCCCAACGCAAGAGGAGGGCAGCGTGGAGCTTGCAACCGAGATCACCTTCCGCAACATGGACAAGTCGGAGGCGTTGGAGGATCGTATCCGCGCCCGGCTGGCCGAACTGGAACAGTTCCACCCGCGGATCACGTCGTGCCGCGTGGTCGTCGAGAAGGGCCATCGGCGTCATCACAAGGGCAATGTCTTCGGCATCCGCCTGGTACTGCGGGTGCCCGGGCGGGAGATCGTGATCTCCCGCGATCCGGAAGCCGATCACGCGCATGAGGACGCCCATGTCGCCGTCCGCGACGCGTTCGACGCCGCCCGCCGGCAGCTGGAGGACTACGCCCGCACCCAGCGCGGCACCATCAAGCAGCATGACGTGCCGGATCTCGGCCGCGTCTCCAAGCTGATCGCCGAACAGGATTACGGCTTCCTCGAATCGCCCGATGGCACGGAAGTGTATTTCCATCGCAATGCCGTGGTCGGCAATCACTTCGATCAGTTGAAGGTCGGCGACGAGGTGCGCTTCGTCCTGCATCCGGGCGAGGGCGAAAAAGGGCCGCAGGCCAGCAGCGTGGTCAAGCTCGGGACGCATCATCCCGGCCCGGCGCATCCGCTCTGACCGGCGCGCCGGTCAGCGAGCCGGCCTGGTCAGCGAGCCGGGCTGAGCCCGGCACACACCGAGCCCGCAGGAGAGGCCAATGGCCAGGGACTATCAGAACGACCCGGTCGAACTGAACATCAGCGCCGACACGGTCTGCTACATCATCGCCAAGGCGCGCGAATTCGACGTCAAGGTGGATCCGGTCGAGCCCGATCCCGGCTCCAATCCGATTGACAGCGACGAGAGCGAAATCCTGCAGGACTACCCAGATGACCCCACCGAGGACGAACTGCGCCAGGCGATCGACGACCTCAACGTGGACGAGGTCGTCGACCTGATCGCCCTGGCCTGGGTGGGCCGCGGCGACTTCGGGCCGGAGGAATGGGAGGCAGCGAAGGTCCTGGCGCGGGAGCGTCACCATGCGCATTCCGCCGCCTATCTCATGGGCATGCCGACGCTGCCGGAGTATCTGGAGGAAGGCCTTTCCACCCTCGGCCATTCCTGCGAGCCCGGCTGAACCTGCAAGGCGTGGCGAACCGGCCGCCGCGATCCGTCAGGTAGGCGGAGGATCGACGCAGCCGGCGTCGTGACGCTTGTAGACTTCCAGGCCATCGAAGCTGTCGATCAGCCGGTAGCGCGCCCAGGCCCGGGCGAAATCCTTATCCGACGCGCTCAGCACGGCGATGTAGTTAATGCCCTCGCGCAGGTCGACGACCGCGAGATCGGGGCAGCCGGTGACAAAATCCCGCGCGACCCAGTGGCGCACCGGAAACTGCTTCTCGGCCGCCGGATCGAATTTCACCCGCCACAGCTCGCCCTTCAGCGCCCACATCGAGTCGAACCGCGAGGTCCAGCCGACGCCGGTGCTGTTCACGACGGGAAAGCCCAGCGCGATCCATTCAGAGAAGGCGATGTAGCGGCGGGCGTGGTTCTCCCGCACGATCTGTTCCAGGCGCATGACGGTGGAGTGTTCCGGCTGCACCGCGGCTTCCACGTCCGGCTCCAGCCGCTGGAAGGTGGTCACGGCGAAAACGGCGATCGCCGCCCCCGCCAGCAGCATCGGCAGCAAGCTGTTGCGCGGCTTGCCCTGCGGCGCGGAGTGGCGATGCACGATCGCCGAGGTGATCCACAGGATCAGTGCGAGGATCGTCGTGATGGTCGCCGGCAGGCGGTGGTAGTACCAGTCCTTGCCGTCGATGAAGCACACCACGGTCGACACCAGGGCGAACAGCACCAGCGTCAGCACCAGGTCGCGCTCGGGCAGCCAGCGCCGGCTCCAGAACCATAGCCCCAGCGCCACCAGCTGGCCGAGCAGCAGCCTTTGGCTGTCGGCCAGCAGTTGCAGGAACGGCACGTCGGTGGCGCCGTAGAGCGCCAGGGCCAGCGGCACCGCGCGGCGCAGGTAATTCGGGCAGAACAGCAGCACGGCGCCGCCATAGGTCGCCAGCGTGGCGGCCGCCACCAGCGGCATCAGCCGAAACAGCGGCAGGCCACGCAGCAGCGCCAGCGCCTCCAGCGCCACGAACACCGCTGCGTAGCGCGGCTTCAGGGCGCAGCCGAGGCCGGCCAGGACGCCCGCCGCCACAGCGATCGGCCAGGCTGGGCGATGCCCCCCGAGCGAGCGGGCGAACAGCACCAGATAGGGCAGTCCGGCGGCCAGCAAGAGATGCTCGCGCTGGCCGAGCTCCATCCCCGGCACCGCCAGCAGCACGGTGCCCAGAGCGGCGAATACCGGCAGCCGGTCGGCGAACAGCCCGTGCCTCGCATCGCTGGCATAGCCGCGCAGCAGGCACGCGGCCCAGAAGCCGCAACCCAGCACCGCGGCCATGAAGAACGGCATCGCCACCCGCTCCGGCTGGATGCCGAGCCAGGCGGCGATGCGGATCGGAATTGCGGAGATCCAGACGATCAGCGGCGGATTGACCTCGACGAGGTCGACATACAGTTCGCGCCCCGCCATCCAGCGCCGCGCGACATACAGCAGCCAGGCCACGTCGTCCTTCAGCGGCAGGCGCAGCACGGTGAACAGCACGACGCCGAGGGTCAGCAGCAGCAGAGCCGTGCTGGCCGCCGATACCGCCCGGCGGTTATCGGACGAGGCAACCCGGGACGCGGCGATGCGCGCGGCGGTGAGCTTCGTCGGCGAATTCAGTGGGCGAGACATTGACCCTCGGTCAGCCGGAGCAAGCGGTTATTTTTATGTTCATGCCCAGCAACCTGACGGGATCGGGCAGTCCAGATCGGCAAGTCCAGATCGGGAAGCTCAGGAACCCAGCATTGTCCAACGCCCCCACAGACACGAGCACGCCATATAGAGAATGGAAGGGTGAAGCACATGTTAATGTTTTTTCAGTTCGATGTTTCGATCTGAAGGGACCGTGCTTCAATAAAGCGGTCAAATAATGGCGGAAACGGCTAATGGCAGAAATGGCGCGCCCGGAAAGACTCGAACTTCCAACCCCCAGATTCGTAGTCTGGTGCTCTATCCAATTGAGCTACGGGCGCAACCGAGGAGCGGCGGTGTAACCGAACCGTCGCCAGCCGGCAAGGGCTTATCTTCTCCCCTTGCCAAATAGCGGGGCCGTGCGGCGGGAATGGCTCATGCCGCCAGCTTGTCCAGTTCGCGCAGCAGCGCCTCGCCCATCACGGACGTGCCGACCTTGGCGGTGCCCGGCGCCATCACGTCCGCCGTGCGCAGGCCGCTCGCCAGCACGTTGGTGCAGGCGCGCTCGATCAGCGCCGCATCCTCCGTCATGTCGAAGGAATAGCGCAGCAGCATCGCGAAGCTGAGGATTTGCGCCAGCGGATTGGCGATCCCCTTGCCGGCGATGTCGGGCGCCGAGCCGTGGATCGGTTCGTACAGGGCATGACGGCGCCCGGTGGCGTCGGGCGCCCCGAGCGTCGCGGAGGGCAGCATGCCCAGGCTGCCCGTGAGCATGGAGGCCAGGTCGGACAGCAGGTCCCCGAAGATGTTGGAGGTGACGATCACGTCGAACTGGCGTGGGTTACGCACCAGCTGCATGGCACAATTGTCCGCGTACATGTGCGTCAGCTGCACATCGGCGTATTCGCGCTGGTGCAGGGCGGTGACCGTCTGGCGCCAGAACAGGCCGGACTGCATCACATTGGCCTTCTCGACCGAACACAGCTTCGCCACGCCGTCCTTTGCGCGCTTGCGTGCCAGTTCGAAGGCGACGCGCGAAACGCGCTCGATCTCGCTGGTGGTGTAGGTCTCCGTGTCGAAGCCACGCTTCTCCCCGTTGGGCAGGGTTTCCACGCCACGCGGCTCGCCGAAATAGATGCCGCCGGTGCTCTCGCGCACGATCATCAGATCCAGGCCCCGGATCACCTCCGCCTTGAGCGTGGAGGCATCCACCAGCGGGTCCAGCACGATCGCCGGGCGCAGGTTGGCGAACAGGTCGAGCTCCTTGCGCAGCCGCAGGATGGCGATCTCCGGGCGCATGTCGAAGCCGAGCTTGTCCCATTTCGGCCCGCCGACGGAGCCGAACAGGATGGCGTCGGTGGTGCGCGCCTTCTCCATCGTCTCATCGGTGATAGGAGTGCCGCGCGCGTCGATCGAGGCGCCGCCGGCGAGATCCTCGGACACGTCGAACGACACCATGCGCCGGCGGTCCATCCAGTCGATGACACGGCGCACTTCGCGCATGACCTCAGGGCCGATGCCGTCGCCGGGAAGGATCAGGAGTTTCTTGTTCGACGGCATTTTGATTGTCCTGTTGTTTCAGACGCCGGTAATCGCCGGCAGCCAGGGCTGGTTGGCGCGACGCTGCGCTTCATACTGGTCGATCTCGGTCGCGTGCTGCAGCGTCTGGCCGATATCATCGAGGCCATTCAGCAGCAGATGCTTGCGGAACGGGTCGATCTCGAACGGGATTTCCTCGCCGTTGGGGCGGACGACGACCTGGCGGGCAAGGTCCACGGTGATGCGCGCATTGCCGCCCATGCGGGTGTCGTCCATCAGCTGTTCGCAGATATGGCGCGGCAGGCGGATCGGCAGGATGCCGTTCTTGAACGAGTTGTTGAAGAAGATATCGGCGAAGTCCGGCGCGATGATACAGCGTATGCCGAAATCGAGCAGCGCCCAGGGTGCGTGCTCGCGTGAGGAGCCGCAGCCGAAATTCTCGAACGCGATCAGGATTTCGGCTTTTCGAAATGGTTCCTGATTGAGCACGAAGTCGGGCCGTTCCTTGCCCTCCGCATCGTAGCGCAGCGTATCGAACAGGTGCACGCCGAGGCCGGTGCGCTTGATGGTCTTCAGGAATCGGGCCGGAATGACCTTGTCGGTGTCGATATTGGCCAGCGGCAGCGCCGCGGCAACACCGGTGGTGGTAGTGAATTTCTCCATCGTCCCCTCCCCTGCTCTCAGCTCAGCGCGCGAACATCGGTCAGCCGCCCGGTCACGGCGGCGGCGGCGGCCATCGCCGGGGAGCACAGATGCGTGCGCCCGCCGATGCCCTGACGGCCCTCGAAATTGCGGTTCGACGTGCTGGCGCAGCGCTGGCCCGGCGTCAACTTGTCCGGGTTCATGCCGAGGCACATCGAGCAGCACGGATCGCGCCATTCGAAACCGGCTTCGAGCAGGATCGCCGCCAGGCCTTCCTGCTCGGCCTGCTTCTTGACCAGACCGGAGCCGGGCACCACCAGCGCCTGCACGCCCGGGGCGACCTTGCGGCCCTTGGCGATCGCGGCGGCGGCGCGAATGTCCTCGATCCGGCCATTGGTGCAGCTGCCGATGAACACGACGTCAACCGGCAGAGTGTCCAGCCGCTGGCCCGGCATCAGGCCCATATACTGGACCATGCGTTCGAGCTGGGCGCGCGTGCCCTCGTCGGTTTCGTTCGCGGGGTCGGGCACGGTGCCGTTGATCGGCACCACGGCTTCCGGGTTGGTTCCCCAGGTAACCATCGGGGCAATGCCGTGCGCCTCGATCTCCACCACGGTGTCGTAATGGGCGCCGGGGTCGGACGCGAGCGTGCGCCAGTATTCCACCGCCCGGTCGAACGCCTCGCCTTGCGGGGCGTACTGCCGGCCCTTGATATAGGCGAAGGTTGTTTCATCCGGCGCGATCAGCCCGGCACGCGCGCCGGCCTCGATCGACATGTTGCAGACGGTCATGCGCCCGGCCATGTCCAGGCCGCGGATCGCCTCGCCGGCATATTCGATCACGTGGCCGTTGCCGCCGGCGGTGCCGATCTGGCCGATGATCGCCAGCACCAGGTCCTTCGCGGTCACGCCGGCGCCGAGCTTGCCGTTCACCTGCACCAGCATGTTCTTGGCCGGCTTCTGCAGCAGGCTCTGCGTCGCCATCACGTGCTCGACCTCGGACGTGCCGATGCCGAACGCCAGCGCGCCCATGGCGCCATGGGTGGACGTATGGCTGTCGCCGCAGACGATGGTCGTGCCCGGCAGGGAGATCCCCAGCTCCGGGCCGATGATGTGCACGATGCCCTGGCGCTCATCCAGGATCGGGATATAGGGCACGCCGAACTCGACGACGTTGCGCTCCAGGGTTTCCACCTGGATGCGGCTGTCCTCTTCCTTGATGTCCGCTGGCCGCCGCGACCCCACGGTGGGGATGTTGTGGTCGGCCACAGCGATCGTCGCGTCGGGGCGGCGCAGCTTGCGCCCGGCCAGCCGCAACCCCTCGAAGGCCTGCGGGCTGGTCACCTCGTGCACGAGATGCCGGTCGATGTAGAGAATGGCGGTGCCATCCCCGAGTTGCTCCACGACGTGGCTGTCCCAGATCTTGTCGAACAGCGTTCTTGGTGCGGTACCGGTCATCTCGTTGTCTCCCCCTTCATCCAATCAAGCCCGGCCGGCCTTATTCGGCGGCAGGGGCCTCCGTTTTCGCCGTCGCGGGCGCGCCGGTCACCGGCACCACCACGCGCGCCTTCTCGGCGATGCGCGCGGACTTGCCCGAGCGGCCCCGCAGATAATACAGCTTCGCGCGGCGCACATCGCCGCGGCGCACCACGGCGATTTCCGCGATGGTCGGCGCATACAGCGGGAACACGCGTTCCACACCCTCGCCGTAGCTGATCTTGCGCACGGTGAAGTTGCTGTTCAGGCCCTTGTTGGACCGCGCGATGCAGACGCCCTCGAAGTTCTGCACGCGGGAGCGCTCGCCCTCGACGACCTTCACCGCCACGCGCAGCGTGTCGCCGGGGGCGAAGTCGGGCACCGCACGCAGCGCGCTCAGGCGAGCGATCTCTTCGGCTTCGTATTGCTGGATGATGTTCATGGTTCTGTCCTCTGTCCTGATCCCTTAAGGCGCGGCTGCCCGAGTGGCAACCGATGCCTGATTTGCAAAAACTGTCTGCCCGCCGCCATCCTTCTGGCCTTGGGCCTTGTCGCCTTCGGGTCGAGCCACGTAGCGTGCCCACAGATCGGGCCGGCGCTCGCGCGTGATCTTCTCCGCCTGCGACTGCCGCCAGGCCGCGACCGCGCCATGGTCGCCCGACAGCAGCACCGCCGGCACGCAGCGCCCCTGCCATTCGGCCGGGCGGGTATAGTGCGGGTATTCCAGCAGCTCGCCGTGATGGCGGGGGGAGAAACTTTCCTCCACGGCACTTTCGGCCGCGCCCATCACGCCGGGCAACAGCCGCACGCAGGCATCCAACAGCACCAGCGCCGCGACCTCGCCGCCCGACAGCACATAGTCGCCGATGGAGATCTCCTCCCAGTCCCGGGCCTCGATCGCGCGCTGATCGACGCCCTCGTAGCGACCGCACAGCAGCACCACGCCGGGCCCGGCAGCGAACCGACGCGCATCCGCCTGGGTGAACGGCCGGCCCCTGGGCGTCAGAAACACCCTGGGACGATCATCGGCGACCGACGCACAGGCCAGATCAACGATATCCGCCCGCAGCACCATGCCCGCCCCGCCGCCGAACGGCGTGTCGTCCACGGTGCGGTGCCGGTCGGTCGCGAAGTCGCGGATCTGCACCGCGTCCAGCGACCACAGGCCGGACGCCATCGCCCGCCCGGCCAGCGACTGCCCGAGCGGACCCGGAAACATTTCCGGGAACAGCGTCAGCACCGATGCGCGCCAGGCACTCATTCGGCCGCTTCCGAGCGTTCGGGCACGACGATTTCGTCCGGCGGGTTCACCACCAGACGGCCGGCGGCCAGGTCCACTTCCGGCACCGCCGCGCGGGTGAACGGGACCAGCAGGCTGTCGCCGCCTTCGCGAACGATCTCCAGGCTGGTGCCGGCGCCATAGTCGTGCACCACCGCCACCCGGCCAAGCGGCGCGCCGGCCGTGTCGACCGCGGCGACGCCGATCAGGTCGGCGAGGTAGAACTCGTCCTCCCCGGCGGGCGGCAGTTTCTCGCGCGCGATGTAGAGCCTGGTGTTGGTCAGCCGCGCGGCGGCCTCGCGGTCGGTGACCTTCACCGCCCGCCCGGCCACGATCTCGCTCACCTCGGCCACGCCCTCGGCCCGCCAGGACAGCGCGAATTCCCGCCCCTTCGCGTCGGAGAGCACTCCGTACGCGGTAAGGTCGTCGGGATCGGCGGTATAGCTCGTGACATGCACGAGCCCGCGCACACCGTGCGGCCGGCCGATAACCCCCAGCAGGATGTTGCTGTCCGGCATTGCCTACTTAGCCAGCGGCGGCCGCGGCGGCCTTGGCGCGTTCCTGCGCCTTCTTCTTCGGCGCGGACTGCAGCGGCTGCTCGCGGAACGCGGGCATCGGCGCCAGGCCGGCCTTGCCGAGGAAGCGCGCCACGCGGTCGGTGGCGACGGCTCCCTGGCTCATCCAATGGGTGATGCGCTCGCCCTGCAGGCGAATCCGGTCCGCGTGCTCGGCCGGCAGCATCGGGTTGTAGCTGCCGACGCGCTCGATGAAACGGCCGTCGCGCGGGCTGCGGCTGTCGGCGATGACGATGTGGTAGTACGGACGCTTCTTCGCACCCGCGCGGGCAAGCCTGATCTTGAGACCCATCTTCTAGCTTCTCCTGAGAAATTGGTCGGTGGTTCGGTTCAGAATGGCCGGCGACCGCCGCCGGGCATTCCTTTGGGCATCAGGGCGGACAAACCGTTCCGCATCAGCCCCTTCTGTCCCATTTTGCTCATCCGCTTCATCATCGCGGACATGTCGTCGAACTGCTTCAGCAGCTTGTTCACTTCCTGCACGGACGTGCCGGAACCAGCCGCGATCCGCTTCTTCCGGCTGGCTTTCAGGATTTCCGGCTGACGCTTCTCCTTCGCCGTCATCGACGAGATGATCGCCGCCTGACGCTTCAGGATCGCGGTATCCAGATTGGCGTCCGCCATCTGCGCCTTCACCTTCGAGATCCCCGGCAGCATGCCGAGAATGCCGGAGATGCTGCCCATCTTGCCGATCTGCTTCAGCTGGCTGGCATAGTCCTCCAGGTCGAAGGTGCCCTTCGCCATCTTCTTGGCGAGCTTTTCGGCCTCCGCCTGATCGATGGTCTCGGCCGCGCGCTCCACCAGGCCGACAATGTCGCCCATGCCCAGGATGCGCCCGGCCACCCGCTCGGGGTGGAAATCCTCCAACGCGTCCAGCTTCTCGCCAGTGCCGGTCAGCTTGATCGGCGCGCCGGTGATCGCGCGCATGGAGAGCGCGGCGCCACCGCGGGCGTCGCCGTCCATCCGCGTCATCACGATGCCGGTGACGCCCAGCGCCTCGTTGAAGGCGCGGGCGGTGTTCACCGCGTCCTGGCCGGTCATCGCGTCGACCACCAGCAGCGTCTCCGCCGGGCTGGTGGCGTCGCGGATTTCCTTCACCTCCGCCATCAGTGCTTCGTCGATCGACAGGCGCCCGGCCGTATCGAGGATCACGACGTCGAACACCTCGCGCCGTGCCGTTTCCATCGCGCGCCGGGCGATCTGCACCGGCGACTGGAAGGGGATGATCTCCAGGCTGGCCACGCCCGCCCGTTCGGCGAGCTGCTGGAGCTGCAATTGCGCGGCCGGGCGCTGGGTATCCAGGCTGGCCAGCAGCACCTTTTTCCGTTGCTTGTCCTTTAGCCTGAGCGCCAGCTTGCCGGCCGTGGTGGTCTTGCCCGAGCCTTGCAGGCCGGCCATCAGGATGGCGACCGGCGGCACCGCATGGAGGTTGATCTCGACCGCGCCGGCGCCGCCCAGCGCCTCGATCAGCGCGTCATTGACGATCTTGACGACCTGCTGGCCGGGGGAGACCGAGCGCAGAACCTCCACGCCGACGGCGCGCTCACGCACCTTGGCGATGAAGTCGCGCACCACTTCCAGCGCGACGTCGGCCTCCAGCAGCGCCAGCCGAACCTCGCGCAGCGCCTCGGTGACGTCGGCTTCGCTCAGCGCGCCTCTGCGGCGCAGCTTGTCGAAGACCCCGGAAAGCTTGTCGGATAGCGCCTCGAACACGATCGAACCCTCAAACGCAAATTACGCCGCTGCGCGAACCCTCGCGGAGCGGCGGAGCCCCCGCGTTGGGCGGGGACCGGGTGA
>JBBIQA010000029.1:0-7424 GCA_037442565.1 Rhodospirillales bacterium
GCCGCCGCCGCGGCGGCGAGGTCGGTGGGCTGGTCGCCGATCAGCAGGCTGCGGGCCGGATCGATCTCCCAATTCGCGATCAGATCCAGCAGCATCCCCGGCGCCGGCTTGCGCCAGCCGCTCGCCTGCCGGTACGCCTCCAGCGGGGCCTCGGGGTGGAACGGGCAGTAGCGCAGGTCGTCCACGGTGCCGCCGGCGGCGCGGATCTGGTCGGTCATCCAGTCGCTGAGCGCGGCGAACTGGGCTTCGTCGTAATGGCCGCGGGCGATGCCGGACTGGTTGGTGACGACGAAGACGTGCCAGCCGGCGTCGGAGGCGGCGCGGATGGTGGCGAGTGCGCCGGGCATCCACTCGAACCGTTCGCGCGTGCCGACCCAGCCATGGTCGTGGTTGATCACGCCGTCGCGGTCCAGGAACAGCGCGCGCCGGTGCAGGCGGGCCGGCAGTTCGGTCTGCGCGCGCTCGAGGTCGGCTGGGATGCCGATGTCGATGAAATAGCCGTCCCCCACCGTGCCGCGCAGGGCGCCGCTTACGGCGAGTTTGGGCATCACCTCGGCCTCCAGCGAGCAGATGGGCGCGATGTCATCGAGCACGGAGCGGTTGAACAGGTAGATGCCGGCGTTGATGGTGCCGGCCTTGCCGGCTCCGGTACTGCCGGCGGCGGGGCGTTCGCGGAAGGCGGTAATGCGGTCGCCGTCGGTTTCCACCACGCCGTAGCGGGAGGCGTCCTCCAACCGGCGCAGCACGATGCGCCCGGCGACATCGGTCGGATCGCGGGCGGAGTCGGCGAGCAGGTGGGCGAAGTTGAAGTCCAGCATGGAATCGCCGTTGCACAGCCAGAACCGGTCCGCCAGCAAATCGCGCGCATGATACAGCGCGCCGCCGGTGCCGGCCCGAACCGGCTCCCGGCAGATCGTGATCCGCGCCGGCTTCGGCAGGCTCGCGGCGATCGCCGGCAACGCAGCCTCCACCACCTCGGAAAGATGCCCGGTCAGCAGCAAGAACTCATCGACGCCGAATCGCAAAAACTCGCGCAACAGCCAGGCCAGAAACGGCCGGTCGCCGCAGGTCAGCAGCGGCTTCGGCGTCGCGGCGGTCAGCGTCCCCAGGCGGGTGCCCATGCCGCCCACCAGCACCGCGCATTGCCGCACGGTTACGGAACGATCGAGCATCCTGCGTGTGGCCTAGGCGGCGTTGCGGGGAAACATCGCCCGCTCCACCAGGGCGCAGACGATGTGCGCGGCGACAATATGGATCTGCTGGATGATCGCCGTCTTGCCCGACGGCGCTTCCAGCAGCAGGCTGCATTTCTCCCGCATAGGGCCACCATTGGCGCCGCAGAAGCCGATCGACACCAGCCCCTTCTCCTGCGCCGCGTCGAAGGCGCGGATCACATTGGCCGATTTTCCGGAGGTGGAGATTCCGAGAAAAACATCGCCTTCCTGGCCGAGGCCCAGCACCTGGCGCTCGAAGATATACTCGTAACCATAATCGTTGCCGGTGGCGGTCATCACCGAGCTGTCCACCGTCAGCGCGATCGCCGCCAGCGGCGCGCGGTCGTACATCAGGCGGGAGATGAATTCGCCGGCAATATGCTGGGCATCCCCGGCGCTGCCGCCGTTGCCGGCGATCAGCAGCTTCTTGCCGGCCCGCAAGGCCTCGACGATGGCATCCGACATCGCTTCCATGGTCTGCTGAAAGCCGGGATCGGCCTGAAAGGCGCCAAGCGCGGTCACGGATTCGGCAAGATAGGCCTGAACGAAATCGTCATCTGCGGTCTGCATCGGATCACTCCTGAAAATAAAATCGTCGGTAACCGGTGGGGCGGCGTGGCTCAGAAGATCTTCCAGCCCTCGCTGCCCCAGCGGGTGAAGTGGCAGGTCATCACCCGCCCTTCCTGCTCGCCGAGGGCGCGGATCACGTTCACCCGGCGGGAGGGGTCGACCAGAAACGTCATGAAGCCGCCGCCGCCCGCACCCGACACCTTGCCCGCCCGCGCCCCGGCTTGCATGGCCGCCGCGTGCACCGTGTCGATATGCTCGTTGCTGATGCTGCTCGCCAGGCGTTTCTTGGCGTCCCAGGATTTGCGCATGAACCCGGCCAGGCGATCGAAATCCCCGCGCAGCAGGCACTCCTTCATGCCGTAGGCGTCGGCCTTGATCTCGTGCATCGCCTCCAGCGTGGTGCCGCTTTTGGAGGTGAGATTGGCGGTCTGTTCCTCGATGATGCTGGCCGAGGAGCGCGACACGCCGCTGTTGAACAGCACCAGCGAGGTTTCCATCTCCGAGAGGATCCAGTTCTTCACCCGCAGCGGATTGACGATCACCCGGTCGGCCTCGAGGAACTCCATGAAGTTCACGCCGCCGAACGTCGCCGCGTACTGGTCCTGCCGCCCGCCGCCGAGGCCGGCGTCGATGCGCTCGATCTCGAAGGCCAGATGCGCGATCTCGTATTCGCCGAGCGGCAGGTTCAGCCATTCGACGAAGGCCTTCACCAGCGAAACCACCATGGTGGAGGAGGTGCCGAGGCCCGAGCCGGGCGGAGCGTCGCAGAAGGTGGTGATGTGGCAGGGTAGCGGCTTGCCGGCGTTGAAGTCGCGCACGATGCGCCGGTAGACGGCGCGGTGCAGGATCAGCGGATAGGCGATCTCCATCGCCTCGTCGGCCGCCGCCTCGAACTCGCCGTCGATGTCCGACGCGGTGAAGCGAACACGGCCGTTATCGGCGGGTTCGATGATGGTGTAGGCGTACAGGTCGATCGTGGCGTTCAGCACCGCGCCGCCGTACTGGTCGCAATAGGGCGAAACGTCGGTGCCGCCGCCGGCGAGGCCAAGGCGCAGCGGTGCGCGGGAACGGACGATCATCGGGCGGCTCCTGCCTGTGCGAGCGGGGGAGGCACGGCGCGGCCGAACAGCGGGTCGAAGCCGCGCAGGCGCTCGGCCCAGATGTAGTCCGAGAGCACCCGCCGCCGGGCCGCGGCGCCGATGGCGGCGGCAAAATCGGGCGCGGCCGTCCGGCAGCACAGTGCCGCGAAGTCCGCCACGCCGTCGGCCTGCAGCACTTCGGCGCCTCGCTGTGCCTCCACCCCTTCCAGGGCATCGGTGGTCGCCACCACCGGGCGGGCCATGGCCATCGCTTCCAGCACCTTGTTCTGGATACCCCGCGCGATGCGCATCGGCGCGACCGCCGCGGTGGCGTGGGCGATATAGGGGCGCACGTCCGCGACCCGGCCGGTGACGAACACGCCCGGCGTGTCGGCCAGGCGCTTCACGCCATCGGTCGGGCTGTGGCCGACGATATGGAACCGCGCGCCTGGCAGCGTGCGGCGGATCAGCGGCAGGATGTCCTGCACGAACCAGACCACGGCATCGATGTTCGGCGCGTAGTCCATCGTTCCGGTGAAAACGAAATCGGCCCGTGCCGGGTCCGCCAGGTCGATGTCGAACGGCGGCGGGTAGCTGCGGGACGGGTCGAAGAACCCGGGGTCGACGCCGTTGCTGATCGCATGGGTGCGCGACGAGGCCTCGGGCACCAGGCGGTTGAACAGCCTTGCCTCATCGGCGGAGACGAAGGTGCCGGCGTCGCACTCCATGGCGATGCGCCGTTCCAGCGCCGAGATCAGCCGCCATTCGCGGCGGTAGATCCAGCGCATCGGCCCGCGAGCGGTTTCGGCGTAGGCGCGCCATTTCTCCGAATCCACATCCACCAGGTCCACGATTCGACGCTGGCCGGGGTCGCGGCGGTCCAGGATATAGGGCGCCATGTTGGAGGAGTAGACGAAGATCGCGTCCGGCTTCACCTCGTCGCGGACGCGGGCGATCCAGGCGGCCAGGCCCGCATCGCGGAAGAACGCCACGCTCAGCGCCGTGCCGGTCAGCAGGCCACGCAGGCAGGTGAGCTTGGCACGGCCGCGGTCCAGCCGGGCGAAGTGGCTGTCCGCGCACATCGCCGCCAGGGTGCCGCGCTGTTCCCAATCGGCCGGGTCGTCGACCAGGCAGCCAAGATGAATGTCGTACCACTGCCGCAAATGCTCGAAGATCTTCAGCGCACGGATCTTGTCGCCCTTGTTCGGCGGGTAGGGAATTCTTTGACTGAGAAACAGCAGGTTGGCCATGATCTATCTCGAACGGTCGCGGGAAACTACTCCGGGGGGCCAGCTTCCGAAAGGCCCATGATGCAGCGCAGCAATCGCGCGACCGGTAGCAAGAGCGCCGATTGAGCCGCGCCGCCCTGTAGTGTCAACTCCAGATTGTGTGAACAAATCGTTTCCCGCCCAACTTGGAGAGCTCCGATGCGCTACGGCTTCTACCTGCCCACCCGTGGCGAACTCGCGAGCCGCGCCGCCATCGCCGCCCTGGCGCGCACCGGAGAGGCGGCGGGGTTTCACTCCGCCATGGTCGCGGACCATGTGGTCTTTCCCGTCGCGTCCCGCTCCACGTACCCCTACACGGTGTCCGGCGAGCACCCCAGTCATGGCGACGCGCTGGAACAGGCCGCGATCCTGGCCTTCGTCGCGGGGATCACCGATCGGCTGCGGCTGGTGAGTTCCGTGCTGATCCTGCCCTATCGCAACCCGGTGCTGACCGCGAAGATGCTGGCGACGATCGACGTGCTGTCGGACGGGCGGCTCACGGTCGGCGTCGGGGTCGGCTGGCTGGAGGAGGAATTCATCGCGCTCCGCGCGGACGATTTCGCCCGGCGCGGGGCGGTCAGCGACGAATACCTGCAGATTTTCCGCAAGCTCTGGACCGAGTCTCCCGCTTCCCATGCCGGCGAGTTCTATGCCTTCGAGCAGATCCGCTGCGAGCCGTTTCCCGTGCAGCGGCCTGGTCCGCCGATCTGGGTGGGCGGGCACAGCCGCGCCGCCCTGCGCCGGGCCGCGCGCTTCGGCGATGGCTGGCACCCGGTCGGCGCCATCGCCGCGGTGCCGCTGCCGCCGGCGGAAATGCGCGAGAAGCTGGCGGAGTTGCGCCGGATGACCGAGGCCGCCGGGCGGGATTTTTCGGCCCTCACCATTTCCTACAAGGCGCCGCTGTATGATGTGGCGCTGCCGGGCCCGGATGGCGGACGCAAGCCGTTCTCCGGCGAGCCGGGCCAGATCGCCGAGGATATCGCCGCGTTTGCCGCCATCGGCGTGCACGAGCTGATCTTCGATTTCCGCGGCGAGACGCTCGCGGGAAGCCTGCAGCGGCTGGAACGCTTCGCCCGGAATGTCATGCCGCTGGTTGGTTGACCCCCCCTCTGGCCACTCGCGCCCGCGCGCCGTCTAATCCCCGCCAAATCAATCGGAGGGAACCATGCTCAAGGGAAAAACCGCGCTGATCACCGGCTCGCTCGGAGGCATCGGCTTCGCCACCGCCTCGGCTTTGGCCGCGCAGGGCGCCAATATCATGCTGAACGGCTTCGCCGACGCCGAGACCATCCGCGACCGCCAGGCGGAACTGGAGAAGACGCATGGGGTGCGCGCCGCCTATCACCCCGCCGATCTGCGCCATCCGGAGCAGATCGCGGAGATGGTGAAATCCACGGCCGAAACCCTGGGCGGGGTCGATATCGTCGTGAACAACGCCGTGGTCCGCTATTTCAACCCGATCGACAAGTTCGTCCCCGAGGAATGGGACACCGCGCTCGCGGTCAATCTGTCGGCGGCCTTTCACATCATCCGCCTCGGCCTGCCCTATATGAAGTCGGCCGGTTGGGGGCGGATCGTCAGCATGGCCTCCACCTTCTCGCTGTGGGCGGTCACCGACCGGGTGGACTACATCACCACCAAGACCGCGCTGATCGGCCTGACCCGCGCCGTGGCGCTGGAGATCGCGCGGACCAACATCACCTGCAATGCCATCTGCCCGGGCTCGGTCCTGACCCCCGCCACCGAGGGGCGGGTGCAGGCGGAAATCGCGCGCGACGGTACGAAGCGGGAGAAGATCATCGACCGCCTGACCACCAGGCTGCCGGCCGGGCGGTTCATCGAGGCCGATAATGTGGCAGGGCTGATCGCCTTTCTGTGCGGCCCGCATGGCGCCGACATCAACGGCGCGGCGTTGCCGATCGACGGCGCCTGGTCGGCCGGGCGGGCCTGAACGGCTCGCCTCCCGATTGCCCTGCCCAGGTGCCGTTCCTTCTGGCTTGCCGGGGCCGTTTTCGCTAAGGGTAGCGGCTCTGGGCAGCCGTCCGGGCGTTGCAGCCCGGGGCCGTGAGCCAGGCTTGGGGAGATCGGATGGCCGTGCGGCATGTCGCCTGGGCGCTGTTGTGCCTGCTGCTGCCCGCGCAGGCGGCAATCGCGCAGCCGCATGTGAAGATCGGCGTGCTGACCAATCTCGGCGCGGTGTTCTCCGCCTATGCCGGCCAGGGTTCGGTGGTCGCGGCGCGGCTGGCGATCGAGGATGCCGGCATGGCGGGCAAGGCCGACCTGGTGTTCGCCGATCACGAGAACAATCCCGAGTTGGGCGTGGCGATCGCACGCGACTGGTTCGAAACGAAGCGCGTGGATGCGATCTTCGACGTCCCCACCTCGGCCGTCGCACTGGCCGTCAATGCGCTGGCCGGGGAATTGCGGCGGCTGGCGTTCTTCAGCACGCCGATCACCGACCGGCTGACCGGGGCGGATTGCAACGGCTACGGCATCGCCTGGACCTGGGATGTGTATTCCGTCGCTCATACCGCCACGCTGGCGCAGGTCAGGCAGGGCATGCACAGCTGGTTCATCATCGCCCAGGATTACCCCGGCGGCGAGGCGATCGAGGCGATGATCCGCGAGACGGTCGAGGCGAATGGCGGCAAGGTCCTGGGCGTGGCGTTGCATCCGCTGGGCGAGACCGAATACGCCACCTATCTGGACGAGGCGAAGGCCTCCAACGCCCAGTTCATCGCCTTCACCTCGGGCGGGGCGGACCTTTCCAGCGCGATCGGGCAGTTGCGCGAGCCGGACGCGATCGAGCCCGGGCAGCGTTTCGGCATGATGTACACGACCATCACCGAGGTGCACTCGGCCGGCCTCGGGGTGCTGCATGGGCTGGAGTTCGCCACCGCCTTCTATTGGGACCGCGACGACCAGACGCGCGCCTTCGCCCGGCGCTTCTTCGCCGAGCATAAGGCGATGCCGACGATGTTCCAGGCCGGCGTCTATTCCGCGGTGCTGAACTACCTGCGCGCGGTGCGGGCCAGCGGCAGCGTGAAGGCGGAAACCGTGCGCGACTGGCTGCGCGGCCAGCCGATCGAGGACGCCTTCGCCCGCAACGGCCGGCTGCTGGCCAACGGGCGGTTCATCCACGACATGCTGCTGGCCCGCATCAAGACGCCGGAGGCATCGCGCGGGCCGTGGGACTATTACGAGGTCACCGGCATCGTGCCCGCCGCCGACGCGTTCCGCGGCGTGGCTGCCAGCGGCTGCAAGCTGAAATAGCCAGCGGCTGCAAGCTGAAA
>JBBIQA010000029.1:7524-11162 GCA_037442565.1 Rhodospirillales bacterium
GCGGCGTGGCTGCCAGCGGCTGCAAGCTGAAATAGCCAGCGGCTGCAAGCTGAAACAGCCGACCGTCCGCTTTGGAATATCGCAATGCAGCGCGAGGGGCCTTCCCAACCCGCGCTAAAGGCGGCATATCCCAAGGTAGTCTCCGGCATGACGGCCGATCGGGCGCAGCCCCCTGTGCCCTGGCGGTTGTGGCGGACCATTCGGCCGGGCGACGGCGAGCGCCGTTCCCCAACCAGCAGCAGAGGATGAACCGATGCGCCTTGCGGTGCTGAAGGAACGCCGGGCATTCGAGACCCGCGTGGCGGCGAACCCCGAGACGGTCAAGAAGCTCATCGGCCTGGGTCTGACAGTGGCGGTCGAGAGCGGGGCAGGGGCCCATGCGTCCATCGCCGATGCCGAATTCGCCGCCGCCGGGGCCGAAATCGCCGCCGATGCCGCCAGCACCCTGGCCGGCGCCGGCGTGGTGTTCTCGGTGCAGACGCCGGAACCGGAACAGCGCGCGTTGATCCAGCGCGGCGCCCTGCTGGTCTGCATCGCCGGCGCCTTCGGCGATCCCGGCCTGGTCACCTCCCTGGCCGAAGCCGGGATCGACGCCGTGGCGATGGAATTGCTGCCGCGCATCACCCGCGCCCAGTCGATGGACGTGCTGTCCAGCCAGGCCAATCTGTCCGGCTATCGCGGCATCATCGAGGCAGCCGGCGCGTTCGAGCGCGGTTTCCCGATGATGATGACCGCCGCCGGCACGGTTCCGCCGGCCCGCGTGTTCGTGATCGGCGCCGGCGTGGCGGGCCTGCAGGCGATCGCCACCGCGCGCCGCCTGGGCGCCATCGTCTCGGCCACCGATGTCCGCCCGGCCGCCAAGGAGGAGATCAAGTCCCTCGGTGCCGCCTATGTGGGGGTGGAGGACGAGGAGACGGCCGCCCAGACCGGCGCCTATGCGCGGGAAATGACCGACGCCTTCCGCCAGAAGCAGGCGGAACTGATGGCCACCACCATCGCCAAGAACGACATCATCGTCACCACCGCGCTGGTCATGGGCCGCAAGGCGCCGATTATCGTGACGCAGGCGATGGTCGACAGCATGAAGGCCGGCAGTGTGATCGTCGATCTCGCGGCCGAGGCTGGTGGCAACTGCGCCGCCACGGTGCCCGGCGAGCGGATCGTGACGCCGAACGGCGTCATCGTCTTGGGCTACCGCAACTGGCCCGGCCGCATCGCCGTCGCCTCCAGCGCGCTTTACGCCCGGAATTTGCTGACCTTCCTCACGACTTTCTGGGACAAGGACGCCGGTTCGGCAAAACTGCCGGACACGGACGAGATCGTGAAGGGTGTGCTGCTCACCCGCGGCGGATCGGTGATCCACCCGCAATTCCTGCCCGCCGCCGCTGCCTGAGACAGGAGAGACGCCATGAACCCCACCCAACTGGCCGAGGAAGCCGCGCGGCTCGCCGATCACGCGCGCGAACTCGCCCTTAGCCTGAGCTCCGCCACCGGCGCCATGGAGCCGGTCGCCGGCGCGGTCGAACCGTTCATCTTCCTGCTGGCGATTTTCCTGATGGCCTGTTTCGTCGGCTATTACGTGGTGTGGAACGTCACCTCGGCGCTGCACTCGCCGCTAATGGCCGTCACCAACGCGATCAGCTCCGTCATCATCGTCGGCGCCATGCTGGCCACGGGCCTCGGCAACAGCGCCTGGGCGATGGGCTTCGGCTTCATCGCCGTGACGCTGGCGAGCGTGAACATATTCGGCGGGTTCGTCGTCACGCAGCGGATGCTGTCCATGTTCAAGCCGAGAAAGTAGTCCGATGTCCGCAAGTCTGACCTCGCTCGCCTATCTCGTCGCCGCCGTCCTGTTCATCCTGGCGCTGCGCGGCCTGTCGCACCCGACCACGTCCCAGCAGGGCAATCGCTTCGGCATGATCGGCATGGCGGTGGCCTGCGGTGCCACCCTGCTGCATCACGGCATGGCCGGTGCCGGCTATGGCCTGATCGTGATCGGCGTGCTGATCGGCGGCGGCATCGGCACCTTCGTCGCCCGCCGCATCCAGATGACCGCGCTGCCCCAATTGGTCGCGGCCTTCCACTCCCTGGTGGGCCTCGCCGCGGTGTTCGTCGCCGCCGCCGCGCTGAATGCGCCGGAGGCCTTCGGCATCGGCACCGCGCAGCACATCCACGCCCAGAGCCTGGTCGAGATGTCGCTCGGCCTTGCCATCGGCGCCATCACCTTCTCCGGCTCGCTGATCGCCTTCGCCAAGCTGCAGGGCATCATGAAGGGCGCGCCGCTGATCTTCACCGGCCAGCACAAGCTGAACCTGGGGCTCGGCATCCTGCTGGTGCTGCTGGTGATCGGCTTCGTGCTGACCGGCAGCCAGGTGATCTTCTGGCTGATCGCCCTGCTGGCGCTGGCGCTGGGCTTCCTGCTGATCCTGCCGATCGGCGGGGCGGACATGCCGGTCGTGGTGTCGATGCTGAACTCCTACTCCGGCTGGGCCGCCGCCGGCATCGGCTTCACCATTCAGAACCTGGCGCTGATCATCACGGGTTCGCTGGTCGGCGCCTCCGGTGCGATCCTGTCCTATATCATGTGCAAGGGCATGAACCGCAGCATCATCAATGTGCTGCTCGGCGGCTTCGGCACCGATGCCGGCGCCGGCCCCGCCGCCGGCCCGGGCGGCGAGCGCACCGTGCGCACCGGCTCGGCCGAGGACGCCGCCTTCATCATGAAGAACGCCACCAAGGTCATCATCGTGCCCGGCTACGGCATGGCGGTGGCCCAGGCGCAGCACGCGCTGCGCGAGATGGCCGACACGCTGAAGAAGGATGGCGTGGAGGTGAAATACGCCATCCATCCCGTGGCCGGCCGCATGCCCGGCCACATGAACGTGCTGCTCGCCGAGGCCAACGTGCCGTACGACGAGGTGTTCGAACTGGAGACGATCAACAACGAGTTCAGCACCGCGGACGTGGTGTACGTGATCGGCGCCAACGACGTGACCAATCCCGCCGCCAAGACCGACCCGAGCTCGCCGATCTACGGCATGCCGATCCTGGAAGTGGACAAGGCCCGCACCGTGCTGTTCATCAAACGCTCCATGGCCTCGGGCTATGCCGGCGTGGACAACGAGCTGTTCTTCCGCCCGAACACGATGATGCTGTTCGGCGACGCGAAGAAAATGACCGAGGAAATCGTCCAGTCGCTCGGGCACTGACGCCCCCCCCGGGCGGCCTGAGGCGGGGCTCCGCCCCGGACCCCGGCAGGGCTCTGCCCTGCACCCGGAAGGGGACAGTCGTCCCCTTCACCCCTCGGACGGGTTTGTCGGGAAAGGGGGCGCGCCGAAGCCTCCCCGCCGCACGTGCGGTTCGCCCCCTTTCCCGACAAACCCCATTCATGGGTCAAGGGACGACCGTCCCTTGCGGGGGTGGAGGGGCGGAGCCCCCCTGGGGTCCGGGGCGAAGCCCCGGCTCAGGCCGCCCGGCTGGGGCGAGACGGTCGCCTCGGCCCGGGCGCGCGCGGAGCGGCTGGAGGTGCCGGGTGCGGCGGATCCTGTCGCCGCATGGCACACCGCGTCCGGCGCCTGGCTCGCCTCCGATGCAGGGTTCGGCCCCGGCGCAGGCCTCGCCCCCCGGGAAGCGTCGTC
>JBBIQA010000029.1:11172-18554 GCA_037442565.1 Rhodospirillales bacterium
GGCGGCGCATTTCGGAGCGGGCGAGGCTGTCGTTGGTCATGTAGTTCAGTTGGATGGCATAGCGCGGGCCGACGAATTGCCTGTGACCGTGCCAGGTGGTGGGGCCGTTGGGGAATACCAGCAGGGTTCCGTTCACGGGCGGGACTTCGACGGCGTAGTCATCGATGTCGGTGGCGTTGCGCAGCAGGCGCAGGCAGCCCTGGTGGCCGGTGAATTTGCCGGGGTCGGGGTTCAAATAGAGCAGGATGGTGACCCGCTTGGCCTTCGAGTCGGTGTGGATGCGGCCGTCCTTTTCCCTGGTGCGGCCGCGGATGGTCAGCATGGTGGGGGCGGCGGAGAGGTCGAGGCCGAATTTCTCCGCGATGGCATGGCGCATTTCCGAACCTTCCATCGCTTGCACGAGCGCCTTGGCGGCGGGGCCGAGGTGGAGCGAACTGGGCGGATAGGAGCCGCCATTGCCGATCGGCGGCAGGGCGGCGACGACTTCGCGCAGGGCTTCCGGCGGCACGAAATTCGGGATGACGACGTGGGCGAACGGGTCGCTGGCGACCGGGGTGTCGCGCAGGGCGGCGAAATCCAGGTGGATGCTTGGGCTGCTCATCGTGGTCTTTTTTACGGGTTCGGACCGGCGGGCGGCAAGTCGCGCGGCTGGCAGGACAGCAATGCCTCGGCGAGATCCAGCGCGTCGTCCGGCCAGTACTCCTCGGGCCTGGGCCGGTTCACGCCGAGCGCGGCGTCGGGGCGACAGGCCATCACATCGCGCACCCAGCCTGTGGGAATGGCATTGCGGCCATGCGCGGCGCCGAGCAGCGCCCCGGCGATGGCGGCGTTGGTGTCGGTGTCGCCGCCCTCGGCGATGGTCTGCACAAGGGCGTCCTCGATTCGCGGCGTATGGGCCAGGTGGAAGAAGGCGTTCTGCAGCGCGATCACCACCCAGCCCTGGCGGTGCAGGTAGTCCGCGGGCTTTTGGCCGGCGGCGGCGGCGGCGAGGCTGCGGGCGATCAGGCCGTCGTCCAGGCGGGCAGCCTCGGCGATGGCCATGGCGGCGCGGACCATGCCCTTCGGGTCCCCGCCGGCGATGCCGGCGGTGATGGCGGCGGCATAGGCGCCGCAGGCGATGGCGCAGGCCGGGTTTGGGTGGGTGAGGTCGGAATCCTCCATCGCCGCGGCGGCGGCCTCCTCGGGGGTGACGGCCCAGATGCCGATGGGGGAGACGCGCATCAGCGAGCCATTGCTCTGGCTGTTGCGGTCGGCGGCGCGGCGGGCGGCCTCGGCCTTGCCGCCCATGCTGCGCGAGGCGGGCGCGCGGGAGGCGGGAGCCAGGGCCTGGCGGGTGGTGGTGCCGATGTCGAAGGGCCGGGAGGCGTACCAGCGCCCGTAGGCCGTGGCGACCGCCTCGGCGTCGTAATCTCCGGTGGCGGCGAGGGTGCGGGCGAGTGCCAGGGCCAGTTCGGAATCGTCGGTGGGTTGGCCGGCGATGGTGTTCCAGACGCCGCCATCCTGCAGCCGGCGGACGCCGCCGGGGTAGAGGGCGGCGATTTCGCCGGGGGATTTGAATTCGACCAGCGATCCCAGGCTGTCGCCGATGATCTGGCCGAGCAGGCAGCCCTGGGCGCGGTTCAGCATCCGGCTTTCGGGCAGGCGGGGCCAGGACAGCTCCACCCGCGTTGCGCGGCGGGGGTCGGTTTCGCCGTTGGCGAGCGTCGCGGCGGTCCAGTTGCGGGCGGCCAGGGCGTGAACCGCTTTCGGCGCGCCGGCGAAGCATTTCTCCACCTTGCTGAAGCCGAGCTGGGTGTAGGTCACGGGCCCGCCGGTCTGGTCGATCATGATGCCGCCGGCGCCGATCAGCAGCGCATGGCCGGCGGCGTAGTCGAGATCGCCGGGGCCGCTGGTGGAGGCGGTGGCGACGCCGTCGCCGACCGCGACGCGGGCCATGCGATAGGCGATGGAGGGCATGGGAATGAAGCGGGCGGGGGTGGCGCGCTGGGCGTTGACGATCGGCCGGCGCGGGGAATGGTGCGACATATAGACGAACTCGCCTGGCGACAGGTCGCGTTCGGACAGGTCGATGTGCCATTTCTCGCCGTTGCGCAGCAGGTGGTCCATGCCGGCGGCCCAGGCGATCATATCGGGGCCGAGATCGGGGGCGTCGGGGGCGTAGACGACGCCGAGCACGGGGACGGCGTTGTGCAGCAGGGCCACGGAGACGGCGCTGCCGCGCTTGCCCTGCAGGAAGGCACGGGTGCCGTCCTGCGGGTCGACCAGCCAGCACCAGGGCGCGTCGGGGGCGTCGATGATGCCGCATTCCTCGCCGACGAAGCGGCCGGGGCAAAGCGCCAGCAGCGCGTCGCGCAGGAACAGCTCGAGCTCCACGTCGATGTCGGCCTTGTCGTCGTGGCCGCGCGGGCCCTCGGGGCGGCTGAATTCGGCGGCGAGGCGGCCCCCGGCGTTCTCCACGATCGCGATCACCCGAGGTAGGATCGCGAGCGGCAGGTCGCCCAATGGGTCGCCAGGCGGCAGGTCGGGCATTCAACGTCTCCGAGGCCGGAAAATCCGGTTCGCCATCTTACAGACCCGAGGCGGCATGAGAGAAGAGCGGGACAGCAACCGAGCGCCGGCTGATTGATGAGCGGCGGCGGACGCGCTATTTCGCTGTCTGTATGGACATTTCCAGCGCCGAATTTTCCCCCGCCGTGCCGGCTCGCACCCTGGATCTTTCCCAGGGACCGTTGCCCGCCTATCGCGCCAAGCTGGCGGCGAAGGAGCTTGCGCACGACCCTTCGCAGCTGCTCGCGGCCGAGCGGCTACAGGAACTGTGGGTGAAGCTGCGCGGCTACGACCCGTCGCCGAAGGCAGGCAACGGCAAGCTGCTGTCGAAGTTCCTGCGCCGCAAGAAGGTGGACGAAGCCGGGGAGGATCGGCCGAACGGGCTGTACCTGGTCGGCGAGGTCGGGCGGGGCAAGTCCATGCTGATGGACCTGTTCTTTGAATCGGCCGACGTGGCGCGCCGCCGGCGCATCCATTTCCACCGCTTCATGCAGGATGTGCACGGCCGCATCCACGCCTGGAAGAAGGCGCATCCGCAAACCGTGGACCCGATCCCGCCGCTGGCCGACAGCATCGCGAGCGAGGCGGCGCTGCTGTGCTTCGACGAATTCCAGGTCAATGACATCGCCGACGCGATGATCCTGGGGCGGCTGTTCCAGGCGCTGTTCGATCGCGGCGTGGTGGTGGTGGCGACGTCCAACACAAGGCCGGACGACCTTTTCAAGGGCCAGCCGGGGCGGGATGCGTTTCTGCCCTTCATCGCCCTGATCAAGAAGCGGCTGGACGTGCTGATGATGGAGGACGGGCGGGATTTCCGCCGCATGCGGCTGCGCGGCATGCCGACCTGGCACGTGCCGGCCGATCGGCGCGCGGACGAGGCGCTGGACCGCGCCTTCGCCGAACTGACGGGCAACGCCGTGCCGCACAAGGAGCACCTGACGGTGATGGGAAGGCGGCTGGACGTGCCCCTGGCGGCCGAGGGCGTGGCGCGGTTCGACTTTTCCGCCCTTTGCGGCACGGCGCTGGGCGCCGGCGACTATCTGGCGCTGGCGACGCATTACCATACGCTGGTGCTGGACGGGATTCCGAAGCTTTCGCCGGCGAATTACGACGAGGCGCGGCGGTTCATCACCCTGATCGACGCGGCGTACGATCATCGCATGAAGCTGGTCGCTTCCGCCGCGGCGCAGCCGGACCAGCTGTACGAGCGCGGCGAGGGGGCGAAAGCGTTCGAGCGCACCGCGTCGCGTCTGGAGGAAATGCAGAGTCAGGATTGGATCACGCTGCCGCATCTGCCCTGACCGCCGGCCCCGCTACCGGCTGAGTTCGCGGGTCATCTTGTCGATGCCCTCGATCGTCAGCGGGAACATGCGGCCTTCCATCAGTTCGCGGACCATGCCGATGGAGGTGGTGTGCGGCCAGCCCTGCTGCGGGGTGGGGTTGAGCCAGGCGGAGCGGCGGAAATGGCCGGTGAGGCGTTCCATCCAGCGCTTGCCGGCTTCCTCGTTCCAGTGTTCCACGCTGCCGCCGGGCTCGACGATCTCGTAGGGGCTCATGGAGGCATCGCCGACGAAGATGGCTTTGTAGTCGGGGCCATAGGTGCGGAGTATGTCGAAGGTGCCGATCTGGGCTTCGCGGCGGCGGCGGTTGTTCTTCCACATTTTCTCGTACGGGCAGTTGTGGAAGTAGAAATACTCCAGGTGCTTGAACTCGCTGCGGGCGGCGGAGAACAGCTCGGCGCAGAGCTTGATGTGGTCGTCCATCGAGCCGCCGATGTCGAGGAACAGCAGCACCTTTACCCGGTTGTGGCGCTCGGGGACCATTTTCAGGTCGAGGCTGCCGGCGTTCTTGGCGGTGGACAGGATGGTGTCGGCCATGTCGAGCTCGGTGGCCGCGCCCTCGCGGGCGAAGCGGCGCAGGCGGCGCAGCGCCACCTTCATGTTGCGCGTGCCCATCTCGATATTGTCGTCGAGGTCGCGGAACTCGCGCTTGTCCCAGACTTTCACCGCGCGGCGGTTGCGGGATTCCTCCTGGCCGATGCGCACGCCCTCGGGGTGGGAGCCGTAGGCGCCGAAGGGGGAGGTGCCGGCGGTGCCGATCCATTTGGAGCCGCCCTGGTGGCGGCCCTTCTGCTCGGCGAGGCGTTCGCGCAGGGTCTCCATGAGTTTGTCGAAGCCGCCGAGGGTCTGGATCTGGGCGAGTTCTTCCGGCGTGAGTAGCTTTTCCGCCAGCTTGCGAAGCCATTCCTCCGGCAGGTCCTGGCGGAGTTCGCCGTCCGGCGCCTCCAGTCCCTTGAAGCACTCGGCGAAAACGCGGTCGAACTTGTCGAGGTGGCGCTCGTCCTTCACCAGCGTGGCGCGGGAGAGGTAGTAGAAATCGTCGATGCTGTAGTTGGCGATGCCGGCCTTCATGGCCCCCATCAGGGTCAGGTATTCGGTGATCGAGGCCGGCAGGCCCGCCTTCCGCAGACCCAGCACCAGATGGGAGAACATCGCCCGGGTTTCCTCAGCTGCCGCGGCGGGCGAGGAAGGCCAGCCGCTCGAACAGATGCACGTCCTGCTCGTTCTTCAGCAGGGCGCCGTGCAAGGGCGGGATCACCACGTGGGTGTCGCGCGAGCGGAGCACGTCGGGCGGCAGATCCTCGACCATCAGCAGCTTCAGCCAGTCCAGCAGTTCGGAGGTGGCGGGCTTTTTCTTCAAACCGGGGACGTCGCGGATCTGGAAGAAGATGTTCAGGGCCTCGCGGGCGAGGTCCTGCTTCAGGTCCGGGTAGTGCGATTGGACGATCTTCTCCATCGTCTCGCGGTCGGGGAAGCGGATGTAGTGGAAGAAGCAGCGGCGCAGGAAGGCGTCCGGCAGTTCTTTTTCGTTGTTGGAGGTGATGATGACGATCGGGCGCTGTTTGGCGACGATGGTCTGGCGGGTTTCGTAGACGAAGAACTGCATGCGATCGAGTTCGAGCAGCAGGTCATTGGGGAATTCGATGTCGGCCTTGTCGATCTCGTCGATCAGCACGACGGATTGCTCGGGGGCGTCGAACGCCTCCCACAATTTGCCGCGGATGATGTAGTTGGAGATGTCGTGCACCTTCTCCTCACCGAGCTGGCCATCGCGCAGGCGGGACACGGCGTCGTATTCATAGAGGCCCTGCTGGGCCTTGGTGGTGGATTTGATGTGCCACTCGATCAGCGGCATGTTCATCGCCTTGGCGATTTCGTGGGCCAGGACGGTCTTGCCGGTGCCGGGCTCGCCCTTCACCAGCAGCGGGCGCTGCAGCGTGACCGACGCATTCACCGCCACCTCCAGGTCGCGGGTGGCGATGTAGTTCTCCGTACTCTTGAATCCGGCCACGCTGGGTCCCCTCGAATTTGTGCGGGGGATTGTCGGGGGGATGGGACGGGATCGCAAGAGGGTGGGCGATTGCCCCGATAGCACAATAGTGCTACATGACGGACATAGTTGGAGGGCTGTCCATGGCGACGACCACGACCATCCGTCTTGAGGACGAGCTGAAGGCCCGGGTTGCCGCCGCGGCGGAGCGTGCCGGCAAGACCGCTCATGCCTTCATGCTGGACGCCATCGCCCGGACGGTGGAGCAGGTGGAGCAGGATGAGGCGTTCTATCGCGTCGCCGACGAGCGCTGGACGAACGTACTGGCGACCGGCAAGACCGTGCCGTGGGATGACGCGAAGGCCTGGCTCGAAGCTCGATCGCGCGGCCAGGCCGCGGGCAGGCCGGTGGCGCGCTAGACCATGATCGGCTCAGCCAGGATCGCCGCTCCGGCTCCAGCCTTTTTGGGCGAGCATGGCCCGCATTGAGCTCGCGCCGGAAGTCCTGGACGATTTCGATCGCTTCTTCGAGCACCTGGCCCGGTTCGAGGTAGAAGACCTGCCCGCGAGGATCGGGGAGATCGCGCAGGCGCTGCAGATCCTGAGCCATTCCCCGCTCATAGGCCGGCCGGTGAAGGGCGGTAAGCGCGAACTGGTGATCGGGCGGGAGTCGCGGGGCTATATTGCGCTGTACCGGTTTGTGGCCGGTATCGACACGGTGTTCATCCTGGCCATACGGAGCCAGCGCGAGGCTGGTTACGAGCGCGCGCCCTGACCTGTTGCTGTCCGGTTCAGCCTTTACGCCGCCACCCCCTCGACCGGCTCCAGGGGCGGGCGGCCGCGGATCATGTCGGAGGCCTTCTCCGCGATCATCATCGTCGAGGCATAGGTGTTGGAGGACGGCATGTTCGGCATGATGGAGGCGTCCACCACCCGCAACCCCTGCATGCCGTGCACGCGCAATTGGTCGTCCACAACCGAACTGGGGTCGGTGGCCGGACCCATCCGCGCCGTGCCGATCAGATGGTAGGAGGTGGAACCATAGCGCCGGGCATAATCGAGCAGTTCGTCATCGGTCTGGATGTTGGTGCCCGGCAATTGCTCGCGGTCGAAATAGGGGGCGAGTTGCGGGGTTTGCAGCAGGCGGCGGGCGAGCTTCATGCCGGCGACCAGCACGCGGCGATCGATTGAATCGGAGAGATAGTTGGGCTGGATAATCGGGTCGGTGAACACATCGGCCGACCGGGCGCGGACGTAGCCGATGCTCTCGGGCCGGTGCTGCCAGACCCCGCAGGTCATGCCGGGGAAATCGTCGAGCAAACCAACAAAACCGTCCTTGTAGCTGGCCGGGCTGAACACGCCCTGCAGGTCCGCGAGATCGAGGCTTTCGTCGGATTTCCAGAACCAGTGCACCAGCGAGGGCGTCAGCGCCAGGATGGATGGCTGGCCGGTGGCCCAGCGGGCGATCTGGCCGACGAGGCCCATGCCCTTGGACATTTCGTTCAT
>JBBIQA010000029.1:18654-29268 GCA_037442565.1 Rhodospirillales bacterium
CTCGAACAGGATCTTTTCCGCGCGGGCGTCGGTGCGAACTTCCAGGTTGCCGCGCGCCTTGGCCGGATGCAGGAACATCCGCGCGGCGCTGCGCCGCCAGCCCTTGTGGATGGCGCGCTGAAAATAGCCGACGCCTTCCTGCTGGCCGTCGTTGTAGTCGGGGTTGCGGGGGATGCCGATGCCCTCGGCGCCGTCCATGAACGCCTCGCAGACCGGATGAAACCAATCCATGTCGGTAACGGGGATGTTGCCTTCGCGGCCGTGCACCCTTTCGTCGGCCAGGCCGATGCGCCGTTCGCCGCGCTTGAAATAGGGCAGGATGTCCGTGTAGCCCCAGCCGCGATTGCCGCGCTGCGCCCAATGGTCGAAATCCGCGGGCTGGCCGCGATTGTAGACCATGCCGTTGATGGAACTGCCGCCGCCCAGCGTGCGGCCCTGCGTGGTGAGGATCTGCCGGCCGCCGCTGCCTTCGCTCGGTTCGGTCTTGAACTGCCACGTGTATTTCGGATTGAACAGCATCTTGATGAAGCCGGCGGGCACATGGATGTAGGGGTGATTGTCGGGCGGGCCGGCTTCCAGGATGCAGACCTTGACCCCCGGATCCTCCGTCAGGCGCCCGGCCAGCACCGACCCGGCCGCCCCCGCGCCGACGATCACGTAGTCAAATGTTTCCCCATCCGCCGCCGTCTGGTCGTTCGCCATCTATTTTTACCCCCTGAAGGCAGCAATTGCTTGTGATCGCCCCTTCATCCTAATCTTGCGTCCACGATCCTTCCAACCCGCCAATCCAACCGATTTGGGGAAAATCATGGCCCACACGATCGAGAGCTTCGCCGCTTCGTGCCACCAGATCCTGTCCGCCGAACCCGGCCCCGCCGGCCGGGAGAAGGTCTGCGCCCTGCTGCAGGACGTGCTGAAGGACAAGGACTTCGTCGCCAGGCACCTGCGCGACGACACCCCCGAGCGCGAGATCCTGTATGAGGATCCCGACCTTGGCTTCACCATCCTCGCCCATGTGCACCAGGGCGCGAAGGGCAGCGCGCCGCACGACCACGGCCCCACCTGGGCGATCTATGGCCAGGCTTCGGGCGAAACCATCATGACCGACTGGGACTGCATCGAGCGGCCGTCCGAGGGCAAGCCGGGCAAGGTGAAGTTCAACCGCAACTATTCGCTGAAGCCCGGGGATGCGCATCTGTACAACGAGGGCGTGCTGCACTCCCCGCGCCGGGACGCCGCCACGCGGCTGATCCGGATCGAGGGCGTGAACGTGACCAAGATCCGCCGCTTCCCCTACGAGGCGGTCGAGACCGAAGCGGCCTGATCAGCCCGGCCCGAAGGCGACCTCTCCGGCGGTGATCCGGCGCGTGCCCTGCGGCGTTTCCAGCAGCAGGGCACCGTCGTGGTCGATGCCGCGGAAATGCCCGCTTAGCGGTTCGGTGCCGATCCGCACCGTGAGGATTTCGCCCAGGCGGGCCGCGCGCACCATCCAGCCTTCCCGCACCGCGGCGAAGCCGCTGTCCCGCCAGATCTCCAGCCAGGCGCCGAGCCGCGCCAGCAGTTTTTCCAGCACATCCCGCGCGGCGACGCCGGCGGCGCCGAGGGCGGCGAGCGAGGCGACCGGATAGGCCGGATTGTCCGGAGCGCCGGTGACATTGATGCCGATGCCGGCGACCACCCAGGCGATGTCCATGCCGTTGAACTGGCCCTCCAGCAGAATTCCGGAAATCTTCCCCCCATCCACCAGCACGTCGTTCGGCCATTTGAGCAGGGCCGGGGGACCGCCGGGCAAAAAGGCCTCCACCGTCTCGGCCACCGCCAGGGCCGCCACGAAGCCGAGTTCGGCCGTGCGCGCCGGCGGCACCTGCGGGCGCAGCACCACGGACATGTACATGTTGCCGGGCGGGCTCTGCCACTGCCGGGCGTAGCGTCCGCGCCCGGCGGTCTGCTCGCGCGCCCAGACAACGCTGCCATGCGGGGCCCCGGCGGCGGCCAGGGCCTTCGCATCGTCGCTGGTTGAGTCCACGATGTCGCGCACATGAACCACGAACGGCGCCACTGAGGGCGCTGACGGCAAGGAAGACGGAAACGATGCATTCAGGACCATCCGCGCAGTCTACAGCGCAAACCGCTCCGTTCCGAAAGGTGATGATCGCCAACCGGGGCGCCGTCGCCGCGCGGGTTATTCGGGCGCTGCGTGCGCTGGGCATTCAATCCGTCGCCATCTATTCCGAAGCCGACGCCGCCGCGCCCTATCTGGCCGAGGCGGACGAGGCCCATTGCGTCGGCCCGGCGCCCGCGCGCGACAGCTATCTGAACCAGGACCAACTGCTCGCCGTGGCGCGATCCGCCGGCGTGGATGCCATTCACCCCGGCTACGGCTTTCTGTCGGAAAACCCGGATTTCGCCCGGCGCGTCGCAAGGACAGGGATCGCCTTCATCGGCCCCTCGGCCCGACTGATCGAGGAAATGGGTGAAAAGACCCGCGCGCGGGAAATCATGGCCGCCCAGGGCCTGCCGATCGCCGCCGGCAGCGGTTTGCTGGAGGCGGACGCCGAATGGGTCGTGGCGGCGGCGCGGACGATCGGCTACCCGATCATGATCAAGCCCGCCGGCGGGGGCGGCGGCATCGGCATGATGGTGGCTCGTGACGAGACCACCCTGATCGCCAGCGTGGATCGCGCCCGCGCCCTTGCCCAGCGCAGCTTTTCCAGCGCCGGCGTCTATCTGGAGAAATACATCGAGAACCCGCGCCACGTGGAACTGCAGATGCTCGCCGACCACCACGGCAACGTGCGGCATCTGTTCGAGCGCGACTGCTCCATCCAGCGCCGGCACCAGAAGGTGATCGAGGAATCGCCCGCCCCGAACGTGCCGCGCGAGGCGATCGAGGCGATCGGCCAGCGTGCCGTGGAGGTGCTGACCCGCATCGGCTACGACAACATCGGCACGGTGGAGATGCTGCTGGGCCAGGACGGGCAATTCAGTTTCCTGGAGATGAACACCCGCTTGCAGGTGGAGCACGCCGTTACGGAAATGGTCACCGGCATCGACCTCGTGCAGGCGCAGATCCGTGCCGCCGCCGGGCAGCGGCTCAACACCATCCTGCCTGAAACCATCGCGGTCGACGGGCATGCCATCGAGGTCCGCGTCTATGCCGAGGACCCCAGGCGCTTCCTGCCCTCACCGGGCCCGCTGAACAAATTCCGCCTGCCCGGAAATACCGCGTCCTGCCGCGTCGATACCGGCTACGCCGAGGGCATGACCATCACGCCGCATTACGACCCGATGCTGGCCAAGATCATCTTCCGCGGCACGAACCGCGACGACGCCATCGCCGGACTTCTGGACGTGCTCGGGCGGACCGTGATCGAGGGGGTGAAGACCAACATCCCGTTCCTGCTGGCCTGCCTGGACGACGACCGCTTCCGCGCCGGCGCCGTGCATACCGGGCTGAGCGGCGATATTCGGGTGGCCTGATCCCGCCGCGGGACATCGCCGCTTGCGCTGACGCCCCATCTTCTGTCACATCCGCCGATCCGACGCGCCTGTAGCTCAATTGGTTAGAGCTGGCGGCTCATAACCGCTCGGTTGCAGGTTCGAGTCCTGCCGGGCGCATCGGATCCCGGCTGGGGGTATCCCCCCAGCCAGCACCCAACGGTCAGATACGCTCGAAGATCGCCGCGATGCCCTGGCCGCCGCCGATGCACATGGTCACAAGCGCGTAGCGCCCGCCGATGCGCTCCAGCTCGTACAGCGCCTTGATGGTGATGATCGCGCCGGTGGCGCCGACCGGATGGCCGAGCGAGATGCCGGAGCCGTTCGGGTTCACCCGCTCCGGATCGAATTCCAGCGCGCGCGATACGGCGCAGGCCTGCGCGGCGAAGGCCTCGTTGGCCTCGATCACGTCCATGTCGCGCACCGTCAGGCCGGCCCGCTCCATGGCCATTTGCGTCGCGATCACCGGGCCGATGCCCATCACCCTCGGGTCCACGCCGGCGAAGCCGTAGCTGACCAGGCGGCCGAGCGGCTTGGCGCCGCGCTTTTCCGCCACCGCCCGCTCCATCAGCACCACCGCGGCCGCGCCGTCGTTGATGCCGGAGGCATTGCCGGGGGTCACCGTGCCGTCCTTCTGGAACACCGGCTTCAGCTTGGCGAAATCGGCCAGGGCCGCGTCGTGGCGCACATGCTCGTCGGTGTCGAACACCGTCTCGCCCTTGCGGGTTTTCAGGGTTACCGGCAGCACCTGCTGCTTGAAGCGGCCTTCCTTGATCGCGCGCGAGGCGCGCTGGTGGGAGGTGAGCGCCAGGGCGTCCTGGTCGTCGCGCGTCACCTGGTGCTCGGCGGCGACGTTCTCCGCGGTCACGCCCATGTGGATGTTGTGGAACGGGTCGTGCAGCGCGGCGACCATCATGTCGATCACCTGCGCGTCGCCCATGCGCGCGCCCCAGCGCATGCCGGGATTGGTGTAGGGCGCGCGGCTCATGCTTTCCGCGCCGCCGCCGACCGCGATTTCCGCGTCGCCGAGCAGAATTGCCTGGGAGGCGGTGAGGATGGCCTGCAGGCCCGATCCGCACAGCCGGTTCAGCGTCAGCGCCGGCACGTGCTGGCCGATGCCGGCGTTCATCGCCGCCACCCGGGACAGGTACATGTCCTTCGGCTCGGTGTGGATCACGTTGCCGAACACCACATGGCCGACCTCGTCGCCGCTGACGCCGGCGCGCTTCAGCGCCTCGCGGGTGACCTGGGCGCCGAGTTCGGTGGGCGGCACGTCCTTCAGGCTGCCGCCGAAATCCCCGATGGCAGTGCGCGCGCCGCTGACGACGACCACTTCACGTTGCATGATGTTCTCCTGGCCCCATGGTTGAGCGCCGATCCTAGCGCATTCCCACCCAAGGGGTCGACGCCTGCCGGGATTGCCGGATAATGCCGCCGGCCGAGGGGGGACATAGCCGATGCACCGCACGATCCGCACCGACACGCTGGAAATCGCCTATGAGCAGTCCGGGCCGGAGGATGGAATCCCTGTCATCCTGCTGCATGGCTTCCCCGACGATGTGCGCACCTGGGACGGCGTGGCGCCGCCGCTCGCCGCCGCCGGGTTTCGCGTCATCGTGCCGTGGCTGCGCGGCTATGGCCCGACGCGGTTTCTCGATCGGCTGACGCCGCGTTCCGGCCAGCAGGCGGCGCTGGGGGCCGATCTGCTGGCGATGATGGACGCGCTCGGCATCGAGACGGCGCTGCTCGCCGGCTATGACTGGGGCGGAAGGGCGGCCTGCATCGTCTCCGCGCTGTGGCCGGAACGGGTGATCGGGCTGGTGACGATCAACGGCTACAACATCCAGAACATTCCCGCCTCCGGCGCGCCGGCCGACGCCGAACAGGAACGGCGGCACTGGTACCAGTGGTATTTCCACACCGAACGCGGCCGCAACGGCCTGACCGCGAACCGCGACGGCATCTGCCGGCTGCTGTGGCAGCTGTGGTCGCCGAACTGGAAGTTCGACGACGCGACCTATGCCCGCACCTCGGAAAGCTTCCACAACCCCGATTTCGTGGACGTGGTGATCCAGTCCTACCGGCATCGCCATCGCGCCGCGCCCGGTGATCCGGCGCTGGAGGCGATCGAGGTGCTGCTGGAGGTGCAGCCGCCGATCACCGTGCCCACCATCGTGCTGCACGGCCTGGACGACGGAGTTGGCCCGCCGAGCCTGGAAGACCGTGACGCGCATCATTTCACCGGCAAGTATTCGCGCGAGCTGGTCCCGATCGCCGGGCACTTCCTGCCGCGCGAGACGCCGGAGAAGGTGGTGGAGGCGATCCGGATTCTGGCGCGGGGCTGAGGGCTTTTCTTGTTCACCGGCTTCCTATCTTTCCGCAGGACGCAAGATGCTCGCCCTTCGCCTATATCGTTTTACGGAAACTATTTAGACGAGCCGATCCGGATCGCTCTGCGCGAAAGCCTGTTCGCCGCCGAGGCGCGGAGAACTCTATCGCCAATAACTACATCGAAGCCGCGCAGGCCCATTTCGGCTGGGGCGATATCTGGTTGTTCGATCCGATATCGTACCGTCCACATGCGCGATACGACAGCGGCGGCTTGAGTTCGATCTCGCGCGAAGGTGGCGGACACAGGCGACGAGTGTGATGCGCGAAGGAAAAAGCGCGTTGCGGGTATTGCAGCGGATGCGGGCGGCGGGCGGATTGCTCTGGCCCAAAGTAGCTGGGTGGTCAGGGGCGGAGCGCGCCCTCGCCGTTGAGGTGGAGCGCATAGACCCGGGCGCTCGCGGTCATGAACAGGCGGTCGCGCGGTTTGCCGCCGAAGCAGCGATTGGCACAGCCCGGCCCTGGTGCCATACCCCGGCTGGCCGTAAATCGGAGTCCAGCACGACCAGATCGGCTGCGTAGCCCGGGCCGATATGGCCGATGCGGTGGCCAAGGCCGATGACGGCGGCCGGTGTCGAGGTGGCCATCCGCAAGGCGTCCGCCAAGCCGCAGGGCAGCAGCCGCACCGCGTTGCGCACCGCCTGCGCCATTGTCAGGTGCGCGCCGGCCAGGGTGCCGGCATCGTCGGTCAATCGGCTGTCGCGCAGCCGGATCCGTCTGCCGTCGAAGCTAAACTCGTTGATGTCCGCGCCGACCGTTGGCATGGCGTCGGAAACCAGGAACAGCCGCTCCGGCCCCATCGCCGTCAGGGCCAGCCGCGCCGCGGCGGGGTGCACATGCAGGCCGTCCAGGATGATGCCCGCGTGGGCTCGCTTGTCCGTCAGCGCCGCGCCGACGGCACCCGGCTCGCGCACGGTGAGCTGGGACATCGCGTTGAACAGATGGGTGAACCCCGTCAGCCCCGCATCCAGGGCGTCCGTGGCTTGCGCGAAGCCGGCCGCGGTGTGCCCGGCGAACACGATCCTGCCGGACGCGGCCAACCGTGCGACGGCTCCGGCCGGCGCCCGTTCGGGCGCCAGGGTGATCATCAACGGGGCGGGAAAATCGGCGCAGAGCAACTCCAGATCGGCGTCGGACAGTGCCGTCATCGCCGCCGCCGGATGGATGCCGCGGCGCTCCGGCGCCAGGAATGGTCCTTCCAGATGCAGCCCGGCGATCCCCCCGCACCCCGCGCGGATTGCCGCCGCGACCACCGCGATGGCTTCGCGCAACTGATCGCGCGAGCCGCTGATGAGGGTCGGCAGGATGGACGTGGTGCCCGACCGCCGGTGTGCCGTGGCGATCCGCGACAGTCCGGCGGCGTGGATCGCGTCGTTGAACAGCACGCCGCCGCCGCCGTTCACCTGCAGATCGACAAAGCCGGGCGACAGCACCGCAGGCTCGGGCAGCCGAAGCACCGCCAGGCCGGGCGGGGCATTCTCGCGGATTTCCGTGATCGCCTTGCCCGCGATGGTCACGAACCGATCGGTGAGCATCGCCGTTCCGGTGAACACGCGGCTGGCAAAGATGGCGTGCTCGGCCGGGCGGGTCACGGGCCATGCCCCGGCTGGCTGGCGGAAAGGCGGGCGTTGTCGGTCCCCTCCATTATCTGGCCATTATCCGGGCAACGAATCGGCGAGGCATGAAAAATCCAGGCTTGTTGTGCGAATCCGAAGACACCGGATAAAAATGCGGATACGACACGGCGATTCGCGATGCACGGCGCATCTCCTGCTGTGGTGCAGCATGAATGGTCACACCGTCGTCCGGCTGCGTCACCCACTCCAACAAACGAGGACCCGACATGTCAAAGGCCTTTATCGCCAAGGTCATCCAGGAATCCGCCGAACTGACCGGCGCCGGCGCCAACCGAGCCGCGACCGACCTGATGGCGGCGATCGTGAAGGAATTGAAGAAGACCGGCAAATTCACCCTGCCGAGCTTCGGCACGTTCAGCGTGCGCAAAACCAAGGCGCGCAAGGGCCTGAACCCGCGCACCGGCGAGGCCATCAAGGTGAAGGCCGGCAAGACCGTGCGCTTCAAGGCCTCGCCGACCCTGAAAAAGGCGGTCTGACCAAAAATCGTCCAGGGGGAACCACCCCCTGGACGGACTGCCTCAAACGTCGACTTCCTCGACGCTGCGCGCATGTTCCTGAATGAACTGAAAGCGCAGTTCCGGCCTGCGGCCCATCAGGCTTTCGACCACCTTGTCGGTCTCCGCCCGTTCTTCCGCCAGCGCGACCACTTTCAGCAGCGTCCGCTTCTTCGGGTCCATCGTGGTTTCCTTCAGCGCCGATGGCGGCATTTCGCCAAGCCCCTTGAACCGGCTCACCTCCACCTTCGAGCCCGCCTTGAACTGGCTCTTCGCCAGCCGCTCGCGGTCGGTGTCGTTCATCGCATAGACCGATTTCGCCCCCTGGGTCAGGCGATACAGCGGCGGCTGCGCCAGGTACAGATGGCCGTGGCGGATCAGATCCTTCAGCTCGCGATAGAAGAACGTCATCAGCAGCGAGGCGATATGCGCCCCGTCCACGTCCGCGTCGGTCATGATGATCACGCGGCCGTAGCGCAATTTGGCGCGGTCGAACCGCTCGCCCACGCCGCAGCCCAGCGCCTCGATCAGATCCTTCAGTTCCTGGTTCTGCCGCAGTTTCTCCGTCGAGGCGCTCGCCACGTTCAGGATCTTGCCGCGCAGCGGCAGCACCGCCTGGGTTTCCCGGTTGCGCGCCTGCTTGGCCGACCCGCCGGCGCTGTCGCCTTCCACCAGGAAGATCTCGGTTTCCGCCGCCGTTTCGCGCGAGCAATCCGCCAGCTTGCCGGGCAGGCGCAGCCGCCTGGTGGCGGATTTGCGCGGCGTGTCCTTGCTTTCCTTGCGTCGCAGCCGTTCCTCGGCCCGCTCGATCACGAACGCCAGCAGATTGTCGGCCTGCGTGGGATCGCCGGCCAGCCAATGGTCGAAGCGGTCCCGCAAAGCGGTTTCCACCAGCTTGGCGGCCTCGTTGCTGGTCAGCTTTTCCTTGGTCTGTCCCTGGAATTGCGGCTCGCGGATGAACACCGACAGCTTCGCCGCCATCGGCGCCAGCAGATCCTCGGCCACCACCTGCTGCGCCCGCTTGTTGCCGCGCTGCTCGCCCCAGGCGCGCAGGCCCTTCACCAGTGCCGCGCGCCATCCGGCCTCATGCGTGCCGCCGAGCGGCGTCGGCACGGTGTTGCAGTACGAATGCAGGAAGCCCTCGCTGTCCTCCAGCCAGGCGGCCGCCCATTCCAGCCGTCCCGTGGAGTCGCCGTTTGCCGCGGCGGGCAGATCGGCCTCACCGGCCCAGAGCGAGGGCAGGGCACGGGTGGAGCCGTCGATATCCGCTTCCAGGCTGTCGCGCAGGCCGCCCGGGAAATGCAGCACGGCCTCGGCGGGCGTCTCGTCCTTGCCCGGCTTCAGCAGCGACGGATCGCAACTCCAGCGGATCTCCACCCCGCGGAACAGATACGCCTTGGACCGGCACAGCCGGTACAGCCTGGCCGGGCTGAAGGACAGATCGCCAAAGATCTGCCGGTCCGGCTTGAACCGGATAGATGTACCCCGGCGGTTATGCACCGGGCCGGCGTTCACCAGCTTGCCGGTCGGCTTGCCGCGGACATAGCTCTGCTTCCAGAGCACTTTCTCCCGCGCGACCTCGACATCCATCACCTCGGACAGCGCGTTGACCACGGAACTGCCGACGCCATGCAGCCCGCCCGATGTCGCATAGGCCTTGCCGCCGAACTTTCCGCCGGAATGCAGGGTGGTCAGAATGACCTCCAGCGCACTCATATGCTTGAACTTGGGGTGCGGGTCGACCGGAATGCCGCGGCCATTGTCGCGCACCGTCAGTACGTTATCCGGCTCCAGCGATACCTCGATGAAGCTGGCATGACCGGCCACCGCCTCGTCCATGGAGTTATCCAGGACCTCGGCGGCGAGGTGGTGCAGGGCGGTTTCGTCGGTACCGCCGATATACATGCCCGGGCGGCGGCGTACCGGCTCCAGCCCTTCGAGAACCTCGATATCCCTAGCGGAATAGGCGCCCGCTGCGTCCCTGTCCGAATTGGGTCCGAACAAATCGTTCATGCTGTGTTCCTGCGTGGGCCGGACACACTATCCGCCCCGGCCGACGCAGAGCAATACCCCGAAGCCGCGAGTCGGAGGTCAGCCGGTATGCGCCTCCAGGAACCAGAGCGCCTTGTCCAGGCTACGCGACACACCGGTGAAGATATCGGCGGTGTCCGCGTCGCCGGCCTCGGAAATCTGGTCGATATTGGCCCGAACCGCGTTCGCCAGTTGGCCATAGCGCTCGATCAGCGCCGCCAGGTGGTCCGGAATGGAATGGATTTCCGTGGGGTAGGCCGCCAGTTTCGAGCCTTTCGCCACCGCCTGCGTGGTGCCGAGCGCGATGCCGCCCAGTTGCACCGCCCGTTCCGCCATGGTGTCGACATGGCCATCGAGCTCCGCGCGAAACCCGTCCAGCATCTCATGCACCGCGATGAACTGCGGTCCACGCAGATTCCAATGCGCCTGCTTGGTTGCCAGCGCGAGGTCGATGCCATCTGCCACCCTGGCGTTCAGCAGCTCGATTGCCACTGTCTTGGCGTTGGTCGGCAGGTCGTTGCGTGTCTTGCGAGCGGTCATGAGGGTTTCTTGGTTTGCATTCTCAA
>JBBIQA010000029.1:29368-32505 GCA_037442565.1 Rhodospirillales bacterium
GGGTTGCGTGGCCGGCCCTGTCCAGTCGAGATGGGTTTCCGGATCCACCGATATGTACCGTGCGGGCGGCGGCACCCCGGCGCGGCGATACAGCCCGACGCGGTCCAGCACCGCCCGGTCGTCATCCGACAGGCGCGTTGCCTCGCGCAGATGGTCCGTCCAGCTATCCATCATCCAGGTTTCCACCCAGCCCTCGGGGTGGGCCACGTCCTCGAACAATTGCCAATCCACTGCACCGGCCCGGCCGCGGACCTGCCGCATCTCCGACATCGCCGCCAGGAAGGCTCGACGCTGGCTCGGGTCCACGCGGTAATGCATGGTCTCCAGGATGCGCCGCCGCGTCCGCGGCAGGCTCGGCGCCAGCTCCGCCGCGGGGGCTTCCGGCACCGGCTGTGCCTTGAACCGCTGCGCCGCGCCTTGCGTGGAGGATGCGTCTAGGCCGAAGCCGCGCACCGCCCCCGCCATCGCGATGCCGCTGGCCGCGGCGGCGAGCAGGGAGTTGCTCAGGCCGATATGCGCCCCTAGCCAGCCCCAGCCAAAGGACCCGACGGTCAGCGCGCCGTTATAGGAAAGCTGATAGATCGCCAGCGCCCTCGCCCGCACCCAGGGCGGGGCAACCAGCTGCGCGGCAGCCTGGATCGACGAATAGGCCGTCACCCAGCCCATGCCGAACACCATCATGCCCAGGCAGGCTGGGATCCAATGCGTGGCCAGTGCCAGCAGTGCGATGCCGCAGCACGACAGCAGGCTGGCGCCGAGCACCGTGGTCCCGCGCGTCACCCGGCCGCGCAAATTCGGCAGCAGCATCCCGGCGGTCACGCCGCCCAGGCCCATCATCCCGAGCACGAGGCCATACATGCCCGCCCCCAGGCCGAGTTGGCTGTGCACCACCAGCGGCAGCATCGCCCAGGGTGCCGCGGCGGGCACCGAATAGGCGAAAGACCGGATCATCGCCGCCCGCATGGCGGGCGTGTTGCGCACGAAGCGCATGCCCGCCCGCACCGCGCTCAGGAAATGCTCGCGCGGCAGGGAGGAGGAAGACGTATCCCGCCGCCAGGTCAGCAGCGCCGAGAGCACGGCGACGAACGATGTCGCATACAGCGCGAACGTCAGGCCGGACCCGCCCACCAGCACCAGCACGCCGCCCAACGCCGGGCCGATCGCCCGGGCCAGATTGAAGCCGATGCCGTTCAGGGCGATCGCCTGCACCAGATCCTCGCGCGGCACCAGTTCCGGCGCCAGCGCCCCCCAGGCCGGCGCGGTCATCGCCGAGCCGATGCCGATCGCGAAGGTCAGCGCCAGCAGGCTCCATACCGTGATCAGCCCCATCAGCGTCAGCGCCGCCAGCAGCGCCGCGGCCGTCATGGTCCAGGTCTGGGTCATCAGCAGGAACAGACGCCGGTCGACGATGTCCGCGATCGCCCCGGCGGGCAGCGCCAGCAGGCACATCGGCAGAATGGTCGCCGCCTGCACCAGGCTGACGGTCAACGGATCGGGCGACAGGGTGGTCATCAGCCAGCCTGCGCCGGTGTTTTGCAGCCAGACGCCCAACGAACTCACCACGAAGGCGAGCCACATATGGCGGAACACGGAATTGCGCAGCGGCAGCAGGGCAGGGGGCAGGGTCATGGCGCGTCAATTCCCCTGGCGTGTTGCGTCCTCTGGCGTGTCGCGATCGGTTCGGCGGCTGGTGATAAAACGGCAAACGAGGGCAGCCGGCGCGGCATTGTTATGCAATCCGGTGGTTAGCCCCGGAACATAGAGTTTCGTCCCTTGCGAAGCGAGCGCCGATTCGCGCGGCCTGGACGGGCCATTCCTCACATTGCTGGCAGACGTTATTGTGCTTTACACCCGCCACCATCAAGGCGGGAGCAAGAAGTGGCCATTCTGGTGACAGGCGCGGCAGGGTTCATCGGCCATCATGTCGCGAAGGCGCTGCTGGCGCGCGGAGAACGTGTGCTGGGGATCGACAATCTGAACAGCTATTATGACGTCGCCCTGAAACGGGCTCGGCTGGACCAGTTGGCCGGGGATACGGCCTTCCAGTTTCGTCCGATGGATATTTCCGACCGGGAGCAGGTGTTCGCCCTGGTCGATGTAAACCCGGACCTGACAAGCATCGTCCATCTCGCGGCGCAGGCGGGTGTCCGCTACTCGCTGGTCGATCCCTATGCCTATGTGCAGTCCAACGTGATGGGACACCTGGTGATCCAGGAGGCGGCCCGGCGGCTGAAAGACCTGCGCCATCTCGTCTACGCCAGTTCATCCTCGGTCTATGGCGCGAATCGGAAGCTGCCGTTCGCCGAATCGGACCCGGTGGACACCCCGGTTTCCCTCTATGCTGCCACGAAGCGGGCCGACGAGTTGATGGCCCACGTCTACGGCCATCTTTTTCAACTCCCGCAGACCGGTCTCCGATTCTTCACGGTCTATGGGCCGTGGGGGCGGCCGGACATGGCCTATTACAGTTTCGCCCGCGCCATCGTCGCCGGCGAGCCGATCAACGTGTATGGCGACGGCCTGCTGAAGCGCGACTTCACCTATATCGACGACATCGTCTCCGGGGTGCTCGGATGCCTCGACAATCCCCCTTCCGGAGATATTCCGGTGCGTGTGCTGAACATTGGCAATCATCGCAGCGAGCTGGTTAACACCCTGATATCCCTGCTTGAACAGGAGCTGGGCCGCAAGGCAATCATCCGCAACGTCCCGCGTCCGATGCTGGATGTAGAGGAGACCTTCGCCAGCGTGGACGCCATCGGCGCCCTTACCGGATACCGTCCGACAACCCCGCTTGCCCTGGGGATCCCGAAGTTCGTGGCCTGGTTCCGCGCCTGGCACGGGATCGACTGAACCGTTTTTCGGGGGCTGTGGAAAACTTCTGCTTGACCGGGGGGAACCACTCCCCTAGAACCCGGCTCACCGAAGCGGACACGAACTTTTCTCTTGTTTCCGCCAAACGGTTCGGCTAATGTCTTCCCCCTGCGCCGGGTTAGGGTGCATCAAAGGAAAGATGGTCGGTTGACCTGCAATATGCGGGTCGATTGGTTGTTTGACTTTGCGTTCATTGACAATTGCATAAGCTAGGAAGGGATACGTTGGCGGCGTCCTTAGTATTTTTGCTTTCGGGCAAGGAT
>JBBIQA010000030.1:0-30877 GCA_037442565.1 Rhodospirillales bacterium
CCCCGTGGCCTTACTTCCCCCCCCGGCCCGCCCGCCATAGACGGCATGCGGCAAACAAGCTGTAGTCTCGCTCCCAGCAACCGCCTCGTATGGATCGCATGAGCCGCAAACCGCCGGGCCGCCGCGCCGACTACCGCTACTTCCAGTCCGTCACCACCCGCTGGAAGGACAACGACCTGTTCGGACACGTGAACAACGTCGAATACCTGTCCTTCTTCGACACGGCGCTGACCGTGTTCGAGATGAAGCACGCCGGCATCGACCTGATCAACGGGTCCATCCGCTGCGTGATGGCGGAAACCAGCTGCCGCTACCACAGCTCGGTATCGTTCCCGGACGCTCTCACGGTGGGGCTGCGCGTCGCGCACCTGGGCAACAGCTCGTTCAGCTACGATCTCGCGGTGTTCCGCGAGGAGGAGGACATCGCGGCCGCCGAAGGCCGTTTCGTCCGCGTGCTCGTGGCCATGCCCGGCCAGCGGCCGATCCCCATCCCCGCCGATTTGCGTGCCGCGCTCGGGGCGTTTGCAGCACCCGTCGCGGCCGGCTGACCGCCACCCGACCAGAAACCAACAACGAGGAGACACGCACATGGATCTCGGGATCAAAGGCAAGAAGGCGATCGTCTGCGCCGCCAGCAAGGGGCTCGGCAAAGCCTGCGCCATGTCGCTGGCGCGCGAAGGCGTGGAACTGGTGATCACTGCCCGCACGAAGGAGACACTGGAGGCGACGGCGGCCGAGATCCGCGCCGCCACCGGCGCCAAGGTCACGGCCGTCGCCGGCGACATCACCACCGATGCCGGCCGCGCCGCGGCACTCGCGGCCTGTCCGGAGCCGGACATCCTGGTCAACAACGCTGGCGGCCCGCCGCGCGGCGACTTCCGCGACTGGACCCGCGACGACTGGATCAAGGCCGTGGACGGCAACATGCTGACGCCGATCTTCCTGATCAAGGCGGTGGTGGACGGCATGATCGCGCGCAAATTCGGCCGCATCGTCAACATCACCTCCGGCTCGGTGAAGTCGCCGATCCCCGAGCTCGGCATGAGCAACGGCGCCCGCGCGGGCCTGACCGGCTTCGTCGGCGGCCTGGCGCGCCAGATTGCCCGGCACAACGTGACCATCAACGGCCTGCTGCCCGGCCCCTTCCTGACCGACCGGCTGCGCGGCGGCTTCGAGGAAGCGGCCAGGCGCAGCAACCGCCCGGTGGACGAGATCATCGCCGAGCGCTCCGCCTCCAACCCGGCCGGGCGTGTCGGCCGGCCCGAGGAATTCGGCGAGGCCTGCGCCTTCCTCTGCGCGGCGTCTTCGGGCTTCATCGTCGGCCAGAACCTGCTGCTGGACGGCGGCAGCTTCAACTCGACGATGGGCTGACCTCGCGGGCGGGACAATTGGCCCCGAAAGGCCGCACTCTTTTCTTGCTGCACTGCACCGCCTGCTTCTACGGTTACGGCTGGAATAAACCGAACCGTAGGAGTGGGCATGCGCACGCGTTCTTGGCTGAGTGGCGTTCTTGCGGCGGCGGCAATCGCCGGCCCGCTGGCCGGCCCCCTGGCGACCCCCGCCCAGGCGCAGAAATCCGCCGACACGCTGCGCATCACCTGGCGGGACGCGATCCCGAACGTCGATCCATACTACAACCAGCTGCGCAGCGGCATCGTGCTCGCGCACCAGGCCTTCGATTACCTGCTCTACCGCGACCCCGAGACGTTCCGCATCAAGCCGCTGCTGGCGGAGTCCTACAAATGGGTGGACGACACCACCCTCGAATTCACCCTGCGGCCGAACGTCACCTTCCATAACGGCGACAAGTTCACCGCCGACGACGTGGTCTACACGATCAACACCGTGATCAAGGACAAGCAGGTCTCGGTGCCCAGCAACTATCTGTACCTGGCCGGGGCGGAAAAGATCGACGATATGCATGTGCGGGTGAAGCTGACCAGGATCTTCCCGGCCGCGCTGGAATACATCGCGATGACACTGCCGATCTGGCCGAAAGCCTATCGGGAGCGCGTGGGCGCGGAAGAATACGCCAGGCATCCGATTGGCGCCGGGCCCTACAAGATCACCAAGGTGGACGGCACCACCGAGATCGATCTGGAACGCTATGACGGCTATTACGCCGATAGCCCCAAGGGCCGGCCGGCGATCAAGAAGATCGTCATCCACGAAGTGCCGGACGCCGCGACCGAGATGGCCGAACTGCTCGGCGGGCGGGCCGACTGGATCTGGAAATTCAGCGCCGACCAGTTCGACGCCGTCGCGCGGATGCCGAACCTGCAGGCGTTGCGCTCGGAATCGATGCGCATCTCCTATCTCGGGCCGGACGCGGCCGGACGAAGCGGCCCCAACCCGCTGACCAACGAGAAGGTGCGCCAGGCGCTCATCATGGCCATCGACCGCCCCACGATGGCCAGACAGCTCGTGCAGGGCGACAGCCGGGCGCTGGATGCGCCGTGCTACCCGACCCAGTTCGGCTGCGACGTCTCCGCCGCGGTGCACTACCCCTACGACCCGGTCAAGGCCCGCGCGCTGCTGGCGGAAGCCGGCTATCCCAACGGCTTCGACACCGAGATCGTGACCTATGAACTGTCGCAATGGTCCGGCGCGATCCAGGGCTATCTGAAGGCGGTCGGGATCAACGCGAAGGTCACCAGCCTGCAGGTCGGCGCGCAGATCCAGCGGGTGCAGGAAGGCAAGGCGCCGATCGACGAGGGCAACTGGGGCAGCTTCTCGATCAACGACGTCTCCGCCATCCTGCCGCAATATTTCACCGGCGGGCCATCCGATCAGACGCGCGACCCGGAGGTGAAGCGCCTGGTCGAGGCCGGCGGCAGCACTACCGATCCGGACAAGCGCCGGCAGTACTACAGCGAGGCGATCCACCTGATCACCTCGAAGGCCTACTGGGTGCCGATGTTCACCCAGACCATCACCTACGGCATGTCCAAGGATCTCAACTTCAAGCCGTTCCCCGACGAACTGCCGCGCTTCTACCTCTCCAGCTGGAAGTAGGTTCGGACCTACGCCAGCAGACACTCGACCAGCCGCCCGTCGCGCACCAGGCCGTCGGGCGGCTCGGTCCGGCAACGCGCCTCTGCCACCGGGCAGCGCGGATGGAAGCGGCAGCCTGGCGGAATGTTGGCGGGATCGGGGTAGCTCTCGCCGAGACCCACATCGGGAATGCCGTGCCCGGGCTCGGGCGTCAGCACCGAGGCCAGCAGGGCGCGCGTGTAGGGATGGCGGGGGTCGCGGAACAGCGCGTCGGTTTCCGCCTGCTCGACGATGCGGCCGAGATACATCACCGCGACCTCCGAGGCGATGTGCTCGACCACCGCGAGGTTGTGGCTGATGAACAGATAGGTCAGGCCCAGTTCCCGGCGCAGTTCGGCCAGCAGGTTCAGGATCTGCGCCTGCACGGACACATCCAGCGCGCTGGTCGGCTCGTCGCAGACCACGATGCGCGGGCGCAGCACCAGGGCGCGGGCGATCGCCACGCGCTGGCGCTGCCCGCCGGATAGCTGCGCCGGCTGGCGGGCGGCCATCTCCGCCGACAGGCCGACGCGGGCCAGCATCTCCATCACCCGGTCACGCATCTGTGCGCGCGGCACACCGCCCTGGGCAGCCAGCGGCAGCGAAACGATCTCCTCCACCGTGCGGCGCGGATTGAGCGAGGAGAACGGGTCCTGGAACACCGGCTGGATCAGCCGCGCCCGCTCGCGCCGGTCCATTCCCTGCAGGCTGCGGCCGTCGACGCGTACCTCGCCGCCGGAGGCTGGCAGCAGGCCGAGGATGATCCGTGCCAGCGTGGACTTGCCGCAGCCGGACTCTCCCACCACGCCCAGCACCTGCCCCGCCGGCAGCGAGAACGACACCCCATCCACCGCGCGCACCGCCCGCGCCTGGGCGAACAGGCCGCCGCCGGTACGAAACTCCCGGCGAACGTCGATCACCTCGATGGCGGCCGCCGACGGGCTCATGTCCAATCCGCCGGCAGCACGCAGCGATAGAGATGGCCGGGTGCGGCGCCCCGCAAGGCGATGGTTTCGGCACAGGCCGGCCTGGCGTGCGTGCAGCGGTCGCGAAAGCCGCAACCCGAAAAACCCGGGGCGATCCGCGGCACGGTGCCGGGAATGCTGCCGAGCGGTTGGTCGCGGCGCACCGTGCCCGGCACCGGAATGCAGGCCAGCAGGCCGCGCGTATAGGGATGGGTGGGGGCCGCGAACAGCGCCTCGGCGGTGGCGCTTTCCACCACCTCTCCGGCATACATCACCGATACCCGGTCCGCCATGCGCGCAACGATGCCGAGATCATGCGTGATCAGCAGCAGAGACAACCCAAGCTCGCGCTGCAGGGCTTGCAGCAGGCGCAGGATCTGCGCCTGCACCGTCACGTCCAGCGCCGTGGTCGGCTCGTCGGCGATCAGCAGTTCGGGGTCACACATCAGCGCCATGGCGATCATCACCCGCTGGCGCAGCCCGCCGGAAAGCTGGTGTGGAAACTGCCCGAGCCGCAAGCCCGGCGCGGTGATGCCGACGCGGCCCAGCAGTTCCGCCGCCCGGTCCAGCGCCGCCCGGCGCCCTGCGCCGCGATGGCGTTCGAACACCTCCGCCATCTGCGAGCCGATGGTGTAGGCGGGGTTCAGGCTGGTCATCGGTTCCTGGAAGATCATCGCCATCTTGTCGCCGCGCAGCCGCGCCATGCCGCGCTCGTTCAGCCGGGTCAGGTCGGTATCCTGGAAACGCAGCACATCGGCCTCGCGCACCGCGCCACGCGCCAGCAGCCCCATCACCGCCAGGGCGGAGACGGACTTGCCGCAGCCGGATTCGCCCACCAGGCAATGGGTTTCCCCGCGCTGCACCTGCAACGACACGCCGCGCACGGCGGCCGTTCGGCCACTGAAATCGACCCGCAGGTTCTCGACTTCCAGTACGGGCGTCATACGCGCTCCGCTTGCAGCAGATCCCGCAGCCCATCCCCCAGCAGGTTGATGCCCAGCACCAGCACGAACAGCGCGGCGCCCGGCACCATGATCACCCAGGGGCTGAAGAACATGTAGTCCTTGCCTTCCGCGATCATCAGCCCCCAGGACGGCAGCGGCGACGGCACGCCAAGGCCGAGGAACGACAGCGTCGCCTCCAGCAGGATCGCCAGCGCCATCTCCAGCGTCGCTACCACCAGCAGATGCGACAGGATGTTCGGCAGCACCTCGCGCAGCAGGATATGCGCCAATGACGCCCCGGAGGCGCGCGCGGCGGCGATGTAGTCGAGGTTGCGCACCTGCATCGTGGTCGTGCGCGCCACCACGGCGAACCGGTCCCACAGCAGCAGCCCCAAGGTCAGGATCACCAGCGTCAGCGACGAACCGAGCAGCGCCACCACCGTCAGTGCCACAAGAATGAGCGGGATCGACAGCCGGCAGGTGATGACGAACATCACCACGTCGTCCATCCGCCCGCCGAAGAAGCCCCCGAGCACGCCGAGCGTGATGCCGATCGTCCCGGATGTAACCACCGTCAGGATACCGATCAGCATCGAGATCCGCGCGCCGTAGATCAGCCGCGACAGATAGTCCCGGCCCAACTGGTCGGTGCCGAGCCAGTTCGCCGGACTGCCGCCCATCCACGCCGGCGGCACCACCCGGTGCATCAGGTCCTGCGCGAACGGATCGTGCGGCGCCAGCAGCGGTGCGAAGATGCCTACCAGCAGCACGACGCCGACAATCAGCCCGCCGAACGCGGTTGCGAGATGGCGCAGCTTCAAGACGCCCGCAACTTCATGACGCTCGAAGCCGGGGATCAAGAACCGCGTTCATCAGATCCGCGAGCAGGGTGAGGCCGATATAGAACAGCGCCAGGATCATCACGACCGCCTGCACCACCGGGAAATCGTTCTTGCTGATCGACTCCCAGGCCAGGTAGCCGATGCCCGGCAGGGCGAACACGGTCTCGATCACGATCGATCCGCCCAGCATGAAACCAAGCTGCACCGCCGCGATCGACACCACCGGCATCGCCGCGTTGCGCAGCGCGTGCTTCAGCACGATCTTGCTCCGGCTGAGGCCCTTGGCCCGCGCCGTGCGGATGTAGTCGGCCGACAGCGCATCCACCATGCCGGCCCGGGTCAGGCGCATCAGGGCGGGAATGGCGGAGAACGCCAGCACGATCGCCGGCAGGATGTAGCCCCGCCAGCTTTCGATGCCGGAGATCGGCAGCCATTGCAGGTTCAGCCCGAACCAGATGATCAACGTCAGCCCCAGCCAGAAGCTCGGCATCGCCTGGCCGAGCAGCGCCACCAGCATGATCCCCCGGTCGATCGCCGAGCCCTCCCGCATCGCCGCGAGGATGCCGAGCGGGATCGCCGCCGCCAGCGCGATCGCCAGGCCGGAAACCCCCAGCGTCAGCGTCACCGGCAGCCGTACCCGGATCAGCCCCGCCACCGGCGCGTGATACAGGTACGACCGGCCCAGATCGCCGGACGCCGCCGCTTCCGCCCAGTCGGCGAATTGCCGTGTCAGCGGGCGGTCCAGCCCGTAGTTCTTGCGGATGATCGCGACATCCTCGGCCGTGGCGTTCGGCCCGGCGATGGAGGCGGCCAGATCCCCGGACAGGCGGGTCAGGGCGAAACTGACCACCAGCACCGTCACGCAGACCAGCAGCGCCAGCACAGCCCGGCGGAAAACAAATATCAGCATTGCGTTCACTGTAGGTGCGGAAACCCGGCCACCGCAAGTGCCGCAACCGCGGGCTCATCCGACCTGGGATGGCCACTTCCCATTTTCGTCCCCGCTGCCCAGGATACGGAGGACAAGAAGGGGAAACATCCGATGAAGATCGTTTCGATCGAAACCTGGCACACGCGCATCCCATTCGACATGGGCGCCAAGCCCGTCAGCTTCGGCGGCGTCGGCTGGCAGTTCATGAACACGCTGTGGGTGCGGGTCGTCACCGATCAGGGCCTGGAAGGCTGGGGCGAAGGCTTCGGCCACGCCTGCTGCCCGGCAACGCGCGCCGTGATCGACACCCAGCTGGCGCCGATGCTGATCGGCCAGGATGCGCGCGACATCGCCGGCATCCGCCAGAGGCTGACGCAGACGCATCACCTGTTCGGCCGCAACGGCCCGCACATCTACGGCCTGTCGGCGATCGACATCGCGCTGTGGGACCTCGCCGGCAAGGCTGCCGGCCTGCCGATCTGGCGCCTGCTCGGCGGCACGCCGGCCGGCCAGCTTCCCGCCTATGCCAGCCTGCTGCGCTACGGTTCGCCCGACCTGGTCGCCGCCGCCTGCGAACGCGCGCTCGCGCGCGGCTACCGCGACGTCAAGCTGCACGAAATCGACACGCCGGGCGTGCAGGCCGCCCGCCGCGCCATCGGACCGGACGCCAGGCTGATGGTGGACGTGAACTGCCCCTGGACGGTTTCCCAGGCCATCGACATGGCCCGGGCGTTTCACAGCAGCAACCTGGAATGGCTGGAAGAGCCGGTCTGGCCGCCCGAGGACATGGACGGCCTGGCGCGGGTGCGGCGCGAGGGCGGCATCCGCATCTCCGCCGGCGAGAATTCCGGCGGGCTATGGGAATTCCGAAAAATGTTCGAGGCCGGCGCGCTGGACAACGCCCAGCCGAGCGTGACGAAAATCGGCGGCATTTCGGCGATGGTGGAGATCGCCGCCCTGGCCCGCGCCTTCGGCGTGAGGCTGGTGCCGCACAACGCCTATTTCGGCCCGGGCAGCCTGGCGTCCCTGCATGTCAATGCCGCCCTGGCGCCGGCCGTGCCCTATGAACGCCTGTTCGTCGATCTGGAAGCACACCCGTATCACGAACTGGTGCTGGCGACGGAAGGCCGCGTGACGGTTCCCGATGGCCCCGGCCTCGGGCGCGATCCGGACATGGAGGTGCTGCGCCGCTACGCGCTGAACGAGCCGACGGTCGTGGCCATCGGGTGAAGGAAGCAAGGCCAGGGGGCGCTGCCCCCTGGACCCCCGCCAAAGGCAAGCCTTTGGAATCCATCCATTTGTTTGGGAGTGCAAGGAGGGCCACCCGGACCTCGCAAGGACAAGGTCGGCCCTCCTTGCACTCCCAAACCAAGTAGCGGGGTCCAGGGGCAGAGCCCCTGGCCTTCCTTCCCTTCATCGGCTCAGCGCAGCGGGAAGCCCATCGCCTGCAGGATGCCGACCAGCCGGTCGCGCCCGCCCATGGCCGCGATCTTGCCCATGCGGTTGATGACCCGCTTGGTCCAGGTGTCCGCGGTCATTTCGTGGCGGTTGGAGAATTTCGCCATTTCCGCGTCATAGGCCGCACGCAAGGCGGGTTCGTTCGGATTGCCGTATTTGCCATGGAACAGGATGGCCGGCTGGGACAGCCGCGGCTTCACCTCGTTCGTCACCTCCGGCGCCGCGTAGCCGATGCACAGGCCGAACACGCCCATCACGCCCTGCGGCAGGCCGAGCAGTTCCGCTACCCGCTGCGGGTTGTTGCGCAGCGCGCCGATATAGACGTTGGACAGGCCGAACGACTCCGCCGCCGTCACCGCGTTCTGCGCCGCCAGCGCCGCGTCGATGGCGGCGACCAGGAAGGTTTCCAGATATGGCATCGCCTCCAGTTCCACGCCTTCCTCGGCGGCCAGCCGCTGGTTGCGCGAAACATCCGCCAGCCACACCAGGAACAGCGGGCATTGTTCGATGTGCTTCTGGTTGTTGGCGACCTTCGCCAGCTCCGCCTTGGTCGCGGGATCCGTTACCGCCACCACCGACCAGGTCTGCAGGTTCGAACTGGTGGCGGCCGATTGCGCGGCGGCCACCAGGGTTTCCAGCGTCCCCTCCGGCAGGGCGTCCGGCCGGTAGCCGCGCACCGAGCGGTGCGACAGCATCAGCGCGATGGTGTCGTTCCACGGCCCGGCGGCGGGCAGGGCGTCGGGGCCGTAGCGCAAGGCAAGCGCCTCGGCCTTGGAGAGGGCGATCGGGTGGGCGATATCCATGAATGTGCTTCCAGCTTGGAGAGGGGAACGAAAAGGCAGGGGCCAGGCGGCCTATTTTGTCGACGGAATGAACCGGAACCCGTTATCCCAGCGCGCCACCTTGCCGGTGGAGGGCGAGGGGAAATGCCCGGTGCACACCAGCGTGCCGGTGTCGCAGTAGCATTCCAGGAATTTCCGCCTTGTCACCGATCCCTGCTTTTGGTCGTAATCGGCGCGCATGCCCAGTTCCGGATAGCGCGCCTGCAGCGGCGAGTGGATCAGGTCGCCACTTACCACCGCGTCCTTGCCGGACTTGCCCAGCAGCACGGCGAAATGGTCCGGCGTATGGCCCGGCGTGGAGGACAGCCGGATATGGTCGTTGAGCTGGAAGTCGGAAGAAACCAGGTCCGCCATCTTCGCTTCCACGATCGGCAGCACGCTGTCGGCGATCGGCCCCACCTCCTCCTTCGCGTTCTCCGCCGCCCAGTAGTCAAACTCCTTCTGCGCGAAGACATAGCGGGCATTGGGAAAGGTCGGCACCCATTTGCCGTTGATCAGCCGCGTGTTCCAGCCGACATGATCGACATGCAGGTGGGTGCACATCACATAGTCGATGTCCTCCACCTTCAGGCCATGCTTCGCCAGCCCGTCCATGTAGGCGGTGCCCTTCATGTTGTCCCAGAAGGGGCGGGTCGGGCGCGGCTTGTCGTTGCCGACGCAGGTGTCGATCAGGATCGTGTGGTGCGGCGTGCGCACGATATAGGACTGGATGCAGAGCACGATCTGCCCGGTGGCGGCATCGAGCGCGCCACTGTCCACCATCCAGTCGCGGTTCTCGGCGATCAGCTCGGGCGTCGCGTCCGGGAAGAAGGTCAGCGGGTCGAAGAACGGCTTCTCGTCCTCGATCAGCCGGTGGATGGTCAGGTCGCCGATGGTGAAGGTGCTGTTCATGCAGGCCGCTCCCGGTGGAATTTTTCTGCGGCAAGGTTAGGCGGGCCTGCCATGGCTGGCAACGAACCCCCGCTCACAGCTTCCAGTCGCCCCGCGCCGGCCTCGGCAGGCCGAGATTCTCCCGCAGCGTCGCGCCCCGGTAGTCCTTGTGGTACAGCCCGCGGCGCCGCAGTTCCGGCACGACGAATTTCACGAAATCCTCGTAGCTGCCCGGAATATTGTCGGCCGCCAGCACGAATCCGTCGCAGCAGGGGGCGGTGAACCATTCCTCCAGTCTGTCGGCCACGTCCTTGCCGCTGCCCACGAAGGGGTTGCGCGGCCGGGCGCGGCTGCTGAACTGGATGAAGTCGCGCACCGTCGGGTTGCGGATGCCGCTCGCCTCCAGCACCCGGTCGCGCATCGACTGGGTGCCGGAGATGCCGGCCAGTTCCTCATCGGTGAAGGGTTCGTCCAGGCCCTTGCTGGCAAAATCGAAATTCATCGCCTCCGACAGCAGCGACAGCGCATCGACCTCCTCGTACAGCCGGTCGTTCAGCGCCATCTTGTCCTCCGCCTCCGCCCGGGTTTCGGCCGCCACGGTATAGACCGACGGGCAGATCGCCACGCTGGCGGGGTCGCGGCCCACCGCGGCGATCTCCGCCTTCGCCTCGGCATAGGATTTCATCCCGGCGGCCAGTGAGTGATAGGTCGAAACGAACACCACCTCGCCCCAGCGCGCCGAGAATTTCTTGCCCCGCCCGCTCTGCCCGGCCTGGATGATCACCGGATGGCCCTGCGGCGAGCGCGGCACGGTGAAAGGGCCGCGGGATTTGAAATGCGTCCCGACGTGATCCAGCCGGTGCACCTTCTCGGGATGCGCATACAGCCCGGTGGTCTTGTCGCAGACGATGGCATCGTCTTCCCAGGAATCCCAATGGCCGAGCACCACTTCCATGAACTCGTCGGCCCGGTCGTAGCGGCCGTCATGGTTGTCGTGCACGTCGGCCCCCATGTTCAGCGCCTCGCCGTCGTTCATCGAGGTCACCACGTTCCAGGCGGCCCTTCCATTCGTCATCAGATCGACTGTCTGGAACAGCCGCGCCACATGGAACGGCTCGTAATAGGTGGTGGAGCAGGTCGCTCCCAGGCCGAGCCGCTCGGTCGCCATGCCCATGGTCATCAGCACCGCCACCGGGTCCATCTTCACGCAGCGTATGCCGTACTGCACCGTATGCGCGTGGTCGCCGCCAAAGCGGTCCGGCATCGCCAGGCGGTCGTCGAAGAAGCCCAGATGGAATTTTCCCTCCTCCAGCACCTTCCCGATATGCCGGTAATAATCGGGGGAATAGCTGTCGGTCCTTGAGGCAGGATGGCGCCAGGAACTGACCAGATTGGTGCAGTTCTGGGCCTGCAGAAAGCCAACCATCACGATCTGGCGCATCTTGTCATCCCCTTGCCGGGTCCTCGGCGGGACCATTTGCCGGCCAGTATCGGGCAATTCCGCCCTTCAGGAAATGCAGGGCATAATCCGGAGCCATGCGGAATTCCTTGACTTTGCTGCACCGCGCCATTACACACCATCCGCGCCCCTTGATGTGGTTCTGTGCGCTGCCAGTCCGCGGACCCAATACACCGCAGATGAACACGCTTCCCAGGTAGCCCATTTCACTCAGCAATATGCGCCGGTTCGTGGTCCTGTTGACCGCGTTCGACACGCGTCCATACGCCTTCTTCGAAGGAGGCGGGGCCGCGCCTTTTGTCATACGGAAAGACCTTCAATTCATGACGACGATTTCTTTCGAATCCCTCGGCCTCGCCCAGCCTTTGCAGGCCGCGCTCGTTTCCGAAGGCTACACGACCCCCACCCCGATCCAGATCCAGGCGATCCCGCATGTGATGGCCGGGCACGACCTGCAGGGCATCGCCCAGACCGGAACCGGCAAGACCGCCGCCTTCGCGCTGCCGATCCTGCATCGCCTGATGGCGCAGAACAAAGGCCCGGCCCCGCGTTCCTGCCGGGTGCTGGTGCTGGCGCCGACGCGGGAGCTGGCCAGCCAGATCGCCGACAGCTTCCGCGCCTATGGCAAGAACACCAAGCTGCGCGTCACCGTGATGTTCGGCGGCGTGCCGAAGCCGCGCCAGGCGCGTGCCATCGCCAGCGGCGTGGACGTGCTGGTCGCCACTCCCGGCCGCCTGCTCGATCATCTGAACGACCGCGCCGTGCGGCTGGACCAGACCGAGATCCTGGTGCTGGACGAGGCCGATCACATGCTCGACCTCGGCTTCATCGTGCCGATCCGCAAGATCGCCGCGATGCTGCCGACCAAGCGCCAGACGCTGTTCTTCTCCGCCACCATGCCGAAGGACATCGCCACCCTCGCCAACCAGCTGCTGCACAACCCGGTGCACGTCGCTGTCGCCCCCGTCGCCACCACGGTGGAACGGGTGGAGCAGGGCGTGATCTTCGTGGACGGTGCCGGCAAGCGGAGCCTGCTGACCGACATCCTGCGCAATGACCGCGCCAATGCCGGCGACATGGGCCGTACGCTCGTGTTCACCCGCACCAAGCACGGTGCGGACAAGGTCGTGAAGCACCTGGAGCAGGTCGGCGTGCAGGCCGACGCGATCCACGGCAACAAAAGCCAGCCGCAGCGCGAACGGGCCCTCGCCGCGTTCCGCTCCGGCCAGGTGAAGGTGCTGGTCGCCACCGACATCGCCGCCCGCGGCATCGACGTGGACGGCGTGACCCACGTGATCAACTTCGACCTGCCGAACGTGCCGGAAAGCTATGTCCACCGTATCGGCCGCACCGCGCGCGCCGGCACCACGGGCATCGCCATCAGCTTCTGCGACGCGCAGGAGCGGGCCTTCCTGCGCGACATCGAAAAGCTGATCCGCACCCGCGTGCCGGTGATGCAGGCTCCCGCCCGCGCGGCCTGATCCGCCGCGACAACCGGCGCAACGGGCGGAGGGAAGCCGCCCGTTTGCCTGCTATGATGCGGGGATGAGCACCTTCATCCCCGCCTTCTCCCCAACAGACCTCGCCGCCGACCTCGGTTCACGCGGCTACGCCCGGCTGCCCTTGCTCGATCCCGCCGCCTGCCGCGAACTCGCCGCCCTGTATGATCAGGCGGCGGGTTTTCGTTCGCGCGTGGTCATGCAGCGCCACGGCTACGGCAGCGGGGAATACAAATACCTGGCCTATCCGCTGCCCGGCATCGTCGCGCGGCTGCGCGAAGCCCTCTATCCGCCGCTCGCCGCCATCGCCAATGACTGGGCGGCGCGGCTCGGCGATGCCGGCCGCTTTCCCGGCGACCACGAAACCTATCTGCGCCGATGCCACGAAGCCGGCCAGACCCGGCCGACGCCGCTGCTGCTGCGCTATGGCCAGGGCGACTACAACTGCCTGCACCAGGACCTGTACGGGGAACTCGTATTCCCGCTGCAGCTGACCATCCTGCTCAGCGAACCCGGCGCCGATTTCACCGGCGGCGAGTTCCTGCTGGTCGAGCAGCGCCCGCGCCGGCAATCGCGCGGCGAGGCGATCGCGCTTTCCCAGGGCGAGGCGGTGATCTTTCCGGTCCGCCACCGACCGGTGCATGGCGCCCGCGGCGCCTATCGCGCTATCCTGCGCCACGGCGTCAGCACCGTGCATCCCGGCACCCGGCCGGCCTGCACGCGTCAGACGCTCGGGATCATCTTTCACGACGCTGCCTGAAGGAACCGCCGCAATGTCCGATCACGCCGAGACCGTCGAACGCCATTACGGCCGGGGCGGCCTGATCGAGCGCATCCTCGACGCGCTGCGGGCGGCCGGAAAGGACATCGAGCATCTGAGCCCGGACGACCTGGCGGCCGCCGACGAATTCCATTCCCGCCGCCGCCTGGCCACGGAAGAGCTCGCCGCCCTGCTGGCGCCCCGGCCCGGTGACCGGCTGCTCGATGTCGGCTCCGGCCTCGGCGGTCCGGCCCGGTATCTGGCCAGCGTGTGCGGCTGCCGGGTCAGCGGCGTGGACCTGACCCGCGAATTCGTCGAAACCGCCACCGAACTGACCCGCCGGATGGGCCTGTCGGACCGGGTGGATTTCCGCCAGGGCTCGGCACTGGCGCTGCCCTTCGCGGACGGGGGCTTCGATCTGGTCTGGTCGCAGAACGTGGTGATGAACATCGAGGACCGGGCGCGCATGTATGCGGAACTGCACCGGGTGCTGAAGCCGGGCGGGCGGCTGGCGATCCAGGACATCACCCTCGGCCAGGTCGGCAGCCCGCATTATCCGGTGCCGTGGGCGAACGAACCCTCCATCAGCTTCCTGCGCACGCCGGAGGAAACCCGCGCCCTGCTGCAGGCAGCCGGCTTCACCGTGCTGGCCTGGGAAGACAAGACCGCCGCCGCGATCGTGGAGGCCGATGCCGAGCGCGCCCGCCTCAACGCCAATCCCGCGCCCCGCCCGCCGCTCAGTCTGCATCTGGTGATCGAGAACATGGGCGCGAAGCTCGCCAACTCCCTGCGCAATCAGCGCGAGGGCCGCACCGGCATCATCAACGCGGTGCTGCGGCGGGACTGAACGGCGTTACGCGGATTTGTGGATCGGATCGATCCAGGCCACCGCTTCCGGCTTCTCCACCGGCTCGATGTTCGGCAGGTTGACCACCACGGCCTCGTTGTCGCTGCGCACCAGCACGCATTCCAGCGTCTCGTCGCTGCTGGCGTTGATCTCCTGGTGCGGCACATAGGGCGGCACGAAGATGAAGTCGCCGGCTTCGGCTTCGGCGACAAATTCCAGCTTCTCGCCCCAGCGCATCCGCGCCTTGCCGCGCACGACATAGATCACGCTTTCCAGCGCGCCATGATGGTGCACGCCGGTCTTGGCGTTGGCGTGGATGTTCACCGTGCCGGCCCAGATCTTCTGCGCGCCGACGCGGGCCAGGTTGATCGCCGCCGCCCGGTTCATGCCCGGCGTCTGCGCCGTGTTGGTATCAAGCTGATTGGCCTTGATCACCCGCACGCCATTGTTGCGCCAATCCACCGTGCCCGGCGCCGGCGGCCCGTCATGGCTATGATCCTCATGGGAATGCCCATCATGGGCATGGTGACCGTCGGGTCCGTGCGAGTGGCTCATGGCTGTCTCTCCGCCAAAGAATATGGCCTCGATACTACCCCTGCCCGGCCCATCCGGCCAGCGCCCGTGGGCCGGGGTGCCATGCGCGCCCCTGTCTACCAGGCGGCGTCGAGCAGCTTGCGCACGGTTGCCGGACCGTCGATCGGGTTGGGATTGGTGCGCACCCAGCGGTCGTGCATGGAGCGTTCCGCCACCGCGTCCATCAGCTCGGCCTTCATGCCCGCCGCGCGCAGCGTGCCGGGCAGGCCGAGATCGGCGATCAGCCTGGCCAGCTGCTCCGCCGCCGGCGTGTGGATCTGCCCCAGCGCGTCGGCCACCAGGGTCTGCCGCGCCGCGTTGGTGGCGTGGTTGAAGCGCATCACGTGCGGCAGCATCACGCAGGACGTATAGCCGTGCGGAATCCCCGCCGTGCCGCCCAGGACATGGCCGATGCCATGGCTGGCGCCGAGCGGCACGCCGGCGGCGACACCGGTCATCGACAGCCAGGCACCGATCTGACAATCGAGCCGGGCGGCCAGGTTCTTCGGGTTCTCCTTCACCCCGCGCAGACCGGATGCCAGCAGGCCCAGCGCGTGCGCTGCGGCGGCATCGGGCAATGGCTGCGGCGCGATGGAGCACAGCGCCTCGGTCGCATGATCCACGGCGCGGATGCCGGTGGACAGGAACAGCCATTCCGGCGTGTGCACCGTCAGCGCCGGATCGAGGATCACCGCGCGCGGTATCGCGTCGGGGTGGGCGAAACTCTCCTTGGCGTGGCGCGTGCCGCGGGTGTCGGTGCAGCCGGCCAGTGCCGAGAACTCCCCGGCCGACAGCGTCGTCGGGATCGTCACGGTGCGGATCGTCGGCGCCAGCGTGGCGGGCCGGGTGGTGGTGCCGTCCGGATGGGTGACCGCACGCAACGCATCCAGGCCGTCAACGTCGGTAATGTCGTTGCCCAGGCAGATGCCGACCATCTTGGCGGCGTCGGTCACCGAACCGCCGCCGATGGTCAGCAGCAGATCGGCCCCGGCCGCGCGCGCTCCAACGGCGGCCGCCACCACATCGCCGCGCGGCGTATGCGCCCCGATCCTCGGCGCCAGTCCCGCGAAGCGGGCGCCGAGCACCTGGCGCACCTGGTCCATCGCGTCGGTTTCCCGCGCCAGCGTGGCGGAGGCCAGCACATAGACGGCACGGGCGCCGACCAGATCGATTTCCTGCGCGAGCGCCTCCGCGAAAGGTACGCCATAGATCACCCGCTCCATATGCGGGTAGCGGTAAATGCCTTTTTGCAAAGCCGGTCCTCCCTGGACGATCGCTTATGACTTCCGGTTGTATGTTAGTTTTTTAATTTCAGGAAATCGTCGATCGCGCTGGTTTCCTGCTTGTCCCCGGCAAAATCCCTGGCGATCCGCCGGTAGAATTCCGCCGCACCCGCGAAGATTTGACCGGCCGCTTCGTCCTCGCCGGTGAAACCGGCGATTTCCTCCATTTCCGCCACCCAGCGATAGGCCTTGGAATACATTCTCGGCGTCTGCCGGCTGAGCCAGCCGAACAGGGCCGGCTGGGATGCGGCCAGTTCGCGGCGCAGATCCTCCGCCGCCCCGCCCCGCGTCGCCGCCAGCATCATCGCCGCGCCGAGCGCGGTGAAGCCCTTGGTGATGCCGGCATAGGACATCTTCAGCGCCGACGCCGCCCCCACCGGCGCGTCCAGCACGCGGATTTCCAGCCCATAGTCGGTCAGCGCCGCGACCTCGCCGGCATGCGGGCCGGAGACATAGATGGAGGTGCCGGTGGTGCCCGGCGCCGGCGGCCCGCCGATGATGCCGCCATCCACGAAGCGCGCCCCGGTGGACTCGATCACCGCGGCGATGCGCGCGACGGTCGCCGGGTTCACCGCGTTGCAGTCGACGTAGACGGGCTTGCGGCTCGCCGCCGTCAGATGCGGCGCCAGCCGCCCAACCAGCGTCAGCGCGTCGCCCGGCGGCACGATCGACAGGATGATATCGGCTTGCACGATGTCTGCGTCCGAGGCATCCGTCATGCCGGCCGCCTCGGCGCGGGCAACGCTGTCAGCGCTGCGCCCAGCCAGCGAGGTCAGCACGCGGACCCGATGCTGCGTCAGGCGCCCGGCGACGCCACTGCCCATCATGCCGGCGGCGATGATGGCGACGGTTGGGGTCATTGGGGTACTCCATGTTGGCTCAGGGAAGTTCGAACCGAACCGCCACCGCCGCGCTGGCAATCACGGCGATATCCGTGCCCGCGTCGTCCGGCACGTCCAGCCCGCCCTTCACCACCTTCACGGTCACCTGGCCATGCGGCAGCGATGCCTTCACCGCGGCGGCGTCCACCTTCGCCGGTTCCTGCACGCCGATCGTCACCTCCACCTGCATCGCCTTCGAATCCAGTCCCAGCGAGCGGATCAGGCTCAGCGACGAATGGTGCAGCGCGTCCTGCACCGCCCGCAGCGCCGCCTTGGTGTAGTCGCCGCCATGCAGATCGTTGCCGGCGCCCATCTCCAGGATCACCCGTTTCAATGCCATGGTCCCGCCCCCCTCAGGCAATATCGAGGCGAACGATCGCCGCGGCATGGGCGAGGACCGTGGAACCGGTGCCCGAATCGTTGAAGATCTCCAGCCCGCCCTCCACGCACGTCACCGTGCCGGTGCCATGCGGCAGCACCGCCAGCACCTGCGCCGTGTCCACCAGATCCGGCCGGGGAACGCCGATCCGCACGTCCACCACCATCGCGTCGGTGTCCATATTGAGCGCGGCGGCCACGTTCAGCGAATTGTGCCACAGCGCGTCGCGCAGCGCGCGCACCGCCGCCTTGGTGTAGTCGGCGCCGCGGATATCCGTGCCCATGCCGATTTCCAGCACCATGCGCTTCATGGCCATGCTCGTTCTCCCTGCCTGACGGGGTCAGTATCGTCCCCGCCCCCACAACCCGCAATGCGGCCCCTGGCCGGCCGGTTCGGCCGTCCCTATGGTCGCGCCGCACCCCGCGCCGAGAAGGATTTCGCATGCAGCCTGCCGCCGCGCCTCCCATGGAGATCAAGATCCTGGACCCCCGCCTGCACGGCTGGGGGCTGCCGCGCTACCAGAGCGACATGGCCGCGGCGATCGACCTGCACGCCTGCCTGGACGCAGCCATTGAGATCGCGCCCGGCGACGCGCCGCATCTGGTCTCCGCCGGCATCGCGCTGCACATGGCCGACCCCAATCTCGCCGCGCTGGTGCTGCCGCGCTCGGGCCTCGGGCACAAAAAGGGGCTGGTGCTCGGCAATCTCGTGGGGCTGATCGACCCCGACTACACCGGCCCGATCCTGGTCAGCGCCTGGAACCGGGCCGCCCCCGGCACGCCCCCGGTGCGGATCGAGCCGGGCGAGCGTTTCGCCCAGATGGTGTTCGTGCCGGTTGTCCGGCCGGTGTTCAATATCGTCGAGGATTTCAGCACCGAAACCACTCGCGGCGCGGGCGGCTTCGGCAGCACCGGAAGCACGGTTTGACCGGCAAGCCGTCACGAAACGGACATACCGATCAGGGGTGACTTTAACGGCGGGGCTGGTCTAACAAGCCTGTAATATCTTCTGGTCAGGTCCCGGCATGTCCCGTACCGCTTCCTCGGCGCTGCTGCTCGGCAGGCGCCTGCCGAATGTCTGGGACATCGTGGCGATCCTTTGCGTGGTCGCCGGCCTGGTCGGCATCGCCCACGTGGCGCGCGGCACCCTGGTGCCGCTGGATGCGCCGAACGCGGTGGCGATCAGCCTGGATCCCGCCAACCTGCCGAATTATGCCGCGCGCACCACGCTGCGCATGTTCGCCGCGCTCGCCGCCTCGCTGGTCTTCACCTTCACCTTCGCCACCGCCGCGGCGAAAAGCCGGCGCGCCGGGCTGGTGATGGTGCCGATCCTCGACATCCTGCAATCCGTGCCGATCCTGGGCTTCCTGACCTTCACCGTCGTGTTCTTCATGAACCTGTTCCCCGGCCAGGTGCTGGGGCTGGAACTGGCGGCGATCTTCGCGATCTTCACCAGTCAGGCCTGGAACATGGCGTTCTCCATGTACCAGTCGCTGAAAACCGTCCCCAACGACCTCATGGAAGCCACCTACAGCTTCCAGCTAAGCGGCTGGCAGCGCTTCTGGCGGCTGGAAGTGCCCTTCGCCATTCCCGGCCTGGTCTGGAACACCATGATGTCCATGTCCGGCGGCTGGTTCTTCGTGGTGGCGTCGGAGGCGATCTCGGTCGGCGACAACACCTGGAAGCTGCCCGGCATCGGGTCCTACGTCGCCGCGGCGCTGGAGGCGCGCGACATCCGGGCGGTCGCCTGGGCGATCCTGGCGATGCTGGTGGTGATCCTGCTCTACGACCAGCTGCTGTTCCGCCCGCTGGTCGCCTGGTCGGCGAAGTTCCGGTTCGAAACCACCGCCGGCGCCACCGCCGAGGACCCCTGGGTGCTGAAACTGATGCGCCGCACCCGCCTGCTGGGCGCGGCGGGCGATGCGTTCGGCTTCGTGCTGAGCGCCATCGGCGGCATGCGCCTGCGGCTGCTGCCGGCGCGGCGGGCGCAGGAAGCGAAGGCGCCCTCGCGTGCCGGCGACGCGGTCTGGCTGGTCGTTCTGGCCTGCGTCGTGGCCTGGGCGATCTGGAAGATCGTCACCTTCTGCGCCACCGAACTCAGCTTCACCGACCTGCCGGAAGTGCTGGGCCTGGGCCTGATCACCATGCTGCGCGTCATCGTGATGATGGTCCTGGCAAGCCTGGTCTGGGTGCCGATCGGCGTCTGGCTCGGCCTGCGGCCGAACTGGGCCCGCCGGGCGCAGCCGGTGGCGCAGTTCCTCGCTGCCTTCCCGGCCAATCTGCTGTTCCCGCCGGTGGTGCTGGCGATCGTCTATTTCCACGCCAACGTGGATGTCTGGCTGACGCCCCTGATGGTCATGGGCACGCAATGGTATATCCTGTTCAACGTCATCGCTGGCGCCGCGGTTTTCCCCGGCGATCTGCAGGAAGCGGCGGCGAATTTCCGCATCGGCGGCTGGCTTTGGTGGCGGCGGGTGATCATCCCCGGCATCCTGCCGTACTACGTCACCGGCGCGATCACCGCCTCCGGCGGCTCCTGGAATGCCGCCATCGTCGCCGAGGTCGCTTCCTGGGGCGACACGAAGCTCGCCGCGCACGGCCTGGGCGCCTATATCGCCGCGGCGACCGACAAGGGCGACATGGCCCGGGTGGTGCTGGGCGTGGTGGTGATGTCCGGCTTCGTGCTGCTTTTCAACCGCGTCGTATGGCGGCCGTTATACGACTACTCGAGCCGCCGCCTGTCTATGTAGCCGAATAACCACTGAGGTACCGCCATGGATGCGCGCGTCGAAACCATCAGCCTCGTCGAGGTGCAGGACTGCCGCCAGGCCTATCACAAGGATTCCAACGCCGACCTGGTGGTGCTGGACGACGTCAACGTCTCCATCCGTAGCGGCGAGATGGTCGCCCTGCTCGGCCGCTCCGGCTCCGGCAAATCCACCCTGCTGCGCATCGTCGCCGGGCTGCTGCTGCCCACCGCCGGCACCGTGCTGTGGCGCGGCAAGAAGCTCACCGGCCCGGCCGACGGCGTGGCCATGGTGTTCCAGAGTTTTGCGCTGTTCCCTTGGCTGACGGTGCAGGAGAACGTGGAACTCGGGCTGGAGGCACTCGGCGTGCCGCGCGCCGAACGCGAGCGCCGCGCGGAGGAGGCGATCGACCTGATCGGCCTCGGCGGCTACGAGAGCGCCTATCCGAAGGAACTCTCCGGCGGCATGCGCCAGCGCGTCGGCCTGGCCCGCGCCCTGGTGGTGCACCCGGACCTGCTGCTGATGGACGAGCCGTTTTCCGCCCTGGACGTGCTCACCGCCGAAACCCTGCGCACCGACCTGATCGACCTGTGGTCCGAAGGCAAGCTGCCGCTGAAATCGGTGCTGATGGTCACCCACAACATCGAGGAGGCGGTGCTGATGTGCGACCGCATCCTGGTGTTCTCCTCCAATCCCGGCCGCGTCGCCAGCGAACTGGCGGTGCCGTTTCCGCACCCGCGCAACCGGCTGGACCCGGCCTTCCGCCAGATGGTGGACGACATCTACGCCCTGATGACCCGCCGCCCGGCGCCCACGCACGCGCCCTCCAAGCAGGACGCGCTGGCCACGCCGATCCACCCGGTCTCCACCAACCTGATGGCCGGCCTGCTGGAGACGCTGGCGGCCGAGCCCTATAACGGCCGCGCCGACCTGCCCGCGGTGGCCGGCGCCCTGCAACTGGAGCTCGACGACCTGTTTCCGCTCGGCGAGGCCTTGCAGATGCTCGGCTTCGCCGTGCTGGAGGAAGGCGACATCCGCCTGACCCAGAACGGCCTGGCCTTCGTCGGCGCCGATACCGACGACCGCAAGACCCAGTTCGCCGCGGCGTTGCGCGCCCACGTGCCGCTGGTGGCGATGATCCGCCAGGTGCTGGACGACCGCGCCAACCACCGCGCCTCGGCGGTGCGCTTCCGCGACGAACTGGAAGACCACATGTCCGCCGACTACGCCGAAGAAACTCTGCGTGCCGCCATCGCCTGGGGCCGCTACGCCGAACTGTTCACCTACGACGAGGAAGCCGAGCAGTTCAGCCTGGAAGACCTCGAATAGGCGATCTCCTCGATCGGCCTTCCCGAAGCGACCGCGCCATGTCTATGCTCCCGCCACAGAATCCGGGAGACCAAAGCCATGCTGACCCGCCGCACCCTGCTGGCATCCACCGCCGCCATCGCCGCTGCCCCCGCCGTCACGCCGGCCTTCGCCGCCACGCCAAAAGACGTGGTGGTGATGGCCAAGCAGATCGACGACATCATCAGCCTCGACCCGCAGGAGAGCTTCGAGTTCTCCGGCAACGAGGTCGGCGGCAACGTCTACCAGCGCCTGGTGCGCCCGGAACTCGCCCATCCGGAAAAGCTCACCGGCGACCTGGCGCAGAAATGGGACATCTCGCCGGACGGGCTGACCTTCACCTTCACGCTGAAAAACGGACCGAAATTCGCCTCCGGCGCCCCCGTCACCGCCGATGACGTCGTGTTCTCGCTGCACCGCGCGGTGATCCTGAACAAGACGCCCGGCTTCATCATCACCCAGTTCGGCTACACCCGCGACAATGTCGAAAAGCTGATCCGCAACGACGGCGGCAAGGTCGTCCTCACCCTGCCGGAAAGCCAGGCGCCGAGCTTCGTGCTGTACTGCCTTTCGGCCAATATCGGCGGCGTGGTGGAAAAGAAGGTCGTCATGGCCAACGCCAAGGGCGACGACCTGGGCAATGGCTGGCTGAAGACCAACAGTGCCGGGTCCGGGCCGTTTCAGGTGAAATCCTGGAAGGCGAGCGAGGCCGTGTCGCTGGAAGCCAACCCGCACGCCACCGTCAAGCCGCACGCCAAGCGCCTGATCATCCGCCACATCGCCGACCCCTCCGCGCAGCTGCTGTCGCTGGAAAAGGGCGATATCGACATCGCGCGCAACCTGGAGACCGAACAGCTCAAGGCAATCGCCGGCAAGAAGGAATTCAACGCCGTGGCGTCCGCCAAGGCGTCCTCGATGTATCTGGCGATGAACCAGAACCACCCCGCCCTGGCCAAGCCGGAAGTGCGCCAGGCGGTGAAATGGGCCATCGACTACGCGGCCATCCAGAAGAACATCGTGCCGAACACCTGGGTCGTCAGTCAGGCCTTCCTGCCCAAGGGCCTGCCCGCCGCACTCACCGACCTGCCGTTCGAAAAGTCCGTCGGCAAGGCGAAGACCCTGCTGACGCAGGCCGGACTGCCCAACGGCTTCGAGATCACGCTCGATTACATCTCCACCGCGCCCTACGCCGACATCGCCCAGGCGGTGCAGGCCAACCTCGCGGCGATCGGCATCAAGGCAACCCTGCTGGCCGGCGAGCAGAAGCAGGTCATCACCAAAACCCGCGGCCGCCAGCACCAGATGGCGTTGCTGGTCTGGGGTTCGGATTACTTCGATCCCAACTCCAACGCCCAGGCGTTTTGCTACAACCCCGACAACACCGACAACGCGAAAGTGAAAACCCTGGCCTGGCGCAGCTCCTGGCAGGACGCCGAACTCACCAAGATGGCCGCCGCCGCCGTCCGGGAACTCGACGCCAAGAAGCGCATCGCCATGTACGAGGACATGCAGCAGATCCACCAGGACCGCAGCCCGTTCGCCTTCATCCTGCAACAGCAGGAAGTCGCCACCATGGGCAAAGGCGTCTCCGGCTTCAAAGTCGGCCCGATGTCCGACCTCACCGACTACGCCCCCATCACCAAGACCTGACACCCTCGTGCGGGGGGGCACGGCGGTTGGGGAGGTAAGCAAGGCCAGGGGCGCTGCCCCTGGACCCCGCCAAAGGGCTCGCCCTTTGGAAACCCCATACTGTTTTCTTGAGGAAGGGGCCCGGCTCGGATGGTGCCGTAGCACGGACAGAGCCGGCCCCCTTCCTCAAGAAAACAATCGGCAGTCCAGAGGCCCTGCCTCTGGTGGGGGTCCAGGGGGCAAAGCCCCCTGGCCTTGTTTGCCTTCCCAAACACCACGCCCCCTCGCATGAGGGCGTCGCTTCGGGCGTTGGCGGGGGCGGTGGTTACGGTGCCGATTACCTTGCTGGGGTTGGCGCTGGTGACGTTTTTGATCGGCCGGGTCATGCCGATCGATCCGGTGCTGGCGATCCTGGGCGATCGGGCGCCGGAGGATGTGGTTGCGCGGACGCGGATCGAGATGGGACTGGACCGGCCGCTGCCGGTGCAGTTCTTCCGCTATATCACCCAGTTGCTGCACGGCAATCTCGGCAATTCGGTGATGACCTCGCATCCCGTCACCGAGGACATCGCGCATTTCTTCCCCGCCACCATCGAGCTGGCGACGGCGGCGATGCTGATTGCCATGCTGATCGGCATTCCGCTGGGGGTGTTCGCGGCGGTGCGCCAGGGGTCGCGGCTGGACAATGTGGTGCGGGTGTTCTGCCTGACGGGGCAATCGGTGCCGGTGTTCGTGCTGGCGATGCTGTCGCTGCTGGTGTTCTACGCGAAACTGGGCTGGGCGCCCGGCACCGGGCGGGCGGACGTGGTGTTCCAGGACATGGTACCGGAGGTAACCGGATTTCTGACCGTGGACACGCTGCTGGCCGGCGACTGGGACAGTTTCCGCGATGCCGTCGCGCATCTGGCGCAGCCGGCCGGCGTGCTGGCCTGGTTCAGCATCGCGTATATCGCGCGGATGACGCGGGCGTTCATGCTGGATGCGCTGTCGGGCGAATACATCATCACCGCGCGGGCGAAGGGTCTGTCGGCGGCGCGGATCATCTGGCGCCACGCCTTCGGCAACATCGCCGTGCGTCTCGTGACGGTGCTGGCGCTGACCTATGCCGGCCTGCTGGAGGGGGCGGTGATCACCGAGACGGTGTTCAGTTGGCCGGGGCTTGGGCAGTACTTAACCGTGTCCCTGCTGAACGCGGACATGAACGCGGTGCTGGGCGCGACCCTGGTGGTCGGGCTGGTCTATGTCGTGCTGAACCTGCTGGCCGACATGATCTACCGCATGCTGGACCCGAGGGTGAGATGAACGCTCTTACCCGCGACTGGCTGCTGAGCGACAGCCCGGCATCGCGCCGCCAGGCTGCCTGGGGACGGCGCTATCGGCTCTGGCTGCAATTCCGAGGACATGGCCTGGCGATGGCCGGGCTGTGCGTGATCGTGTTCGTCGTGTTTGTGTCGGCGCTGGCGCCGCTGCTGGCGATGCAGGACCCGGGGGCGCAGGACCTCGCGGCCCGGCTGGCGCCGCCCTCGGCGGCGCATTGGCTGGGCACCGACGAACTGGGGCGCGATCTGTATTCCCGGCTGGTGTATGGCGGGCGGATCACCCTCGGCATGGTGCTGGCCGTGGTGGTGCTGGTGGCGCCGTTCGGCCTCGCGGTCGGCTGCGTCGCGGGCTACGCCGGCGGCGTCGCCGACAAGGTGCTGATGCGGGTCACCGACATCTTCCTGGCGTTTCCCCGGCTGGTGCTGGCGCTGGCCTTCGTCGCGGCGATGAAGCCGGGCGTGGAGAGCGCGGTGTTCGCCATCGCGCTGACCGCCTGGCCGCCCTATGCGCGGCTGGCGCGGGCGGAGACGCTGACCTTCCGCAACACCGATTTCGTCGCCGCGGTGCGGCTGACCGGCGCCAGCGCCTCGCGCATCGTGCTGCGCCATATCGCGCCGCTGTGCGTGTCCAGCATGATCGTGCGCGTGACGCTGGACATGAGCAGCATCGTGCTGACGGCCGCCGGCCTCGGGTTCCTCGGCATGGGCGCGCAGCCGCCATCGCCGGAATGGGGCGCGATGATCGCCTCCGCCCGGCGGTTCATGCTGGACGAGTGGTGGGTGCCGGCCATCCCGGGCCTCGCCATTTTCGTCGTGTCGCTGGCCTTCAACCTGCTGGGCGACGGCCTGCGCGACGTGCTCGATCCGAAGCAAAGCTGATGCTGGTCGAAATCCGCAACCTGTCGATCCGTTTTCCCACGCCGCGGGGCGAGACCGAGGCCGTGCGCGGCGTGTCCTTGTCGCTCGGACAGGAGAAGCTCGGCATCGTCGGCGAATCCGGCTCCGGCAAGTCGCTGACCGCGCGCTCGATCCTGAAGTTGCTGCCGTCCAATGCACGGATCAGCGCCGAACGGCTGGCATTCGACGGCACGGATGTGCTGTCGGCCAGCGAGGCCGACATGCGCGCGATCCGCGGCCGTCGTGCCGGACTGATCCTTCAGGACCCGAAATACGCGCTGAACCCGGTGATGACCGCCGGCAGCCAGATCGCCGAGGCCTGGCGCGCGCATCGGCCCGCCGGTGCCCGGGCCGGCAGGAAGGAGGCGGCGGAGGCGGCGGTCGATCTGCTGGCGCAGGTGCAGATCCGCGATCCCGGCCGGGTTGCCGGCGCCTATCCGCATGAATTGTCCGGCGGCATGGGGCAGCGAGTGATGATCGCGATGATGCTCGCCCCCTCGCCCGATCTGCTGATCGCCGATGAGCCGACCAGTGCGCTCGACGCCACCGTGCAGGCGGAAATCCTGCGCCTGATCGAGGATCTGGTGTCGCGCCGCGGCATGGGGCTGATCCTGATCAGCCACGACCTGCCGCTGGTCTCGCATGTCTGCGACCGGGTGGCGGTGATGTATGCCGGGCAGGTGGTGGAGGAACTGCCGGCGCGCGACCTGCGCCACGCCCGGCACGGCTACACGCGCGGCCTGCTGGAATGCCTGCCGAGCCTGATCCATCCGCAACAACGCCTGAAGGTGCTGAACCGCGATCCCGCCTGGCTGGATCCCACCGGAGTCCCGCGATGATCGAGGTCGAGGATTTGCGCGTCCGCTTCGGCCAGAACGAGGTGGTGAAGGGCGTTTCCTTCTCCGTGCCGCGCGGGGCCAGCTTCGGGCTGGTCGGCGAAAGCGGATCGGGCAAATCCACCATCCTGCGCGCGTTCTCCGGCCTGAACCCGGCCTGGACCGGCCGGATGGCGCTGGACGGCGCGCGGCTGAGCCCGAAGCGCGACAAGGGCTTCTTTCGCCGGGTGCAGATGGTGTTCCAGGACCCCTACGGCTCGCTGCATCCACGCCAGACGGTGGACCGGGCCTTGTCCGAACCGTTGCTGGTGCACGGCATCGGCGATGCGCAGCCGCGCATCCTGCGCGCGCTGGCGGAAGTGGCTTTGCCGCAGGCGGTGCGGTTCCGCTATCCGCACCAGCTTTCCGGCGGGCAGCGCCAGCGGGTGGCGATCGCCCGGGCGCTGATGGCGGAACCGGAGGTATTGCTGTTGGATGAGCCGACCAGCGCGCTGGACGTTTCGGTGCAAGCGGAGGTGCTGAACCTGCTGGCGGACCTGCAGCAGGCGCGCGGCCTCACCTACGTGATGGTCACGCATAATCTGGCCGTGGTCACGCATCTCTGCGCCCGGGTCGGCGTCATGCAGGGTGGCGAACTGGTGGAGGAATTGTCGGCCGGGGATCTGCGCGCGGGCCGCACGAAACATCCGCATACCGCAGACCTGCGCGCGCTGACCCTGAACCTGGAGGAGCCGGATCTGTGATCCGGAGGCCGGCTGTCCGTTGCAAACGCAACGAAACGCCGGCGTGATGGACTACTTGGCGGCCGAGCGCGCGACCGAGCGGATATCGGGGCGCGGGCGGCCGGAAGCCAGGCCGATTTCGCGGTCCTGCGCCTCGATGATGCTTTTCGCCGGCCCGTCGCCGTCCAGCGTGGTCAGCGCCAGGCTGGGAACCTTTCGGTTGGACGTGCGGCTGCCATCGACATACAGCACATCGAACATGACGAAACTGGATTCGATCTTGCGTTTAGGCGCCATCAGACAGTTCCGATCAAGGGTGGTATTGCCGACGCTCAGGCCGGGGGCGGCGTTTCACCTGAAACCGGTTCGTCGGTCGCGGGCTCGTCGGTATCGGGATGCGTAGGCTCGAGCTCGGGCAGGCCGGCCTTGCGCCGCGCCACCTGTTCCTCGCGCTCACGTGCTTTTGCTTCAGCCTTCGCCTGCTTGGCGCGATTGCGCTCGGCACGCTGCTGATTGTAGTTCGGCTTGAACGCCACGCGCGTCCTCCAGAGACTGTTTTCGGATGCGCTCTAGCGTAGCAGAGAGGGCTGGCCCAAGCCTAGCTGGCTTTCGCGGACCACGCGCTCATGTCCGTCGCGGACATGCTTCACGCGGTAATTACGGCTACCCTGCTCTTCCGGTAGCACTCGTGTCACGGTGTAGGTTCCGCGTGGCACGTTACCGTCCAGACTGCCCGGGAGAAATTCGACTTTCTGCCCGACGTTGAACTTTTGAACTGCCATGATCGCCTTTCGAGGAATACCCGGGCCGAAGGAAATCCTCCGGCCCGGGCCCGTCTTCAGGCGGACTGCAGATTGACTGCGGAGGTCTTGCCCTGCTGGCCACGCTCGATATCGTAGCTGACCTTCTGACCTTCGGTCAGGGACATGCCGGAACGCTCGACGGCCGAGATGTGCACGAACACATCCTTGGAGCCATCATCGGGCTGGATGAAACCATAGCCCTTTTGCGCATTGAACCACTTCACGGTGCCTACGGACATCGTGTCTCTCCTATGAATGCCGGCGGCCCGCGACGTGCGGGCCGTATCACTTTTTGCTAAGACGGGTGAACCGGATGCAGAGGCTTAAGACCCAAGACATCGATAGCGAGCCGCGGTTGGCCCATAAAAAGCGCCGAAGTCGCTATATGCTCGCAATCAGGGAAAAATGCCAGCCCAAAAATGTATGGCTGCCGGGCGCGGCAGGAACACGATCGGGTTGACCACCTGAAAGCCCACGGATGCCAACGGCTTAGACGTTGAAACGGAACAGCAGCACGTCGCCGTCCTTCACCACGTATTCCTTGCCCTCGATCCGCATCTTGCCGGCTTCCTTGGCCCCGGACTCGCCCTTCAGCGCCACGTAGTCGTCGTAGGCGATGGTCTCGCAGGCGATGAAGCCGCGCTCGAAATCGTTGTGGATCACCGCCGCCGCCTGCGGCGCCTTGGTGCCGCGCACGATGGTCCAGGCGCGCGTCTCCTTCGGCCCGACGGTGAAATAGGTGATCAGGCCCAGCAGGTCGTAACCGGCGCGGATCACCCGATCGAGGCCGCTGTCATGCAGCCCCAGCCCCTCCAGGAATTCCGCGCGCTCCGCCTCCGGCAACTGGCTCACCTCCGCCTCGATCGCGGCGGATACCACCACCGCCCGCGCACCCTCGGCCGCCGCGCGCTCCATCACCCTGGCCGAGAACGCGTTGCCGTCGGCGGCGGCGCTTTCCTCGACATTGCAGACATAAAGCACCGGCTTGGAGGTCAGCAGCTGCAAGCGCCGCACCGCCTCCTCCTCGCCCTTCGGGATCGCGGTGCGCGCCGGCCGGCCGGCCTGCAAGGCGGCGACGATCGGCTCCATCAGCTCCACCGCCGCCACGCTCTCCTTGTCGCCGCCGCGCGCCTTCTTCTGCGCCGCCAGCAGCCGCTTCTCCAGGCTTTCCAGATCCGACAGCATCAGCTCGGTCTCGACCGTCTCCGCATCGCGGATCGGGTCGACGCTGCCCTCCACGTGGGTCACGTCGCCATCCTCGAAGCAGCGCAGCACGTGGATGATCGCGTCCACCTCGCGGATATTGGCCAGGAACTGGTTGCCCAGCCCCTCGCCCTTGGAGGCACCGCGCACCAGGCCGGCGATGTCGACGAATTCCAGGCTGGTGGGGACGATCCGTACCGACTTGCCGATCTCGGCCAGCGCGGCCAGACGCGGATCGGGCACACCGACGCGCCCGGTGTTCGGCTCGATCGTGCAGAACGGATAATTCGCCGCCTGCGCCGCGGCGGTCGCCGTCAACGCATTGAAAAGCGTCGATTTACCGACATTCGGCAGCCCGACGATACCGCAATTGAAACCCATCTACTTCGCATCCTGTGTTAGCAGCGCCACTTTGGTCATGAAATCATCGGGCCTGCCCTGCGCCAGCAGCGGCGCCGCCTCGGCCACCCCGTCCAGCAGGGCAATCAGCCAGTCGCGATCCGCCTTGGCGAAATCGCCCAGCACATGGCCGGTCACCCGGTCCTTGTCGCCGGGATGGCCAATACCCAGGCGCACCCGCCAGTAATCCGGCGTGCCCAGCATCCGGTCCATGCTGCGCAGGCCGTTATGCCCCGCCGCGCCGCCGCCACGCTTCACCCGCAGCTTGCCGGGTGCGAGGTCCAGCTCGTCATGGAACGCGGTGATCTGCTCCGGGGAGATCTTGAAGAACGCGGCCGCCGCCTGAACCGCCTCGCCGGACAGGTTCATGTAGGTCATCGGCTTCAGCGCCAAAACCTTCTCCCCGCCCACCGAGCCCTCGGCCACCAGGCCCTTGAAACGCTGCCGCCACGGGCTGAACCCGTGGCGGTGCGCGATCACGTCGATGGCCATGAAGCCGATATTGTGCCGCTGGCGTGCCATCCCCGGCTCCGGATTGCCGAGGCCGACCCACAACAGCATGGCGAGAAACCGGCCTGCCTGAAGATTACTTCTTCTTGGCGGCCGGCTTGGCGGCAGCCGCGGGAGCCGCGGCCCCTTCGGCCGGAGCGGCGTCGACGATCTTCGCCGGCGGCGCCACGGTGGCGATGACGAAGTCGCGGTCGGTAATCGCCGGGCGCGTGCCCTCGGTCCCCTTCAGGTTGCTCCAACGCACGGTGTCGTTGAAATCAAACCCGGTCAGGTCCGCGTCGAAACGCTCGGGAATGTTGTCGGGATCGGCGCTGACCTCCACCGTGTGGCGGACAACGTTCAGCACCGCGCCGCGCTTCAGGCCGGGGCTGGCTGCCTCGTTGTCGAAATGCACCGGCACCGACACCCGGATCAGCTCGCCGCTCGCCAGGCGCTGAAAGTCCACATGCTCGGGCTGGTCGGTCACGGGGTGATACTGCACGTCGCGGATCAGCGCCCGGGTCGTCTCCCCGGCCACGTTGATCTCATACAGCCGGGACTGCCAGCCGCCGCGATGCAGTTCCTTCAGAACCGCCTTCGGCTCCAACGAAATCAACGTCGGCGCCTGCTTGGCTCCGTAAATCACGGCAGGCACCCTGCCTGCTCTCCGAGTAGCCCGCGCCGCCCCCTTACCGGCTCGCGGACGTGCCTCGGCCTCGATAGCTACACGATTGGCCATGGTTCACTCCTGCAAATGCCAAAACGCCGGCCTCCAGGGGTGCCAGCGCAGCGGGCGATCTAGCGGATTGGGGGGCTTTGGGCAAGTCAGCAAGGCCAGGGGCGCTGCCCCTGGACCCGGCCAAAGGGCTAGCCCTTTGGAAACCCAGGGCATTTTTTAAGGAATGGGCGGGCTAAGGTTGC
>JBBIQA010000031.1:0-30629 GCA_037442565.1 Rhodospirillales bacterium
TCCAGATCCTCCTGGCGCTTGGCCATCGACAGCGCCTCTCCGGTGCAGGTGGTGGTGACGCAGTTCACCCACTGGCCACCATGGATGACGCCGACCGAGAAGGTGCAATCCTCCGTCGTCATGTCCTCGATCTCGATCAGCTTGCGCGCCATCTCCCGGATCGCCGAGCGCCCCTCCGCCAGCCGCGCGCCGGCATGGCTCGGGCGGCCGGTGGCTTCCAGGTTGAAGCGGGCGATGGCGTAGCGGCCGGTGACCACGCCGCCGTCGGGGCGGGCGGGCTCGGGCACCAGCACGTATTTATGCCGCGCCGCCTCCGCCTCGATCAGGTCGCGGGTGGACGGGCTGCCGATCTCCTCGTCCGAGGTCAGCAGGAAGGTGATCGGCAGGTGGGTCGCGACATGGGCGCGGGCAAGCTGGCGGATGGCTTCCAGCGCGATGTAGTTGCCACCCTTCATGTCGCAGATGCCCGGGCCCCAGTTGATGTTGCCCTCGCGCCGGAAAGGCAGCTTCGCCAATGTGCCGATCGGATGCACCGTGTCCATGTGGCCCATCACCAGGATGCCGGGCTGGTTGGGTTGTGCATGGGGGAACGTCGCGCGGACGCAGTCGCCGAGCCCCATCCGCCCGGCGATGCGCTCGATCCGCGCGCCGGCCAGGATCAGGTCGCGGGAAGCCAGGTCCATGACGCGATTGACCGCAGCGGCGTCGAAGGTCGGGCTCTCGCATTCCACCCAGGGCCGCATTCCGGCCAGCATTTCGTCAGCATCGAACGGCAGCGCGGCGGGGTCCATGACGGGTTCCTTCAAAGTCCGAGATAAGCCGCCTTCAGCCTCGGATCGTTGGCCAGTGTCGCGGCATCGCCGGAGAGTGCCACAGCACCGTGCTCGATCACATAGGCGCGGCCGGCGATGGCGAGGGATTGCACGACATTCTGCTCGACCAGCAGGATCGACAGTCCCTCGGCGTGCAGGCGCTGGATCAGGGCGAACAATTCCTCGGTCAGCAATGGCGACAGGCCGAGCGAGGGCTCGTCCAGCAGCAGCAGGCGCGGCTGGCCCATCATGCCGCGGCCGATGGCGAGCATCTGCTGTTCGCCGCCGCTCATGGACCCGGCGAGCTGTGCCTGGCGTTCGGCCAGGCGCGGGAAGGTTTCGAGCACCCGGTCCAGGGTCCGCGCGCGCTCGGCCCGGCCGCGGACATAGGCGCCGAGCAGCAGGTTCTCGCGCACCGACAGATTGGGGAAAACCTTGCGCCCTTCCGGCACATGGATCAGCCCCGCGCGGACGATGTCCGCGTGGTTGGCGGCGGTGATGTCGGCGCCGGCAAAGCGGATGCTGCCGGCCCGGGCGCGGATCAGGCCGGACAGCGCCCGGTTGAGCGTGGTCTTGCCGACGCCGTTGGCGCCGAGCACGGCGACGATCTCGCCCTCCGCGACGTCGATGTCGATCCCGTGCAGCACCTGGAACGGGCCGTAGCCGGCAGACAGCCCCTTGACCTGCAACAGCGGGGCGTCAGCCATGCGACGCCATCCGCGCGGCGGCGCCATGGCCGAGATAGGCCTCGATCACGCGCGGGTCGGCGGCAATCTCGCGCGCGGTGCCGGTGGCGATCAGGGCCCCCTCGGCCAGCACGTAGACCTGCCCGGCCAGTGCGGCGACCGCCTGCATGATGTGCTCGATCAGCAGGATGGTGACCCCGCCTTCACGCACATCGCGGATCAGCGCGACGATTTCGTTCACCTCGGACGGGTTCAGTCCCGCCATCACCTCATCCAGCAGAAGCAGCTTCGGCTCGGTGGCCAGCGCCCGGGCCACCTCCAGGCGCTTTCGCCCGGCGACCGTCAGGGCCGCGGCATTGCGGTCCAGCATCGGGCCGAGGCCGAGGCGCGTGCCGATCTCCCGCGCCTTGGCCGTGGCGGCATCGGGATCGGCGGTGCGCAGGAAGGCGCCGACGCGGATGTTCTCCACCACCGACAACCCCGCAAATGGCTGGGTGATCTGGAAGGTGCGCACCATGCCCGCGGCGGCGATGCGGTCCGGGCGCCAGCCGGTGATGTCCTGGCCGTTGAAGCCCACGGTGCCGGCATCGGGGCGGATGAAGCCGGCGATCATGGCGAAGCTGGTGGTCTTGCCGGCGCCGTTCGGGCCGATCAGGGCGGTGATCGAGCCCTGGGGCACGTCGAGATCGACCGACTTCACCGCCGCCAGGCCGCCGAAGCTCTTGGACAGGCCGCGCACCTCAAGCATGGCGTCTTCCGATCCCGGCGATGCCGCCGGGCAGGAAGGCGACGATCGCCAGCAGCACCACGCCATACAGCATCGGCGCGAAGCCGGGCGTGTCGATCAGGGAGCGCGACGTATCCTCGATCAGGTGCAGCGCGATCGCGCCCAGCACCGGCCCCCAGACCGTGCCGGCGCCGCCGATCATCACCACCAGCAGCATCTCCACGCTGCGCTCGATGCCGAAGGCGATCGAGGGGTCGACATACAGGAAGGTCTGGGCGTACAGCACCCCGCCGGTGGCGGTGATCGCGCCCGACAGCGCCAGCGCCTGGGTCTTGGTGCGCACCAGATGGATGCCGAGTGCCGCCGCCGCGTCCTCGTTCTCGCGCAGCGCCGCCAGCCTGGCGCCGAAGCGCGACCGGCGCAGCCAGAACGCCACCGCCATGGCGAGGGACAGCAGCGCCAGCGCCACCAGATAACTCGCCCGCCGGTCGGTGAATTGGAAATTCGCGAGGCCCGGGCGCAGCGGGATCAGGATGCCGAGGCCGCCGCGGGTGATGCCGGCGGAATTGGCGGCGATGCGGAACACTTCGGAAAACGCCAGGGTGACGAGGGCGAAATAGCTGCCGCGCAACCCGGCACGAAAGGCGGAGAACCCGATCCCCGCCCCGGCCGCGGCACCAAGCATCGCGGCAACCGGCAGCCCGAACCAGGGATTGATCCCCCAGCGCGTCTGCAGGATGGCGGCGGTATAGGCACCGATGCCGAAGAACGCCGCATGGCCGAAGCTGGTCAGTCCGGCAAACCCGCCGGAGATGTTCCAACCCTGGCCGATCAGCGCCGAAAACGCCGTCAGCATCGCCAGATCGACCAGGAACTGCGACGGCAGCGCCAACGGCGCCAGCGCCGCGAGGACGATCAGAACCGGTAAGGTCCGCTTCATCGCGTGGTCCCGAATAATCCTGCCGGACGCAGCAGCAGCACGGCGATGAACACCAGGGAGATGCCGATGGGGCCAAGCGATTCGCCCAGGAACAGCCCGCCCAGGCTTTCGGTCACGCCGATGATCAGTCCCCCCACCACCGCGCCGGGAAAGCTGCCCATGCCACCGAGCACTACGATGGTGAAGGACACCAGCACAAACGCGTTGCCGACCTGTGGCGAGACATAGAAGGTCGGCAGCAGCAGGCACGCCGCGACACCGAGGCAGGCGACGCCGATGCCGTACGACAGGGCGAAGATCCGCTCGGGCCGGATGCCGACCAGCCGCGCGCCGTCCTGTTCCCTCGCCACCGCGCGGATGGCGCGCCCGGTATCGGTGCGGGTCATGAACGCCCAAAGCAGCGCGGCACAAACCAGCGCCACCGCGAACGAGATCAGCCGCGGCACGGACAGCAGCAGCGGTCCGGCCTCGATCATCGCGAAGGAATAGGGGGTGTCGATCGTGCGGGTGTCGCCGGTGAAGACCACCAGCGCCAAATTATCCAGCACGATGGCGATGCCGAGCGTGGCGAGCAGGATGGCACGGTCCTCGCCGCGGGAAATGCGGCCGATCACGCCCGCGTACAGCCCCCAGCCCAGCACGAACATCGCCGCCGCCAGGATCGGCACCGCCAGATACGGGTCGACGCCGAAATAGGAAACCAACATCCAGGCGCCGTACATCGCCAGCATCAGCAGGCTGCCATGGGCGAAATTGACGATGTGCAGCACGCCGTAGATCAGCGTCAGGCCGAGCGCGATCAGCGCGTAGACCCCGCCGGTCAACACGCCGTTGACCAGCGCGGGCAGGATGATCTCGAGCGGCGGCAACGCCTGTTCAGTCCCCTGGGGTCACGCCGTCGGGATCAGGCCTTCGGGCGCGGATACACCGGCTTGGCGTCGGCAAACTCCGCCGGCCAGACCACCTTGATGTCCCCGCCCTGTATCTGCAGGCCGACGCAATGGGCGTTGACGTTCTGGCCGTCGACCATTTTCGTCGGGCCATAGGGCATGAAATGACTGCTATAGGTGCTGGCCGCCAGCGCCGCGATGGTCTTGTCCTTGTCGCTGCTGCCGGCCCGTTCCCAGCCATCGGCCAGGAACCGGACCGCGAAATAGCCCAGCAGCAATTCCCAGGTGAAGGTGGCGCCGCTGTCCTCCAAGCGCTTGCGGAACGCCAGCGCGGCCGGATTGCGCGGATTGTACCAGTGGTTGAAGTCCATCATGTTCTCGGCGACGGTCGGCGCTTCCTTGGCGAATTTCAGGTTGAAGCCGCCGCCGAGCAGCGAATACATCGCCACCAGATCGACGCGCTGCTGCACCAGGGTGCGCGCCAGCAGCACGTATTCGTTCTGGTAGTTCGACATCATCACGATGTCCGGCTTTTCCGCCTTGATGCGCAGCGCGATATTGGTGAAGTCGCGCGTGGGCGTGGCGTGCGGGATGGTGGACAGCACGGTCAGGCCGATGCCCGGCAGCTTGGCGTTCAGCAGCTTGGCCGCACCGGTGCCGAAATCGCTGTCCTCGTGCACGATGACCACGGTCTTGGCCGGCGATCCGGCCGCCTTGTTGATCGCGTCCAGCGTCGCCAGCCCGTCATTGGTGGCGGACGAAGCGTTCGGGAACAGGCGGAACACGTTCTTCAGGCCACGGGTGGTCAGGCTGTCGGTGATGCCGCTGTCGATTGAGAACGGCAGGTTGTACTTCGCCGCCGTCTGCGTGGCGGCCAGGCCGAGGGTGCTGGCGAAGCAGCCGGTGAAGCCGGCGACCCCCGCCTCCGCCATCTGATCCACCAGTCCCGAGGCGATTTCCGCCCGGCCCTGCGCGTCGCCGTACATCGGCTCGATCTTCGCGCCGCCCATGGATTTGATGCCGCCGGCGGCGTTGATGTCGTCGATCGCGGTCTGCCCGCCCTTGCGGCACTGCGAGCCGGAGAACGCCAGCGCGCCGGTGACCGGGTGGATCAGGCCGAGTTTTATGGCTGCCGGCTGGGCGCGCAGGATGCCGGGCATGGCGAGCGTGGCGATGCCTCCGGCGATCCCCGTTGCCAGAGCGCGGCGGCGGGTCATCCGGCTCGCTGAAAGACGGAGCAGCGACGGGCGGAGTGCATCGGTCATGGGTGGTCTCCTGGTCTGGCAGTGATTCGGCGGGAGGAAGTGTGACGTGATCCAGCGCGACAGTAACGGGATTTTCTATCGTCTGGCCTGGCCGGGCGCAATTTATCCCCTTCGGCTCCCCTTCGCGCCGCTGGCGGTTTCTTGCCGCCGTCGGTGCAGCGTGTAAGCTTTACCACCTTATTCGGATTCCCCGGGGAACACCACGCGATGAGCCAGAACGTGCAAGCAGCCGGCAAGGCAAAGTCCCACTCGGCGGTCGCACGGTTCCAGCTGCTCGCGCCCGGCCTCGCGGTTTGCGTGGCGATCGCCGTGGTGGCCTATGTCGCCGCCAGCTATTCGCCGCTGATCGGCGCGCCGATCTTCGCGATCGTGATCGGCGTTGCCATCTCCAACCTTTCGGGCGGCACCAAGCTCGCCGGCAGGCTGCAGGTGAAGGAAATCAGCGGCACGGCGCTGCGGGCCGGCATCATCCTGCTCGGGGCCACGCTGAACCTGAAGGATGTCGCGCATACCGGCCTCTCATCGCTGTCGCTGCTGGCGGTTACCATCGGCACGGGTTTCGCGGTGGCGCTGCTGCTCGGGCTGGTCATGGGCGTGGAGTGGCGGATGCGGCTTCTCATCGGCATGGGCACGGTGATCTGCGGCGGCTCGGCGATCGCGGCGCTGGCGCCGGTGATCCGCGCCAAGCCGGAGGAGATCGCCTATTCGATCTCGGTCATCTTCCTGTTCAACATGCTGGCCGTGATCATCTTCCCCGGCTTCGGGCACATGATGCACATGACCGATGACGGGTTCGGGCTGTGGGCGGGGACCGCGGTGAACGACACCTCGGCGGTGGTGGCGGCCGGCTTCGCGTTCAGCCAGATCGCCGGCGCCTATGCGACGATCGTCAAGCTGACGCGCACCACGCTGATCATCCCGCTGCTGCTGATCGTCGGGCTGGCGATGCCGTTCCTCGACCGCTCCGAGGCCGCGTCCCACCAGGGCGCTAGCCTGGGCGCGCGAATCAAGAAGGCGGTGCCCTGGTTCATCCTGTGGTTCATCGTCGCCTCGCTGATCAACACGCTGGGGCTGCTGGGAGACCTGGCGCCGCACATTCAGACAGTGGCCCGGTTCGTGATGGTGGTGGCCCTGGCGGCGGTGGGCCTGCAGGGCCACTGGCGCGCCTTCGCCGGCGCCGGCATCAAGCCGCTGCTGCTGGGGCTGGCCTGCTGGGTGGTGGTCGCGGTGTCGAGCCTGGCGGTGCAGGGCTGGACCGGCCAGATGTAGGCAGGCACGGCCGGAGGGCCCTGCCCCGCGGGGCCTCGTCCGGAGCCGCGTTTCGCTGTAGCGTTCCCCCGTCCCCCCTGACCAGGAACCGCAGCCGCATGTCCGTCCGTATCGTCGATGTCCGCGAGGCGACCAAGCCGATCGCCTCGCCCATCCGCAACGCCTATATCGACTTCACCAAAATGACGACAAGCCTGGTCGCGGTGGCCACCGACGTGGTGCGCGACGGCCGGCGCGTCGTCGGCTACGGGTTCAACAGCAACGGCCGCTACGGCCAGGGCGGCCTGATCCGCGAGCGCTTCGCCCCCCGGCTGCTGGACGCCGATCCTGCCTCCCTGCTCGACGGCGCCGGCGACAACCTGGACCCCGACCGCGTCTGGACCTGCCTGATGCAGAACGAAAAGCCGGGTGGCCATGGCGAGCGCTCGGTGGCCGTGGGCACGCTGGACATGGCGATATGGGACGCGGTGGCGAAGATCGCAGGCAAGCCGCTGTTCCGCCTGCTCGCCGAACGGCATGGCCGCGAGGCCGACCCGCGCGTCTTCGTCTACGCCGCCGGCGGCTACTATTACCCGGGCAAGGACCTGTCGGCGCTACGCGGGGAAATGCGCGCCTACCTCGATCGCGGCTACAGCGTGGTGAAGATGAAGATCGGCGGCGAGCCGATCGAGGACGACCGGCGGCGGATCGAGGCGGTGCTGGCCGAAATCGGCGGCCAGGCCCGCCTGGCGGTGGATGCCAATGGCCGCTTCGGGCTGGAGGAAGCCGTGGCCTATGCCAAGATGCTGCGCGAATACCCGCTGTTCTGGTACGAGGAAGCCGGCGATCCGCTGGACTACCAGCTGCAGGCTGCCCTTGCCGCCTTCTATCCCGGCCCGATGGCGACCGGGGAAAACCTGTTCAGCCACCAGGACGCCCGCAACCTGCTGCGATATGGCGGCATGCGCCCGGACCGCGACTGGCTGCAGTTCGACTGCGCCCTGTCCTATGGCCTGTGCGAATACCAGCGCACATTACAGGTGTTGCACGAAGCCGGCTGGTCGCCGTCGCGCTGCATTCCGCATGGTGGTCACCAGATGTCGCTGAACATCGCCGCCGGCCTCGGGCTCGGCGGCAATGAAAGCTACCCGGATCTGTTCCAGCCCTATGGCGGCTTTCCCGACGGCGTGCGGGTGGAAAACGGCATCATCACCATGCCCGAGCTGCCCGGCATCGGCTTCGAAGGCAAGTCCGACCTCGCCCGGGTCATGCGCGAACTGGCCAGCTAGGCCCGCCACGCTTTCCCCTGCTCCCAGTTCAAGAAACCAGGAAACCACCCATGACCGCCGCCAAGCCCCGCCAGATGACGATGATCGCCTTCCTGCAGGCGCAGAACTGCTCCAACCTGCCGGGATCCTGGCGCTACCCGTCCTCAATGTCGGACTTCCTGACGCCCGACTACTACCAGCGCATCGGCCGCACGCTGGAAGCCGGGAAGTTCCACATGGCGTTCTTCGACGACCGCCTGGCGATCCCCGACCTGTACGGCAACGACCATGCGGAAACGGTCTCGCACGGCGTGCGCGCGGTGAAGATGGATCTGATCTCCATCGTCACCGCGATGGGCATGGCGACCAGCCGCCTCGGCCTCGGCGCCACCTATTCCACCACCTATTACGAGCCGTTCCACGTGGCCCGTACGTTCGCCACGCTCGACCTGATGACGCGCGGCCGTTCCGCCTGGAATGTGGTGACGTCGTTGAACAATTCCGAAGCGCTGAATTTCGGCGCCACCGACCACATGGAACACGATGCGCGCTACGACCGCGCCGACGAGTTCATGCAGGTGGTGCTCGGCCATTGGGGCACCTGGGCCGAGGACGCGCTGATCCTGGACAAGGCAGGCGACCGTTTCGCCGATCCCACCAAGGTCCGCCGGCTCGACCACCAGGGCAAGTATTTCAACTCGCGCGGCCCGTTCACCGTGCCGCGATCCCCGCAGGGCCATCCGGTGCTGATGCAGGCCGGCCAGAGCGGGCGCGGGCGGACCTTCGCGGCGCAGTGGGGCGAGGTGATCTTCGTCGTCTACCACACGCTCGAAGCCGGCCGTCAGCAATACGCCGAGTTCAAGCAGGCCGTCGCCGCCACCGGGCGCGACCCGAGCCAGGTGCATGTGGCGCCGGCCTGCTATTTCTGCGTGGGCGAAAGTGCCGACGCCGCCGCCGAGAAGAAGGCGATCATCGAAAGCACCGCCAAGCCGATCGATGGGCTGATCCTGCTGTCGGAAGTGCTGAACTACGATTTCGCCAGGAAGGCGATGGACGAGCCGTTCAGCGACGAGGAACTCGCCGGCCTGTCGTTCCAGGGCTTCCGCGATCGCGTGATCGCGACCAGCGGCAAGCGCAACCCGACCGTCGCGGATTTCGTGCATTTCTCCGGCCGCGGCACCATCAAGGAACATCACATCTTCGCCGGCACGCCGAAGATGGTGGCCGACGAGATGGAGGAATGGTTCAACGGCGCCTGCGACGGCTTCGTGCTGGCCGCGACGCACATGCCCGGCGCCTACGAGGATTTCGCCCGCCTGGTGGTGCCCGAGCTGCAGCGCCGCGGCCTGTATCACCAGGACTATGCCGGCATGACGCTGCGGGAGAATCTCGGCCTGCCGCGTCCGTCGGCCGACGACGCGCGCCGGGCGGCGATGTTGCGTCCCTAGCACGGGTGGTGCGACAGCCTCTGTGCCCGATCCGATGAGCGACCCGTGACGCGACCAAGCCGCCGGCCGTCAAGCCGATGAACGAGGTCTCGGCCCTGGCCTATGGGCTGGAAGACCGGCCGCCGATCTCGGTGGTGCTGGCTTCCGCCGTGCAACTCGTCGCCATCCTAGCACTTCAGGCGCTGAGCACGCTGCTGGTCGGCGACGAAGCGGGGCTGTCCGAGGACGCCCTGGCCGGCCTGCTGCGCGCCAGCTTCCTGGCACTGGCCATCGGCACCACTTTGCAGGCGCAACGGTTTGGCCGCCGCTGGCGGATCGGCTCCGGCTTCCTGGCGCCGTCATCGATGTCCGCCGTGTTCGTGCCGCCGGCGCTGCTGGCGGCCCATGTCGGCGGCATGGCGATGGTGTGCGGCATGGCGGTGATGTCCGGCATCCTGCTGATGGCGTTCTCCCGGGTCTTGCATCGGCTGCGCGCCGTGCTGCCTGCCGAGCTTGGCGGCGTGGTCGTCGTACTCCTCGGCCTCAGCACCGGCTTCATCGGCCTGCGCTTCTGCATCAACCCGGCCGCCGACGGCTCCACCGACACCGGCCGGCTGGGCATCGCCGCATTGACCCTCGGTTTCATCGTCCTGCTGAAGGGCTGGGGCCGGGGGCGGGTCGCGGTGTTCTGCGCGGTCATCGGCGTCATCGCGGGCTACACGGCCGCCGCGGCGATGGGCTTGCTGCCGTCCGACATGCCCACACGGATGGGCGCGGCGGAATGGTTCGACATCCCCTCCCTCGGGCAGACCGGCTGGCGGGTAGGCCGCGGCCTGGTATTCCCCTTCGCCATGGCCGCGATCGCCAGCATGGTCACCATCATGGCAACGATCCTCACCGCGCAGAAGGTCAACGACCCTGACTGGGTTCGCCCCGATCGGGCCAGCATCGAGGGCGGCGTGCTGGCGGACGGCCTGGCGACGGTGATCAGCGGCCTGCTCGGATCCATGCCGGTCGGATCGTCGAGCACCGGCGTCAGCCTGTCCGCGGCGACCGGCGTCACCAGCCGGCTTGTCGCCTACGCGGTCAGCGCGATCCTGCTGCTGCTGGCCTGTTCGCCGAAGCTGACCCTGCTGTTCGAGAACACGCCCCAGCCCGTCATCGGCGCCGTGCTGCTGTTTTCCGGCACGTTCGTGCTGATCAACGGCATCCAGATCGTCGCCGCCCACATGCTCGATGCCCGGCGCAGCATGACGGTCGGCTTCGCCTGCTGCATCGGCCTCGCCACCGTCGTCCATCCCGATCTGTTCCGCCAGCTGCCCGATCTGTGGCTGCCGCTCGCCTCCTCGCCGCTGCTGCTCGGCACGATGATCGCGCTGGGGCTGAGCGCGCTGTTCCGCATCGGCGTGCGCCGCGCCGAGACGCTGACGCTGGCGCCGGACGCGCCACTGGAGGAGGTCGAGACCTTCCTCTTGAACCTGGGCGCGGCCTGGGGCGCGCGCCGGGAAATCATGCAGCGCGCCGTGTTCGCCATGAGCCAGGCGGCGGAAACCGTGCGCGACATCGCCGCACCCGAAACCCCGGTCCGGCTCCGGGTGCAGTTCGACGAGCTGAAACTGATCGTCGAACTGGGCTATCGGGGCCCGGCCCCGATCCTGTCCAAGGTGCGCCCGACCGAGGACGAGATCCTGGAAGATGACGGCCACATCCGGCTCGCCGGCTTCATGCTCAGGCGCGCGGCCGACCGGGTACGATCCAGCGAGAAGGCGGGCGAGACCCTGCTGCGCTTCGAATACGATCATTAGGATCGGTCACTGAAACCCGCCGACTGCCGGTTCAGGCGCCGAAGGTGATGCCCATCTTGCGGTACATCTCGCGGATCACGCGCAGCAGTACGCCAAGCTCCGGCGACTTGTCGCCCTTGCGCGCGCTGAGGATGATCGGCGAGACCGCGCCCGGCTCGTCGAGCGGACGGTAGACGACGTTGTCGCGGCGAAACCGTTCCACCGAGTTGGGCACCAGGCAGACGCCGCTCTCGGCGGCCACCAGGCCGAGTGCGGTCTGCAGCTCGCGCACTTCGTGCACCATGGGCGGTTTCAGGCCGCGGTCGCGAAACAGCGCCAGCACCTGATCGGCGTAGCTCGGCCGCGGCGTCTTCGGATAGACGATCAGGGTTTCGCTCGCCAGCTCCTCGAGCTTCAACGAATCCGTCCGCGAGGACAAGGAATGCGAAAGCGGCAGCGCCGCGCTCAGCTTTTCATTTCGCAGCAATGTCCGCTCGATCGTCGGATCGCTGTACTGGATGCGTCCGAAACCGACATCGATCCGCCCTTCCTTCAACGCCGCCATCTGCTCGAGCGAGGTGAGTTCGAGTAGCACGATCTCGGTGTTCGGACGGGCGGCGCGGTAGCGGCGGATCACCTCTGGCAGACCGCCGTACAGGGTGGAGGCGACGAAGCCGATGCTGAACCGCGCCCGCTCGATCTCCTGCAGGCGGCGCATCATCGCCTTCATCTCGTCCACCCGGTCCAGCACCTGCATGGCCTGCTCGAACAGCAGCCGGCCAGCGTCGGTCAGGCGCACCGGGCGGCTGCCGCGCTCGATCAGGGTGGCGCCCAGCTCCTCCTCGAGCTGCTGGATCTGCCGGCTGAGCGGCGGCTGGGCGATGTTCAGCTTCCCGGCGGCGCGGGTGAAGTTCCGCTCCTGCGCCACGGCGACGAAATAGCGAAGCTGGCGGAGTTCCAAACGATACCCTCCAGGTATTGTCCCAACCAACTTAGTCTTGGACGCGCCGGCTTGGAAAGTGCGTTAACAGCGCCAGCAAGAAGCCGATGCAACGGCAAGCGGCAACGCACAAGGGGGAATTCGGATGCTCGACACCGTCCAGAAGACACTCGAAACCGCGCTCGATGACGATACCGCCACCGGGATTCACCGCGTCGGGCGTGACATCTTCACCGATCCCGCGCTGTTCGAACTCGAGATGAAGCACATCTTCGAGGGCAACTGGATCTATCTGGCGCATGAAAGCCAGATCCCGAACAACAACGACTATTTCACCACCCATATGGGCCGGCAGCCGATCTTCATCGCCCGCAACCGGGCGGGCGAGCTCAACGCCTTCATCAATGCCTGCAGCCATCGCGGCGCCATGCTGTGCCGCCACAAGCGCGCCAACAAGACCACCTTCACCTGCCCCTTCCACGGCTGGACCTTCAACAATTCCGGCAAGCTGCTGAAGGTGAAGGACCCCGAGGGCGCCGGTTACCCGGAAAGCTTCAACAAGAACGGCTCGCACGACCTGACCAGGGTGGCCCGCTTCGAATCCTACCGCGGCTTCCTGTTCGGCAGCCTGAACCCCGACGTGTTGCCGCTGGCCGAGCACCTGGGCGAGGCCGCGAAGATCATCGACATGATCGTGGATCAGTCGCCGGACGGCCTGGAAGTGCTGCGCGGCGCCTCGACCTATGTCTATGACGGCAACTGGAAGCTGCAGACCGAGAACGGCGCGGACGGCTATCACGTCAGCGCGGTGCACTGGAACTACGCCGCCACCACGAACCGGCGCAAGCAGGCCGAGCAGGTGGACAACGTGCACGCCATGGACGCCGGCAGCTGGGCCAAGCAGGGCGGCGGCTTCTATTCCTTCGAGCATGGCCACCTGCTGCTGTGGACCAACTGGGCCAATCCCGAGGACCGGCCGAACTGGGAAAGGCGGGGAGAGCTGGCGGCGCAATTCGGCCAGGCCCAGGCCGACTGGATGGTGCAGCGCTCGCGCAACCTCTGCCTGTATCCGAACGTCTATCTGATGGACCAGTTCAGCTCGCAGATCCGCACCTACCGTCCGATCGCGGTGGATAAGACCGAGGTGACGATCTACTGCATCGCGCCGAAGGGCGAGGCGGCGGACGCGCGGGCCCGGCGGATCCGGCAATACGAGGATTTCTTCAACGCCAGCGGCATGGCGACGCCGGACGATCTGGAGGAATTCCGCGCCTGCCAGATGTCCTATCTCGGCCGTGGCGCGCGCTGGAACGATATGTGCCGCGGTGCCACGCACTGGATCGAGGGAGCGGACCCGGCGGCGGACGCCATCGGCCTGAAGCCGCTGCTCAGCGGCGCGCGCACCGAGGACGAAGGCCTGTTCGTGGTCCAGCACAAATACTGGCAGCAGACGATGCAACAGGCGATTGCCGATGAAACCGGCCAGGCCGGGAGCTGAGGAGCAACATCATGTCCACGACACTCGAAGCCCCCGTCGCCACCGCGTTCCCGCTCGAGCAGGCAAGGCAATTCCTCTACCGCGAGGCCCGCTGTCTGGATGACCGGGACTGGGATGCCTGGCTCGCGCTCTATGCCCCGGACGCCGAATTCTGGATGCCGTCCTGGGATGACGACGACAGGCTGGTCACCGATCCGCAAACCGAGATCTCGCTGATCTACTATGGCCACAAGGGCGGGCTGGAAGACCGGGTCTTCCGTATCCGCACCGAACGCTCCAGCGCGACCAGCCTGCCGGAACCGCGCACCTCGCACAACATCAGCAATGTCGAAATCCTTTCCGAAAGCGGCGGCCTGACCAGGCTGCGCTTCAACTGGGTGACCTACAGCTTCCGTTACAAGACCGTGGACACCTATTTCGGCACGTCGTTCTACACGATCGACACATCCGGTCCCGAGCCGCTGATCCGGAACAAGAAGGTCGTGCTGAAGAACGACTACATCCACCACGTCGTCGACATCTACCACATCTGAAACCGGGTCGGAACATCATGACCTACAGCATCGCGCTCAACTTCGAAGACGGCGTCACCCGGTTTGTCGAAAGCCGCCCGGGCGAGACCGTCGCCGACACGTCCTACCGGGCGGGGATCAACATCCCGCTGGATTGCCGCGACGGCGCCTGCGGCACCTGCAAATGCCGGGTCGAATCCGGCCAGTACGACGCAGGCAGCTATATCGAGGACGCGCTGACCGACGAGGAGGCGGCCGAGGGCCTGGCGCTGGCGTGCCAGATGCGGCCGAAGACCGACCTCGTCGTCGCCATCGCCGCGTCGTCCGATGTCTGCAAGACCAAGGGACAGAGCTTTCAGACGCAACTCCGTTCCATCGAGCGGGTGTCCGACACCACGATCGCGTTCTCGCTGGATGGCGTTGCGAACCTCGCCTTCCTCCCCGGCCAGTACGTCAATCTGCTGGTGCCCGGCACCGACGCACGCCGGTCCTATTCCTTCAGCTCCGCCCCCGGTGCCGACACCCTGGCGTTCCTGGTCCGCGACATTCCGCAGGGCAGGATGAGCAGCTTCCTGCGCGAAGCCACGCCCGGCACCGCCATGGAGTTCGTCGGCCCGGCCGGCAGCTTCTACCTGCGCGACGTCCGGCGCCCGCTGCTGTTCCTGGCCGGCGGCACCGGCCTCGCCCCCTTCCTGTCCATGCTCGGCCGCCTGGCCGAGACCGGAACGCCGCATCCGGTGCACCTGGTCTATGGCGTCACCCATGATGCCGACCTGGTCGGGGTGGAGCAGTTGGAGGCATACGCGGCTCGCATCCCCGGCTTCACCTTCGCCTGCTGCGTGGCGGCGGCCGACAGCGCCCATCCGCTCAAGGGCTACGTGACCGCCCATATCGAACCGGCCCACCTCAACGGCGGCGATCTCGATGTCTATCTGTGCGGCCCGCCGCCGATGGTGGACGCGGTGCGCGGCTGGCTCGGCGAGCGGGGCGTCAGCCCGGCGAACTTCTACTACGAGAAATTCTCGCCGAGCGGCGCGGTCACCGCCATCGGCGAAGCCCACCGGCCGGCGGCGTGAGGCGGCGATGAGTCCGTCCGCGCGCTTCACCGGTAAGGTTGCCGTCGTCACCGGCGCGGCGCAGGGCATCGGGCGCGCCGTCGCGCTGCGCATCGCCCGCGAAGGGGGCAGCCTGGCGCTGGTCGATCGCTCCGACCTGATCGAGGAGGTTCGGCAGGAGGCCGAGGCGGCCGGCGCGGCCGCCATCGCGATCAACGCCGACCTTGAAACCTTCGCCGGCGCCACGCTGGCCATGGATCGGGCGCAGGAACGTTTCGGCCGGATCGACATCCTGGTGAACAATGTCGGCGGCACGATCTGGGCCAAGCCCTATGTCGAGTATGCCGAGGAGCAGATCGAGGCGGAAATCCGCCGCTCGCTGTTCCCCACGCTCTGGTGCTGCCGGGCCGTGCTGCCGGCGATGCTGCACCAGCAGGCGGGAGTGATCGTCAACGTATCGTCGGTCGCCACGCGCGGGGTCAATCGCGTGCCCTATGCCGCGGCGAAGGGCGGCGTGAACGCCATCACCGCCAGCCTGGCCATGGAATACGCCGAACACGGCATCCGCGTCTGCGCCACCGCTCCCGGCGGCACGGAGGCGCCGCCGCGCCGCATTCCGCGCAACGCGGCCGAGCCCAGCGCGCAGGAGAAGGTGTGGTACCAGAGGATCGTCGACCAGACGGTCTCGTCCAGCCTGATGAAGCGCTACGGCACCACCGAGGAACAGGCCGCCGCCATTCTGTTCCTCGCCTCCGACGAAGCCTCCTACATCACGGGCGTCACCCTGCCCGTGGCCGGCGGCGATCTCGGCTGACCGGCGGCAAGCGAAACCGTTCCGAAAGTTACCTGACGCCGCCGAAGGCGGCCCCCAATGGAGGAGTGCGTAATGAGTGACAACCTGCTGAACACCAAGGAAGTGAAAGACCTGCTGATGAAGGTCAGCGGCCTCGACAACGGCACCGGCGATGTCCGCCTGAAGCGCATCGTTCACCGCGTGATGACCGACATGTTCCGCATCATCGAGGAATTCGATGTCCAGCCCGACGAATTCTGGTCCGCCGTGAGCTATCTCACCACGCTCGGCAAGGCGGGCGAGACCGCGCTGCTGGTTCCCGGCCTGGGCCTTGAAACCTTTCTCGACCTGCGCACGGACGAGGCCGAGCGGAAGGCCGGCCTCGAGGGCGGCACGCCGCGCACCATCGAAGGCCCGCTCTACGTCGCCGGCGCACCGCTGTCGAAGGGCGAAGCCAGGCTGGATGACGGCAGCGAGCAGGGCGAGGTTCTGTTCATGGAAGGCCAGGTGCGCGACACCGCCGGCAAGCCGGTCGCCGGCGCCATCGTGGACGTCTGGCATGCCAACACCCTGGGCGGCTACTCGTTCTTCGATCCGGCCCAGACCCAGTACAATCTCCGCCGGCGCATCGAGACCGACGCCGAGGGTCGTTACCGCTTCCGCTCCGTTCTGCCCTCCGGCTACGCCTGCCCGCCCGACGGTCCGACGCAGAAGCTGCTCGACCAGCTCGGCCGCCACGGCCACCGTCCGGCGCATATCCACTTCTTTGTCACCGCGCCCGGCTACCGCAAGCTGACGACGCAGATCAATATCGACGGCGACGAATACCTGCATGACGATTTCGCCTTCGCCACCCGCGACGGCCTGATCCCCGAGGTTCGCCGCACCGCTGACCCCGCAACGGTTCATGCCCGCGGCGTCAATGGCCCGTTCGCCGAGATCAACTTCGATTTCGTCCTGCACACGGAAAACGCCAATGCGCCGAGCACCATCGTGACGCGCGAGCACGCGCCCGGCGCCTGACGCGCCACCGAAGCCCTTCGCCAAAGCCCAGCGGCGCCACGCCTCGCGTGGCGCCGCGCCCTTCTCTACGCCCCCTGGGAGCCACGCCATGCCGGATACGAATTTGCCGATCCCCGCCGATCTACGCCGCGACCTTGCCATCGCCTCCGTCCGCACCACGATCGTGGACGTTCCCACCGTCCGCCGGCACAAGCTTTCCTCCCTGTCCGTCACCGCGCAGAGCTATGTCATCGTCGAGATCCGCCTCGCCAACGGGGCGCAGGGCATCGGCGAGGCGGCAACGCTCGGCGGCCCGCGGTGGAGCGAGGAGAGCGTGGAGAGCATCAAGGCCAATATCGACACCTATCTGGCCCCGGCGATCCTCCATCTGCCCGCCAACCGGTTCGAGGTGGCGGGGGCCCGCATGGACGAGGCCGCCAAGCGCAACAACGCCGCCAAGGCGGCGGTAAAGACCGCGCTGTTCGACGCCGTCGGCAAGACGCTCGGCGTGTCCGCCGCGGAACTGCTCGGCGGGACCGTGCGTGACCGCTTCCCGGTGCTGTGGACCCTGGCATCCGGCGATCCCGCCCAGGAGATCGAGGAGGCCGAGAAGAAGCTCGCCGCCCGGCTGCACAACATTTTCAAGGTAAAGATCGGCGCCCTGTCGCCGGAAGCCGACCTCGCCCGCCTGCGCCGTCTGGCCGGGGCGCTGGAAGGCCGGGCCAGCCTGATCGTGGACGCGAACCAGGCCTGGGACGAAAGCACCGCGGTGCGCTGCCTGCCAGTTCTGGCGGAGCTGGGCGTTCGCCTGGTCGAGCAGCCGCTGCGGGCCTGGAACATCGCGGGCATGGCCCGGCTGAAGGCCCGCTCGACCGTGCCGCTGATGGCCGACGAATGCGTCTTTTCCGCCCATGACATGCTGGCGGTTGCCTCGATGGCTGCGGCGGACGTGGTGTCGCTCAAGCTGGTCAAGCATGGCGGCCTGCTGAACACCCGCAAGGTCGCCGCGGTGGCAGAGGCCGCCGGCATCGGCCTCTATGGCGGCTGCCTGCTGGAAAGCTCCATCGGCGCCGCCGCGCATCTGCAGGTGTTCGCCGGGCTGCGCGAGCTTGCCTGGGGCTGCGAACATTTCGGCCCGCAGATCCTCACCGACGATCTCGTCACCGAGCCGCTGCGCTTCGAGGATTTTCACGTGCACCTGCCGGCAGGCCCCGGCATCGGCGTCACGCTCGATCCCGCCAAGCTGCGCCGTTACGCGCGCAACTGAGGAGGCCGGGATGTTGTATTGCGTGCAGATGGATGTGCGGGTGCCGCAGGGTGTGGACCCGGCCATGTTCGACAAGCTGAAGGCCGAGGAGAAGACGCGCGCGCAGGCGCTGCAACAGGAAGGTAAGTGGCGCCATCTGTGGCGGGTCGCCGGGCGCTATGCCAATGTCAGCGTCTTCGACGTCGCCGACCATGACGAGCTGCACGCGATCCTGTCCTCGCTGCCGCTGTTTCCCTTCATGGAGATCGAGGTCACCGCGCTCGCCAGGCATCCTTCGGCCATCGCCTGAGGCCACGGCAACGCGCCGGCGCCGCGCTCCCATCCGCGTTGACCGGGCGTCCGGCCTATGACCTGATAGGCCAACGCAGCCGATGCTTTGCCCATGGCCCGGGAGGGTTTGGGGGTGAGGCTCGTCCGCGCAGGCTTCGCCTGGGGCCGGCCCTTGCCGGCAACAGGATGCCCTTCGGCGCGGGTTTCCGGGATGATCGAGCACAGCCTGCTTCTGACCGACCTCTACCAGCTCTCGATGCTGGAGGCGTATTTCGCGCACGGGATGGACGAGACCGCCGTGTTCGAGCTGTTCGTGCGCAAGCTGCCGGAGCAGCGGGGCTTCCTGATGGCGGCGGGCCTGGAGCAGGCGGTCGGCTTTCTTGAAACGATGCACTTTACCGCGGACGAGTTGGCCTGGCTGCGCGATACGGGTGGGTTCTCCCGGAAGTTCCTCACCAGCCTGGAGGATCTGCGCTTCACCGGAGACGTGGACGCCATGCCGGAAGGCACCGTGTTCTTTCCCGACGAGCCGATCCTGCGCGTCACGGCCCCCCTGCCCCAGGCACAGCTGGTCGAGACGCGGCTGATGAACCTGGTGCATTTCCAGACAATCATCGCCTCCAAGGCGGCGCGCATGGTGCTGGCGGCACCCGGCAGGCAATTGGTGGATTTCGGCCTGCGCCGGGCGCACGGCGCAGAGGCCGGATTGCTGGCCGCGCGCGCCAGCTACCTCGCCGGCTTCGCGGGCACCGCCACCGTGCTCGCCGGGCGGGACTTCGGCATTCCGCTCGTTGGCACCATGGCGCATTCGTTCGTGCAGGCGCATGACGACGAGGCGACCGCCTTCGAGCGCTTCGCCCATGTGCGGCCGCAGGCGCTGACCCTGCTGATCGATACCTACGATACCGAGCGCGCCGCCGGCATCGTCGCCCGGCTGGCCCCGCTTCTCGCCGCCGAAGGCATCACGATCGGCGCGGTACGGCTGGACAGCGGCGACCTTGCCGCGCATGCGAGGGCCGTGCGCGCGATACTGGACGCGGCGGGCTGCCAGGCGATCCGCATACTCGCCAGCGGCGGGTTGGACGAGCACAGCCTGCAGGCGCTGTGCCGCAGCGGCGCGCCGATCGACGGCTTCGGCGTCGGCACCAGCCTCACAACGTCTTCCGACGCTGCCGCGCTCGATTGCGCCTACAAGCTGCAGGAATATGCCGGCCGCCCCCGCCGCAAGCGCAGCGAAGGCAAGGCTACCTGGCCCGGCCGCAAGCAGGTCTATCGCCGTCACAACGCGGACGGAACGATCGCGGGCGATGCCGTCGCCCTGGCGGGGGAGGAGGCGGAAGGGGAGCCGCTGCTGCTGCCGGCAATGCGCGGCGGGCGCCGGGTGGCGGGGCTCGCCGGGCTGGAGGAAGCCCGCGCCCGGGCCGCCGCGTCGCTGGCGCGGCTGCCCGGCGCGCTGCGGCGGCTCGAACCGGGGCAGGTTCCGGTGCGGATCAGCGCGGCGATACGCGACCTGGCCGCGGAACTGGATCGGACGGCAGTGGCGGCCGGCGGGCAGGCGACGGGCCGGCCGAAATGATGCGGATCGCGGGCGAGACGGACATTCTCGGCATCGTCGACGTGCAGCCGACCTTCATGCCGGGGGGCGAACTTGCCGTTCCGGAAGGTCACGACGTGCTGCCGGTCATCAATCGGCTGTCGGCCCGGTTCGATCATGCGTTTGCGACGCAGGACTGGCATCCGCCCGGACACACATCCTTTGCCAGCGCCCATCCCGGCCATCGCCCGTACGACACGGTGACGATGCCGTATGGCGAGCAGATCCTGTGGCCGGACCATGCGTTGCAGGGAACCGCCAACGCCGCCCTGCATCGCGATCTCGATGCCGCGAAGATCGAGGTGATCATCCGCAAGGGATTTCACCGGAGGATCGACAGCTATTCGACCTTCTTCGAGAACGACCGCCGCACCCCGACCGGCCTCGATGGCTGGCTGCGCCAGCGTGGCTTCCGGCGGATTTTCCTGTGCGGGCTGGCGCTGGATTTCTGCGTCGCCTGGTCGGCCGAGGATGCGGTACGGCTGGGCTACCAGGTGGTCGTGATCGAGGATGCCTGTCGCGGCATCGGCGTGCCGACCGCGCCCGGGCGCACCACGGCCGACGATGCAAGGGCGCGCTTCGCCAATCTCGGCATCGCCGTCGTCACCAGCGCGGAACTGGCATAGGGCGGGAGCGGGAATTTCGCGCCGCCGGTTTGACAGGTTCGGCACGAAAGCTACCGTCGGGAACGAGCGGCCGATGTTCCGGATGGACCGGGGCGGGATGGCGCCAACAGGACCACCGCGTTGAGGTGGCGAAGCATTGGAGGAAACGATGGCCGGAATCCTGGCTGGAAAAAGCGCGCTCGTCACCGGTGGCGCGTCGGGCATAGGGCGGGCAACCGCGCTCGCCATGGCGCGCGAAGGCGCGCGGGTGGCGGTGGCGGATCAAACCGAGGCTGGCGCGGCGGAGACGGTGGCGATGATCAACGCTGCCGGCGGCCAGGCGATCGCCATCGGCGCCAAGGTGGACGACGAGGCTCAGGTGCAGGCCATGGTGGCGCGCAGCGTGGCTGCCTTCGGCCGGCTCGATTGCGCCTTCAACAATGCCGGGATTTCGCCGCGCCACGTGGGGCCGGGAGGGCAGCGCACGCACGAGATGAGCCGGCAATCCTTCGATGGGATGCTGGCAGTGAACCTGACCGGCGTGTTCCTGTGCATGAAGCACGAGATCGTGCAGATGCTGGCCCAGGGCGGCGGGGCGATCGTCAACACCGCCTCCATCGCAGGGCTGATCGGCCTGCCGATGGCCAGCAACTACGTCGCCGCCAAGCATGGCGTGGTAGGCGTCACGAAGACCGCGGCGATGGAATACGCGCAGGACAATATCCGCGTGAACTGCGTGAACCCCGGCTACATCAAGACGCCGATGACCGACCCATCCATGGCCGAGCGCTACGAACAGCTGATGGCGAAGGTGCCGATGCACCGGCTCGGCGTGCCGGAGGAAATTGCCGAGGCGGTGGTGTGGATGTGCTCCGACAAGGCGTCTTTCATGACCGGTGCGTCTCACATCATCGACGGCGGATACTACGCGGCCTGAACGAAACCCCTGTCGGCCCGGCGGCGGGGCTTTCGACATCACCGGACGAGGCTGTTGCTGCGAGCCAAAACCGGTGCCTATCCTGCCGCCAGGTCAGCCAGACCGGCCGCCACCCAAGACAGGCCGCCCACCGAAGAATTACGGGCCTGATCGTCTTCCATTCGACCGCGAGAGTTTACAGGTATGACGCTGCCAATCCGAACCGACGAGGCCACGGGCCTGAAGATCTTCAACACCCGCGCGGCCAAGGCAACCGAGAAGATCGCCGGCAAAGGCTATTCGCCGGTCGCGGACGAGGTGCTGAAGACACTTCCGCCCCCGCCCCCCGGGGCAGCGTTCAATGCCGAGGAACAAGCGAAATACCGCGCATTCAAGGAGGCAAGGCGCGGGGCGGCCCATTACATCGCCATGGAAGGCGAGTTCGCCAAATATCTGGAGGATGTCTATTCCGCACCCCCTGTCGAACGGGAGCCCTTGACCGACGCGTGCGAAATCCTGGTGATCGGCGCCGGGTTCGCCGCCCTGCTGCTGTGGTACAAACTCCGCGCGGCCGGCATTCACGATGTCCGGTTCTGCGAGAAGGGCGGCGACGTCGGCGGCACGTGGTACTGGAACCGCTATCCCGGCATCGCCTGCGACGTCGAGTCCTACAGCTATCTGCCGCTGCTGGAGGAGATGGGATACTTCCCGACGATGAAGTTCGCCTCCGGTTTCGAGATCCTCGAATACTGCCAGATGATGGCGCAGCGGTCAGGCTTCTATGACCGCTGCCTGTTTCACACGACCGTGGAGCAGACGGCATGGGATGAAACCACTGGCCGTTGGACCGTCGGCACGGATCGCGGCGACCGGATGCGGGCTCGCTACGTCGTGCTGGCGAACGGCATCCTGACAACCCCGAAGCTGGCCCGGATCGACGGCATGGAGACCTTTGAAGGCAAGGCCTTCCATACGTCTCGGTGGGACTACACCGTGGACCTGCAAGGCAAGCGCGTCGGCATCATCGGAACGGGCGCAACTGCCGTGCAGGTGGTTCCGGAAATCGCCAAGGTCGTGAAGGAACTGTACGTTTTTCAGCGGACCCCTTCGACCATCGACGTGCGCGACCAGCGCGCGACGACGCAGGAGGAGATCGAGACCTGGTCGAAAGAGCCCGGTTGGGCACGCGCCCGGCGCGAGAGGCTGGCCAGGATTTCATCCGGGCGAACCGCGCTTAAAGGCAACGACGACTACCTCTCGGGCAAGATCACCGACTTCAAGGAACGCCGGCAGTACGACCGGGAACTGTCCTCGGAAGAGCTGATGCAGCGGCAGCTCAACTCCAACTTCCGGATCATGGAACAGATCCGCGCCCGCGTGGATGCCATCGTCAAGGACCCGAAAACCGCCGAGGCGCTCAAACCCTATTATCCCTATGGCTGCAAGCGGCCGACGTTCCATGACGAGTATCTTCCGACATTCAACCTGCCGCACGTGAAGCTGATCGATACGGCGCCGCTCGGCGTCAGCCGGATCAGCGCCAAGGGGGTGGTCCATGACGGCGTGGAGTATCCCGTCGATGTGCTGATCTACGCGACCGGATTTCAGTGGATGGCGACGGCCACCTTCAACATGATCACCGGCCGCGGCGGGAAAACCCTGCGAGACAAATGGCGGTCGGAAGGCGTCAAGACCTTCCTTGGGCTGCACAGCCATGGATTTCCCAATCTGTTCATCCTGTCGGGGCCGCAGGGCGGCGGCGGGCAGTTCAATTTCACCCGTGGGATCGAGGGCCATACCGACTATGTCGTCTGGATGCTGAAGACATTGCGCGCACGCGGCGCGGGCATCTTCGACATCCGGAAGGAACCGGAGGACGCCTATGCGGACCATTGCCGCGAGGCCGATATACGAACCCGCCCGCTGCGCGACTGCATATCCTATTACAACGGCGACGGCGCAGCGGAGCCCGGCAGCCTGGCCTATTACGGGGGCCCGGAAAAATGGCACGAACTCCGAAGCGCCGCCCAGGAATCGCTGGAACCCTATGTTTTTGCGGCCGCGCCGGGCTAGGCTGACGGAACGCCCGGAACGGTGCGAGCGGGGCTTCGGGCACAATCTGACCGATTGTGCGCGGGTAGGCCTCCACGTACTGTGGCACCGGGGAAACAAGGGATGAAACACCATGACGCCGGACGCCATCCGGGCGCACCAGCCGATTGTCCTGACATCGGCACAGCGCGAGACCTATTTCGAGACGGGTTTTCTGGCGGTGGAGAACCTTATCCCCGACGCGTGGCTGCGGCGCCTGAACGCCCTTTCGGATGCGTTCATCGAGGAAAGCCGGTGGCATTCCGTTTCGAATGAAGCCTTCGATCTCGGCCCCCGGCATTCGCCGGATCACCCGCATATGCGCCGCCTGCGTGCCTTGGTGGACCGGCATCCGGATTTCTGGCGCTTTGCTTCAGAATCGGTCATGGCCGACATCGCCGCCGATCTGGTGGGGCCGGACGTCAAGTTCCACTCCAGCAAGCTGAACTACAAATGGCCCGGCACCGGGGAGGTCGTGCAGTGGCACCAGGACATCCCCGCCTGGCCGCACACCAACTACAGCCCCGTCACGCTGGGGATCTATCTGACCGACGTGCCGGCCGAGCAAGGACCGCTGACATGCCTCCCCGGAAGCCATCGCGGGCCTATCTTCGTGCATCGCGACGACCAGGGTGCATGGACCGGTTCCGTGCGAGACGCCGACATGGCAACAATCGACCTGTCTGGCGCGGTGGATCTGGTGGGACGCGCGGGAACCGTTATCGCCATCAACTGCCGCACGCTGCATGCCTCCCGCGCCAACGCAACCGCGCGGGTGCGCCCGGTGGCCCTGTTCGTCTACAGCTCGGCCGATGCCTTCGCATGGATGCCAGCGCCGACCCCCACATCGCACACCGGGGAGATCGTGCGCGGGACCCCTGCAACCGTTGCGCATCTGGACCCGACACCCTGCCCCGTGCCGCCGGACTGGTCCAAGCTGGGGTACGGATCGATCTTCGTGGTGCAGAACGCCGAGATGTAGCGAGTGGGGCGTTCAACCGTGTCATTGAAGCCGAGGAGGTTTGGGCACGCCGATGACCCAGCCAAATGAAACCCGGCCCTCCCTGATCGGCCTCGATTGGGGCACTTCCTCGCTGCGCGCCATGCTGATCGACGAGGCCGGAGGCATCATCGAGGAGCAGGTGCGTCCCTGGGGCATCACGCATCTGCCGCCGGGCGGCTTTCGCGCGGCCTATGACACCCTTACCGCGGATTGGCGCACGCGCTGGCCGGGGCTGGCGTGCATCGCCGCCGGTATGGTCGGCAGCCGGCAGGGCTGGATGGAGGCGCCCTATTGCGATGCCCCCGCCGGCGTGGAGGCATTGGCCGCGCACCTGGCGGAAGTTCCGGAAACGGGTCTGCGCATCGTGCCGGGCATCCTGCTGCCCGGCGACCGTCCCGATGTGATGCGCGGCGAGGAAACCCAGGTGATCGGCGCGCTCGGCATCCCGCCGGGCGCCCCCGGCCGCGCATGCGTCGTGCTGCCCGGCTCGCATTGCAAATGGGTGGATGTCGAGGCTGGCCGCATCACCGGCTTTCGCACGTTCATGACCGGTGAGGTGTTCGCCGCGCTGCGTGGCCATACGATCCTGGGCGCCTTCCCCGGCGCCGAGGCCGGTGACCTCGCGGCCTTCGATCGGGGCGTGCTGGCGGCGCGGGATGCCGCCGGCGGACTCGCGCCGCTGCTGTTCTCCGCCCGAGCCCTGGTGCTTACGGGACGCCTGCCGGCGGAGGGAGCGGCCGACTACCTCTCCGGCCTGCTGATCGGCGACGAAGTTCATGCCGCGCCGGCGGGAATGGCGCCGCTGCTGGTCGGCGAGTTGGCCCTGTGCCGCCGCTACGCGCGGGCCATGCATCTATGCGGCATCCACGCCCGCATCGGCGAACCCGGCGCGGCGGCCGCCGGACTGTGGCGGATCGCGCAGGGCGCCGGTTTGCTCGATCTTGAAAGGAACCGCTCGGATGCTCCGTGACGCGATGGCCCGGCTGCCGTTGGTTGCGATCCTGCGCGGGATCACCCCCGCCGAAGCGGGGTCCATCGGCACCGTATTGATCGAGGCCGGCTTCGCGATGATCGAGGTGCCGCTCAATTCACCCGACCCGATCGTCAGCATCGCTCGGCTGCAGGCGCAATTCGGGGACCGGGCGCTGATCGGCGCCGGCACGGTCACCTCCCCGGCGCAGGTTGCCGAAATTGCCGCGACCGGCGCGAAGCTGCTGGTCATGCCGCATGCCGATGTGGTGGTGATCCGGGCGGCGAAGGCGGCCGGCATGATCTGCATTCCCGGCATCCTGTCGCCGACCGAGGGCTTCGCCGCCCTCGCGGCGGGTGCGGACGCGCTGAAACTGTTTCCCGCCGAACTCGCCGGCCCACCCGTACTGCGCGCCATGCGCAGCGTGTTTCCGTCCGGGACCTTGTTCCTGCCGGTTGGCGGCATCACCCCCGACACGATGGGCGGGTTCGCCGCCGCCGGTGCGGCGGGGTTCGGCCTCGGCTCGGCGCTGTACCGCCCCGGCGACACCGCCGGCATCGTGGCCGGCAAGGCCGCAGCCTTTGTCGCCGCCTGGCGTGTCCTGCGCGGCGGGAGCTGAAGCGGAACGGCGGGTCCGTTTGGGTTTCTGGAATAGTTCGTATGCAACGATTTCGGTAGGCCGAGAAGCCGGACAGGGCCGGTCAGGCGGCGGCGCCTGGCCAGCAGAGTATGTCGATACAACAACCCGGTTCGGTTTCCCGGATCCTGATGGAGAACCGGTGCAGCTTGATGATGGCCGCGACCATGCTCAGGCCAAGCCCGCTCCCCGGTGTCGTCCGGCTGGCATCGGCCCGGTAGAAGCGCTGGAAAACCGCGGACCGTGCCTGCGGTGAAATCCCCGGACCGGTGTCCGATACCGTGATGACCGGCCGCCCCGGCGTGCCTCCCAGCACGATCCGCGCCTGCCCGCCCCGGGGCGTGAACTTCACCGCGTTGTCGACAAGATTGACCAGGGCCTCGATCAGCAATTGCCGGTCTCCCACGATCGCGGCCGGTGCAACGATGTCGCACGACAGGTCGACGAATTTTTCCTCGGCTACCGGCTGATAGCTTTCGGCCGTCTCCTGCACGATCTGTGCGAGATCGAATTCGGCAAAGGCGGATTCGCGGCGGACATGCTGAATGTCGGAGATGCGCAGCAGCGCCGTGACGATGGACAAGGCCCGGTCGGCGCTTTCGATGGATTGGCCAATGATGGCGCCAAGCGGTGTCTCGGGTCCGGCGAGCCGAAGCGCCCGCTCCAGCCGCGCCCGCATCGCCGTCAGCGGCGTGCGCAGATCATGGGCGATGTTCTCGCCGACCCCCTTTAGCGCCTCGACGCCTTCCTCCAGCCGGCCGAGTATGCGGTTGACGATGGCGCACAGCCTGTCCAGCTCGTCGCCGTTATCGCATTGCGGCAGCCGCTCGCCCAGATCGCCGGCGATGATGCGCTCGGCGATGGCATTCAACCGGCGCAGCCGCTGCTCCGTGGCGATGCCCGCCCAGGCCCCCACGCCCAGGCTCAGCAGGATCGCCGGGACAATGCCGATCACCGCGCCGTGGACCAGGCCGGTCTGCACGGCGAGAACCTCTTCCGCGTCGCGGGCCACGATCAGGATGCGCCCGTCGGCCAGCGTCCTGCCGGCCGCCCGCCAATGGACCGGCGGTTGGCCCGGCGCCAGCACCGGATGCACCTTGCCGTCGCGCGCCAGGCCGTCGGGTATTTGCGCGACGTCGCCGACGATCGGCCGCAGGTCCGCATCGAACAGGCCAACCTGCGTCACCACCGCCGGACGATGGTGCATGCGCGACGTGATCATGAACGCCAGCATGTCCGGCGGACGGGCGCTCAGCAGCACCAGCTGCTCGCGCACCGAACGATCCAGCGTGTCGAACAGCAGCGCGGAACTGCGCCAGTACATCAGGCCGAACATGGCGATCAGGCTGCCGCCCAGCAGCACGGCCACGGCGACGCCCCAGCGCAGGCCGCGGCTGTGCAAAAGCCCGACCGGCCGCGGTCCGGGTCCGCCGCTATCACTCCGCGGCATGCAGAACGAACCCCAGGCCACGAATTGTGGTCAGCATCGGGGGCTCGCCGGCCGGATCGAGCTTGCGGCGCAAGCGCCCCATGTGGACATCGACCAGGTTGGTCTTGATCTCGAACCGGTAGCCGAACACGTCCTCCAGCAGCATCTTGCGGGTGACCGTCTGCCCCTCGCGCCGAACGAGGTACTCCAGCAGCTGGAATTCACGCGCCAGCAACTCGAGCATCCGGGTGCCACGCGCGGCTCGGCGCGCCACCAGATCAAGCTCCAGCGCCCCCACCCGCAGCACCGTCGGCGTGCCCCCGGCGGGGCGGCGGATCAGGGCCTCCAGCCGGGCCGTCAGTTCGCCGAGCGCGAACGGCTTCACCAGGTAGTCATCTCCGCCGGCCCGCAGGCCGGCGATCCGGTCATCCACCTGATCCAGCGCGCTGAGCACCAGCGCCGGCGTGGTTATGCCGCGGCCGCGCAAGTCGCGGATCAGCGCCAGCCCGTCCAGGGCCGGCAGCATGCGGTCGACCACCATCGCGTCCCATCGTTCCGCCACCGCCCGTTCAAGCCCTTGCCGGCCGTCGGCCGCGCGCCCTACCGAGAAGCCAAGCCGGGTCAGCGCGGTATCGATCTCCGCCGCCGTGTCCGGATCGTCCTCTATGACGAGGATCGCTGTCATCTGTCTCCACCCTGTCATCGAATTTAATCGCAGCGACCGGCCTGGCGCGCAATAGTCCCGTTCCACGCGCAGACCGATGCACGACAAAAAGACGACTTGGGATGAGACGACGGGAGGGTTTTCTTGCCAACGGACAATACGCGCCCGACATCCGGCCTGCCCGGATCCGCGTCCGGCCGCCGGTCTATGCTGCGGGCCGGCCTCGGTGCGGGCCTCGGCGCCGGTATCGCCGCCCTCACCGGGCGGGCGCGGGCCGAGGAGGCGACGCCGCCCGGAGATCCTGAATGGTCGCAAAGCCTGGGGCCCGGCATCGGCGACCGGGTCTATGGCCATCCCTCGCAGTTCGAAGGGGATATGATCCGGCGCAACGTGCCGTGGTTGACGGTCAATTCCGAAACATCGATCAGCTTCACGCCGCTGCAATATCAACAGGGCATCCTGACACCGAGCGGCGTTTTCTTCGAACGTTACCACGCCGGCCGCCCCACGGTGGATCCGGCGCGGCACCGGCTGATGATCCACGGCATGGTCGATCGTCCGCTGCTGCTGACGATGGAGGACATCCATCGTTTCCCCAGCGAATCGCGCATTCATTTCATCGAATGCCCGGCCAACGGCGGCATGGAATGGCGCGCGGCGCAGCTGAATTCCCTGCAATACACCCATGGCATGATCGGCTGCGCGGAATGGACCGGCGTGAGGCTGTCCACCATCCTGCAGGAAGCCGGCATCAAGCCGAAAGCCAGCTGGGTGCTGGCCGAGGGCGCCGACGGCGCCCACATGGCGCGGTCCATCCCGCTCGACAAATGCCTCGACGACGTGCTGGTGGTCTATGGCCAGAACGGCGAGGCGCTGCGTCCGGAGCAGGGCTATCCGCTGCGGCTGGTGGTGCCGGGCTGGCAGGGCAACGTGAACATCAAGTGGATCCGCCGGCTGCAACTCGGCGATGCCCCCTGGTTCACGCGCGAGGAGACCTCGAAATACACCGAATTGATGGCCGACGGTAAGGCGCGCGGCTTCACTTGGCCGATCTACGCGAAGTCGGTGATCACCTTCCCCTGTCCGGAGATGCCCGCCAAGGGGCCCGGCGTCTACGAGATCCGTGGCCTGGCCTGGTCTGGCCTCGGCAAGATCCGGCAGGTCGACGTCAGCCTGGATGGCGGCATCAACTGGACCCGTGCGCGGCTGCAGGAGCCGGTGCTGTCCAAGGCGCTGACGCGGTTCACGCTGGAATGGCGCTGGGACGGACGCCCCGCGCTGCTGCAATCGCGCGCGGTGGACGAGACCGGCTTCGTGCAGCCGACGCTGGCGGAATTGCGCCGGGTGCGCGGAACCAACGGCGTCTACAACAACAATTCGATCCAGACATGGCAGGTCAAGCCGGATGGGAGCGTGTTCAATGTCCAGCTGGCTTAGCCGCGTCACGCTTCTGGCGGCAGGCGCCATCCTGCCGATGCACGCGGCCCTGGCCGCCGAGCCGGGACATTTCGGGCTGGGCACGACGCCGACCCCCCAGCAGATCGAGGGCTGGGCCATCGCCGTGCGCCCCGACGGCGAGGGCCTGCCGCCCGGCAGCGGCAGCGTCAAGGACGGCGACCCGCTCTACGCCGCCATGTGCGCCACCTGCCACGGCACCTTCGGCGAAGGGGCCGGCCGCTATCCGCGCCTCGCCGGCGAAGGCAAGCTGACCGGCGAGCGCCCCGAGCAGACCGTCGGCACCTTCTGGCCCTACGCCACCACGCTGTTCGACTACATCAACCGCGCCATGCCGTTCCGCTCGCCGCATGTGCTGCCGCCGGAACAGGTCTATGCCCTGACCGCCTATGTGCTGAACCTGAACAACCTGGTCGACGATGATTTCGTGGCCGACCGGAACAGCCTGCCGAAGGTGAAGATGCCGAACCGGGACGGCTTCCTCTGGAAGGATCCAAGGCCGGATACCCATGACACGGCTTGCATGACCGATTGCCGCGCCGCGGCGGACGTGCGGGTGACCTCCACGGCCGAGGGCAAGACACTGACGCCGCGTACCACCGGCCCGCTCGATACGGAAATGCCGCAATGAAGGCGCTGACCCTCGCCGCCGTGGCGCTCGTCCTGGTCACCGCCCCGCTCGCCGGCCACGCGCAAAACGCCACGCCCCAGAGTACGCCATCACTGCCCGGTCAGGCGATCGCCTTCGACCGTTCCAAAGGGAACTGCCTCGCCTGCCATACGATGCGCGGTGGCGACGTGCCTAGCAATGTCGGACCAGAGCTGACCGACATGAAGGAGCGCTTTCCCGACCGCGCCGATCTGGTTGCGATCCTGACGAA
>JBBIQA010000032.1:0-15581 GCA_037442565.1 Rhodospirillales bacterium
GGCCGCTTCAGCGCCTTGGCGATTTCCGGCTTCACCACGACCAGCGCGCCGCCGCCATCGGAGATGACGCAGCAATCGAGGCGATGCAGCGGTGTGGACACCATCGGCGAGTTCACCACGTCCTCGACCGTCACAACGTCGCGCAGCATGGCGTTCGGGTTGTACTGGGCGTGGGTAGAGGCGGCTACCTTGATCCAGGCAAGCTGCTCGGAGGTGGTGCCGTATTCGTACATGTGGCGTTGGGCGCACATCGCGTACATGTTCACGACCGTGGGCGAGTACGGATACTCGAACATCATGTCGGGCTGGGCCGGGTTGCCGGCACGGGCGGCGGTGCCGGTGGCCTGGCCCTCGCTGCGCGGACGGCCCGCCAGCGTGATCAGCGCCACGTTGCAGCGCCCGGCGGCGATCGCCTCGGCGGCGTGCGATACCAGCATCAGGTACGACGACCCACCGATATCCGTGGCATCGATGTGCCGGACCTTGAGGTTCATGTGGTCGACCATCGACAGCGGGCCCATGCCGGGCGCGTCGCCGGCGCAGAAATACCCGTCCACATCGTCCTTGGTCAGACCCGCATCCGCGAGCGCGCCGGCGGCGCACTCCGCATGCAGCTGGGCCACGGACTTGTCCGTTGCCTTGCGCGTGGGGTGCTCAAATGCCCCCGCGATATATGCTTTTCCCTTGAGACTCATGCAGTCGCTCCTTTTGCGAGCTCGTTTCCACCCGTCGGTGCAGGACAACTATACTGATCGGTAGGAGATGCGCTAGCCACCCCTACACGGTGGCCACCGGAGTGGCCGGCGACCCGACCGCGCCGGGCAGCCGCAGGGGCGGGGCGGTCAGCAGGAAGCGGTTGCGGCCGTGCTCGCGCAGCCAATCTGCGAGCTCGGTCATGTACCACATCTCGCCCAGATAGACGCCGAGCTTGAACAGGCAATGCGCGTGCAGCGGCAGGCTGGCGCAGAACGGCTCGGCGCAGGGCCGTGCGGGTGCGGCCTCCACCGCGTAGTTGTCGGCGAACAGCGATACGAGCTGGCTGTCGGTGACCCATTGCTGCAGCCGCTCGTCGCGGCCATCGAGCGCGGAGGTGGTGGCGAACAGCACCGCCGGATCCGGCTTCCTCTTCATTTCCAGCAGCAACTGGGCGAACCCCGTGCGCAGGCAGACGAAGTCGCCGGGCTCGATGACGACCTTGTCCTTCTCCAGCACGCCCATCAGATCCTCGTAGCCGACGATTTTCCCCGAGCGGCCGAAATGCGCCTCCAGGTCGATCATCACGCCGCGGCCCTGCACGCAGGTCTCGGCGATGTTCTCGACGCCGAGATGGCGGGCGCCCTGCGGTTCGTCGCAGGGGATTTCCTGGCCATCGCGGTAGATCACCGGGCCGACGATGTCGGTGCCGGCGCGAAAGCCGTTGTAGTAGCAATCAACAGGTTTGCCGTTGCCCTCGAGGTCGAAATACTGGCCAACATGGGCCAGCGTGTCCCACTGGGTGGAGTATTGCAGGGTCAGCAGCACCTGGTCGTCGCTGACCACATCGAGCGCGGTGGGATCGTCGCAGCGCAACGGAAAATTCATGTTGGAACGATTGCCGCTGCGCCTTGTGGGCGACAGCACCGGCGGGTTGCGGCGCGGATTGATGATGTTGCCGCCGGGATAATCCAACGGCAGGGACAGGCAGAAATTCCTGCCGGTCTTCACCTCGGCGATGCCTTGCAACACCTTTTCCGGCGTAACCAGATTGAGCCGGCCCAGTTCGTCGTCCGGCCCCCAGTCGCCCCAGGTCGAGCCAGCCGGGCGTTTTTTCCAACGCGGATTATCCGCCATGATCGTTTCCCCTCCGCCAATTGCAGCGGAGGGATCATGTCAGGGGTTCTCAGGACAGGGCAAGAGAGGTGGGCTGCGTGGCGGGCTGCGACACTTTCCCGCGCGGTTCCGGGCGGGCCAGCTCCAGATCGCCGGTGAAACGGTCGCGCCAGCGGTCCAGGCTGTTGCGGCGCATGACTTCGATCATCGCCGCGTGGCGTTCCCGGCGTTCCTCCACCCGCATCGACAGGGCGCGATCCATCGCCATCGCCACGCCGACACTGTCGTAGGGGTTGATCAGCAGCGCCGTATCCAACTCGCAGGCCGCGCCGGCGAACTGCGACAGGATCAGCACGCCGGGGTCTTCCGGGTTCTGCGCCGCGGCATATTCCTTGGCCACCAGATTCATGCCGTCCCGCAGCGGCGTGACCAGGCCGACATCCGCCATGTCGTAGAGCGGCATCAGCGCGGATCGGGGGAAGCTTTTGTTCAGGTAGCGCAGCGGCGTCCAGTCGATCTCGGCAAAGCGGCCGTTGATCCGCCCGGCCTCGGCCTCCAGTTCGCGGCGGATGTCCTTGTAGGTCTGGATGTCGCCGCGCGAGGGCGGGGCGATCTGCAGGAAACTGACGCCCCCGCGCGCTGCCGGGCAATCCTCCAGGAAGCGCTCGAAGGCCTGGAAGCGCTGGCGCAGGCCCTTGGAATAATCCAACCGGTCCACGCTGAGGATCAGCTGGCGATGGCGCAGGCTGCCGCGCAGCCGATCGGCGGTGCGCTTGTTGGCCTGCGCCTTGGCCTGGCCACGGACCTCGTCCACATGCACGCCGATCGGGTAGACCCCGGTGCGGATGATCCGGCCATAGGCGCGCAGGATCTGTCCATCGGCGGTGGTTTCGGCCAGTTCCCCCTCGCAATGGCGCAGCACATAATCGGAAAAGCCGGCGCGGTCGGTTTCTGTCTGGAAGCCGACCAGATCGTATTGGCACATCGCCTGGATCAGTTCCGCGTGCGCGGGAACCGTCATGAACACCGGCGGCGCGGGGAACGGTGTGTGCAGGAACAAGCCGATGCGATTGCGGCAGCCGGCCTGACGCAGAGAGTCCGCCAGGCACAGCAGGTGATAGTCGTGCGCCCAGACCAGATCGTCGGGCTGCAGGATCGGCATCAGGGCGCGGGCGAACTGGTCGTTGACCCGCTGGTAGCCGGAAAACTCCTCCCAGGTGAACTTGCTCAGCCCCATCTGGTAGTGCAGCACCGGCCACAGCGTGTCGTTGGCGAAGCCGCGATAGAACTCGTCATAGTCCTTGCGCGAAAGGTCGATGGTGTAGAGCGATATCGGGCCGACCTGCTGGCGCGCCTTGGCGTGCCCGGAAGGGGTCGCGACGGCATCGCCGCTCCAGCCGAACCAGACGCCGCCCTGCTGCTTCAGCGCGTCCAGCACCCCGGCGGCGAGGCCGCCGGCGGTGGCCTGTCCCTCGGTGATCGGGGCGACGCGATTGGAGACGACGACCAGCCGGGACACGATCAGCTTCCCCCAACATTGACGCGATTATGGCATGGAAACTGTGACACGGATTTACGCCGCCTGCGCAATCCCGTGCTGCTGTTGCAGCAGCAGGTCGCGGTACGGTCCGGACCGCGCGGAAAGCTCGGCCGGCGAGCCGTCATCGACGATGCGGCCATGGTCCATGACGATGATCCGGTCGAAGCTGGCCAGCGTGGACAGCCGGTGGGCAATGGCGATGACGGTGCGCCCCTGCATCAGCCGGTCCAGTGCGGACTGGATGGCGCGCTCGGACTCGCTGTCGAGCGCGCTGGTGGCCTCGTCGAGCAGCAGGATCGGTGCGTCCTTCAGCAGCGCGCGAGCGATCGCCAGGCGCTGGCGCTGGCCGCCCGACAGCTTGACGCCGCGGTCGCCGACCATGGTGGCGAAGCCGTCCGGCAACGCCTCGATGAAACTGCGGCAATGGGCCATCTCGGCCGCGGCCAGCACGTCGGCCTCGGAGGCGTCGGGCCGGGCGTAGCGGATGTTTTCCAGCACGGTGCGATGGAACAGGGAAATATCCTGCGGCACGATCGCCATGTCCTGGCGCAGGCTGGTCTGGGTGACGCGGCGGATGTCCTGCCCGTCGATCAGCACCGCCCCGTCCTGCACGTCGTGGAAACGCTGCAAAAGGGCCAGCACGGTGGATTTGCCGGCGCCGGAATAACCGACCAGGCCGACCCGCTGGCCCGGCGCGATGGTGACGTTGAACTCGTTCAGCACCGAGGCGCGGCCGGGATACGCGAAGCGGACATGATCGAAACGCACCTCGCCGGGGCCGCGCACCAGGGGCGGGGCGTCGGCGTCGTCGGGCAGTTCGTGCGCGATCAGCAGCACGCCGATGGCCTCCTCCAGCCGGGCGACGTGCTGCGTGAGGTCGACCAGCGACACCGCGAGGTCGCGCGTGCCGTGCAGGATGCTGAAGGCGAGCGAGGTCAGCAGCACGATGTCGCCGACCGTGGCAAGGCCCTGCTGCCAGAGCAGTATGCCCCAGCCGACCACGCCGGCGGTGAGCAGCGCGGTCATCACCGCGTGCAGCAGGCGGAGCTTTTCGAGGTACATCAGGCTGCGCCGGCGCGATGCCATCTCCGAGCCGATGGTGGAGCCGATGCGCCGCTGCTCGCGCAGGCTGGCGCCGAAGGCGCGCACGACGGACACGTTGGCGATGATATCCACCAGCTCGCCGTCGACCGCGGCCGCCTTGGTGGCGAAATCGCGGTGCAGGCCGGTGCCGGCGCGGGCCAGGAAGAAGATAACCGCGCCGAGGGCGACCGCGATGGCCACCAGTACCATCGCCATCTGCGGATTGACCGAGCCGATGAGAATGACGGCGCAGATCACCCCGAAGCAGGGCGGCAGCACGTTCCAGACGCCGGTGTTCTCCAGCGTGAAGACCGCGGTGGCGCTGGCGCTGACCCGGCTGGACAGGCCGCCGGGCAGTCGGTCGGCGAAATAGCTGGGCGAATGGCCGGAGAGGTAGGCGAACAGGTCCCGCCGCACATCACCGGTTACCGCGACGAACACCCTGGCCGCGGTGAAGCCGCCGACGCGCCAGAGCAGATTGTCGGCGGTGATCAGCGCGCAAAGGATCGCGAAGGCGCCCCAGACGTCGCCGCCGCCGTTGGGGCCCTTGGCGATGACGTCGATCAGGTGTTTGAGGCCGTACTGGGTGGAGACCGAGCAGATCACCGCCAGCAGCACCGAGATAAGGATGACCGAATGGCCAACGGCGTGGCGGCGGATGAAGCTGAACAAGAAGGCGAGCGGCCGGCCGGCCAACCGGGGAAGATCGGGGCCGGACGGTTCGGAGCCTGCGTGTTCGTGACCGGAATGGCCTCGCGACAGTTCGGGAACCGGCGCGATCACTGTCTCAGCTGTCCCCAACTGCGTATCCATCCAGCCTCGCTCCTTGAAACATCCGCTTTTCGCCTTCTGGCTCGTACACGGGTTCTGTGGCATGATTGGGGCGCATTTGGATATCGGATTTCTCCGACGGGTTGAGTTTCCAAGGGCCCCCATCGCGACCGGCGGGCCGGAATGCGGCCGAGCGCACCGCTTTTTTGCCACATTCGCGAACTAAATTCGACAATTGAGAATTCCGGCCTGGATGGCAAGTCGATCGACAAGTATCTAGGACGCATTATTGTTCCTACTTTTGTCGAAAGGTGGCCAGTTGCCATGCGCATTGCCCAAGTCTCCCCTCTGTTCGAAGCGGTTCCGCCCAAGCTCTATGGCGGCACGGAGCGGGTTGTTTATTCGCTGACCGAGGAACTGGTCGCGATGGGCCACGACGTGACCTTGTTTGCCAGCGGCGATTCTGTCACCTCGGCCAAGCTGGCGCCGATGCGCGAGCAGGCGCTGCGCCTGGATCCCTCGGTGCGCGACTGGGTGGCGACCTATTACCAGATGGTCGAGCTGATCTATCGCCGGAAGGACGAGTTCGATGTGTTGCATTTCCATATCGACTACTTCCCGCTGTCGCTGTTCGGCCGGCAGAACGTGCCCTATTTGACCACGGTGCACGGGCGGCTGGACGTGAAGGAATTCGTCGACGTCTACAGCACCTTCCCCGACGCGCCGATGGTGTCGATCTCCAACAGCCAGCGCCGGCCGATCCCCAACCTGAACTGGGTGCGCACCATCCTGCACGGCATGCCGCGCAACCTGCTGACGCCCCAACCCGTGAAGCGGGACTACTACGCGTTCCTCGGCCGGGTGTCGCCGGAGAAGGGCCTGGACCGCGCGATCAAGATCGTCGGCGCCGTCGGCGGCAGGCTGAAGATCGCCGCCAAGGTGGATAACGCCGATCGGGAATACTACGAGACCGAGATCAAGCCGCTGCTGTCGCAGGGCCATGTCGAGTTCATCGGCGAAATCGACGACAGCCAGAAGCCGGCGTTCCTGTCCGGCGCCAAGGCCCTGGTGTTCCCGATCGACTGGCCGGAACCGTTCGGCCTGGTGATGATCGAGGCGATGGCCTGCGGCACGCCGGTGATCGCGTTCAATTGCGGGTCGGTGCCGGAAGTGATCGACGACGGCGTGACTGGTTTCATCATCGATGGCCCGGACCTGAACGCGCGGATCGACAATGCGGTCAAGGCCATCGGCCGGCTGGGCGAAATCGATCATGCCCGGGTACGCGCGCAGTTCGACAAGCGCTGGAGCTCGCGCCGCATGGCCGAGGACTATGTGAGCCTCTACGAGGAACTGATCGGCAAGCGCAAGGCGGCGTGAGGTAGTCCGGGGGGGCCTGCCCCCCGGGGCTTCCTTCTTCCTTAGAGGCTCTTTTCGATCCAGTCCTTCAGGCGACTCTTCGGCAGGGCGCCGACCTGGGTGGCGACGGGTTTGCCGTCCTTGAACAGGATCAGGGTGGGAATGCCGCGGACGGCAAAATTGTTTGGCGTCATCGGATTTTCGTCGATGTTGACCTTGGCGACCGTCAGCTTGCCGGCGAGCTCGCCGGCGATTTCTTCCAGCGCCGGGCCGATCGCCTTGCAGGGACCGCACCACTCCGCCCAGAAATCCACCAACACCGGGCCGGTGGCCTTCAGCACGTCGGTGGCAAAGCTTTCGTCGGTGACCGGCTTGGTGTTCTCACTCATGGGATGCCTCGGTTCTGGGTTCAGTTGCTATCTCGGTGTAGCAGAGGACGTAATCGGCGGCGGGCGCGCAATCAAGCGGGCGGGAGAGTGGCGCTGGGCTGATGCGCGTCCAGCAACGGCTCGGGCAGCATGACAACCCTGGCCGCCCGGGTCCAGACCAGGGCGCAGCGCACGGCTTTGGCGGGAAAGATCTGCCGCAGAACGGCGCGGTAGGCGGCCAGCTGGCGCAGGTACAGCACCGGGGTTTCCGCCGCGGTTTTCGGCGGGTCGCGGTTGGTCTTGTAGTCTGCCAACAGCACCTCCTCGCCCAGGACCGCCAGGCGATCGACCAGGCCGCCGACGACGGAGGGCGCGCCCGCGGGGCCGGTCACCAGACCGGTCAGCGGCACTTCCGCCCGGCTGCCGGGGCCGAACAGGGGGGCGAGTTGCGGATGGTCCAGGATCGCCAGCACCTCGGCCGCGATCTCCGCCGCGGCACCTGACGCGAGGCCGTTTCCGGGGCGGTCCAGCCAGGCACGTGCGGCGGCGGGGCGGTCCGCCGGGGCGATCGCCGGCAGATGTTGCAGCAGCGCATGTACCAGTTGCCCGCGGCGGAAGCGCCGCCCCTCGGTATCGCGCTCGCCGAGCGGGGAGGCGGCACCCGGGACCTGGCCCAACGCGACGCCTTCCGGGCGGCTGGGCGCCAGGTGCTCCGGCCGAGCCGGTTCGGGCGGCGGCGGAAGCGGCTGCCAGTCCGGCGCGTGTCCGACCCAGCTGGGCAACTCGGCGGTTCCACCGGAAGCGGCCTGGGCTGGGGTGAGCACTTGCGCGGTTTGCGGGCTGATGAGAAGCAGTTTGTCCCCGTCCCAGGTTGGGAATGCCTGGGCTTGCGCGGGCAATCCGGCAAAACCCCGGGCCACCATCGAGTACCAGCTGTTGTCCGGCAGCGTACGGCCGGGCTGCCAGCCGCAGACCACCAGCCGGTCCTCGGCGCGGGTCAGCGCGACATACAGCAGCCGGTTATGCTCGGCCGTGCGCCTGTCGGCGGCCGCCGCGCGCAGCCGGTCTGCCACACCGGCGCGGAATTCCTGCCTTGGCGCCCAGAGCGGCACGTCCACAGCTGAGGCGGGATCGGTGCCCCACACCACCGAGCCGTCATCGGGCGGAAGCGCGGTCGTGTCCGGCAGGATCACCAGCGGTGCCTGCAGGCCCTTGGCGCCGTGCACGGTCATCACCCGCACGGTATCGCCGGCGGCTTCGGCCTGGCGTTTCACCTCCGCGCCGGAGCGACGCAGCCAGTGGAGGAAGCCCTGCAGCGAGGGCGGATGCATTCTTCCGTAGGACAGGGCGGCGTTCAGCAACTCGTCCACCGGTTCGGCCGCTTCCGGCCCCAGCCGGGCGAACAGCCGCGCCCGCCCGCCGAGCGGGCCGAGCGCCTCGGCCAGCAGGGCGTAGGGCGGCACGTAGTCGACCCTGGCGAGCATCGCCGACAGGAATTTTTCCGCAGCACGCCAATCCGGCCGCTCGCCGGCCCGCGTACGCAGGGCGTCCCACAGCGTTCCGCGCCGGCCGACGGCCAGCTGCATCAGGCTGTCGTCGGTCAGGAATCCCAGCGGGCTGGTCAGCACGCAGGCCAGGGTCAGGTCGTCCTCCGGCAGCAGCAGCGTGTCGGCCAGGGCGAGCAGATCCTGCACCGCCGGCTGCTCGGTCAGCACCATCCGGTCCAGCCCCGCCACAGGCACGCGGCGCTGCTTGAGTTCCCGCACCAGCGCCCGGGCCAGTTCGTCGCGCCGGCGCACCAGCACCAGCACGTCCCCGGCCGCAAGGGGCCGCCCCTGGCTTTCCAGCATCACGGAGCCGTCGGTCTGCCCGGCGATCCAGTCCGCCAGCGCTGCCGCCAGGGTTTGCCGGGCCGAGGGGGCCGCCGCGTTGCGCTCCGCCACGTCCCAGGCCGCGCTGTCCTGCGCCGGCGGCACCGGCGCCAGCGGCCATAGTTCCACCGATCCGGCGAAGGCGGCGCGGTCGGCATAGTGCAGGAGCTTTTCGCCATCCCCGACCACGCCCCTGGCGGCGATCGGATCGGCGAATACCGCGTCCACCAGCTTCAGGACCGGCGTGGTCGAGCGAAAGGACACATCCAGCGCCACGTCGCGCCACGGCTTGCCGGCGCGTTCGACGACGCCGGCGAGCGTCGCCCGCTCGCGCTCGAACGAAGCGGCGTCCGCGCCCTGGATGGAATAGATCGACTGCTTGCGGTCGCCGACGGCGAACACCGTGCGGTTGATCTCGCGCGCGCCGCTGCCGGCGAAGAATTCCTCGGTCAGCTTGCCGGCGATGCGCCATTGCGCCGGCGCGGTGTCCTGCACCTCGTCCAGCAGCAGATGATCCAGCCCGCCATCGAGTTTGTACAGCACCCAGGCAGCACCCGGATCGACCAGCAGGTCCGAGGTGCGCTGGATCAGGTCGTCGTAATCGAGCAGCCCGGTGGCGTCCTTGCGATCGGCATAGGCCTCGATCACCGGCACCGCGAGGGTCACCAGGGCGGCGGAGATCTTCGCCAGTTCCAGGGCCCGGAGCTGGTCCTCGACCTCGACCACGCGGTCCTGTTCGGCCAGGAAGATCGGCGGCAATTCGGGATTCTGCTCGGCCAGCTTCTTGTTGATGAAGACGGTGGGGCCGCGCGGGTTGCCGTTGGCGAGCAGGAACTCGTCGCGCCAGGCCTGCCAGTGCTCGATCCGGTCATCGGCATCCAGCGCCAGCCATTCCAACAGCTTGCGGGACTTTTCCGCCGATGTTGCGGCGCCGCGTTGCTGCACCGCCTGGGCCGCGCGACGCAACACCGTTTCTTCCCGCCAACTCATCGCCCGGCCGAGGATCGCGGCCCGGTCGTCGTCCGCCCGCAGCCCGACCGTTCGCATCATCGCCGCCAGCAGGCCGTCCGGGCCCAGCTCCGAAATCGCGGCCAGCCGCTCCCGGTCCCCTCGCAGCACGTCCACCAGGCGGCCGAATCCTGCCAGTGTGCTCAGCCCGGCCAGCAACGCCAGCGCCGACCGCAGACCGGAAGGGTGCGCCTTGGCCAGCATGTCCTCGCGTGCCTCGGTCAGCGCGTCGTCGGCGTCGCGGTCCTCCACCAGCTCGAAATGGGGCGAAATCCGCGCCTCCAGCGGAAACCGCCGCAGCAGCGACTGGCAGAAGGCGTGGATGGTGCCGATGCGCATGCCGCCGGGCAGGTCCAGCACCTCCGCGAACAGCGCCCGGGCCTTCTCGCGCAGTCCGGCGGTTGGCGTGACGCCGAGTTCCCGCAGTTTGGCATCCAGCTTCGCGTCGTCCAGCGTCACCCATTCGCCAAGCGTCTTGTTCAGCCGGATCGCCATCTCCGCGGCCGCCGCCTTGGTGAAGGTGAGGCACTGGATGCGCGACGGGTCGGCGCCACCCAGCATCAGGCGCAGCAGCCGGTCGGTCAGCAGCTTGGTCTTGCCCGATCCCGCGCTGGCGGCGACGAAGGCGGAGATTTGCGGATCGGACGCTTCCAGCTGCGCCCTTGTCGCCCGGTCACGCGCGGAAAGGCTCATGACGCATCCTCGTCGTCATTGCTGGCGACGGACCATTCGGCCACCCGCGCCAACTGGGCATAATCGGAGAAACGCGGCGCCAGGGCAGGGCTGGGCTGCGATAGATAGCAGACGGCCGGATCGTCGAACGCCTCGATCCGATTACGTAGCCGCGCCGTCGCTTCGGCCACCGCATCCGCGATGCTCTGGCCGGCCTTGGCGAACAGCGCGACGTTTTCACCGGCCACCAGCCCGCCGGTCAGGTGCCAATAGGCGAGCTGCGTCACCTGCCCGGTGATCCCCTCGAAGGCGCCGGCCTCCGCCATCGCCGCCTCCAGCGGCAGTTGCGGCGCGAGGCCCAGATCCACCAGCTTCTTCGACGGCACGGTGCCGGTCTTGTAGTCCAGGATCACCAGGCCGCCATCCGCCAGTTGCTCGATGCGGTCGGCCCGTCCGGTCAGGGTGAAGCGCTGCGCCGGCAGTTCCCATTTGCCGGGCACCTCCGACGCTATGTGCACCGGCGGATTGCCGCCGCGCCGGCCGATCTCCGTCTGCGCCACCCAATCGGCGATGCGCTCCAGCCGCGGCGCCCACCAGGCCTCCAGCGCCGGGCGCAGGCCGGCCTCCTTCATTTCCGTGAGCAGTGCCTCGCGCAGCTTCTCCGCGCCGCGCGCCGGCCAGGCGGTGCCGTGGGTGCGCAGGAAGCGATGGATGCCGCCATGCACCAGGGAGCCGTAATCGGCGGCGTCGGTGGACTGGTCGATCGGGTCGAGCACCCGCAGGCGCAGGATATGCCGGGCATGGATCGCGTAGGGATCGCGCAGCCAGGTCTCGATCTCGGTGACGCTCAGCTTTCTCGGCCGCAATGCCACCGCCGGGCAGGGCCGGGGAGGGGGCACCGGCTTCGCCTCGCCCTCCGGGCGATCGAGCGCCTCGGCCCAGCCAGCGGCCGGATGCTCGGGCAGCTTGCGGTTCTGGCCGGCCAGGAACGCGTCCAGCCGGGTCAGCCAACGCGCCGGCACCGCGGGCGCGCCGTCCCGCCGGCGGGGGCAGGACAATACAACCTTCGGCGCGGCGCAGGCGGCGGAGACGAAGTCGTGCGCGTCCTGCCCGACCGCTTCCTCCGGCGAGGGCAGACCCACCTTCGAGCGCATCTGCCGGCTCATCCACGGCCCCGGCTCGGTCGCGCGCGGCCAGATGCCTTCCGCGAGGCCGCCGAGCACGATGGTCTCCGCCGTCTGTAGCCGGGCTTCCAGCAGGCCCCAGATGAACACGCGTGGATGTTCCATCCCCTCGCGCCCGCGCAGCGCCCGGCGGGACCGAACGGCAATCCCTTCCAGCACCGCGTCGAGCAGGCCCGGCAGGGTTTTTCGCCGTTGGTCGGGCAGCACCGGCAGCACGGCCAGCACGGAAGCGAGCTGGGCGGCCAGGGCCTCGCCCTCCTCGCCGGCCCATAGCCGGGCCGGGCCAGGCGTGTCGTCGGTCGCCGCCAGCAGTTCCCCGGCCTCGACGATCGCGGCCAGCATCCTTGCCGGCTGTTCCTCGGGCGCGGTCATGATCCGCAGCGCCGGTTCCAGGCAGGCCTCCAATCGCGCCAGGAATTCGAGCGGCGCGGGCTTGCCTTTCTCGTCCAGCTTCATACGCAGGCCGGTTACCCCGCCTGGCGGCCTTGGTCCGCGCAGGATCGCCAGTTCCAGCTCCCGCGAAGCCGCCCGGCAGGCAGCAGGGGACAGGCCGGCGGCGGCCAGCGGGTGCTTCAGCAGCGCCAGCAGCGGCACCGGGGCGAGCTGTTCCGCCACGGCCCTGGCCAGCAGGCGCAGGAACACCGCCGGCGGTGTTTCGGCGAGGGGCTCGCCGGCGCTGTCATCGGCGACGATGCCGAAGCGCGCCAGTTCCGCCGTCACGCGCATGGCCAATTCCCGGTCCGGCGTAACCAGCGCGGCCCGGGCGCCTTCCGTTTCCAGCGTGCCGCGCAGCACCAGGGCGATCGCGGCGGCCTCGTGCTGCTGGTCCGCGGCAGCTAAGCGGAACATGCCATCCAGGGCCGCCGGCGCGGGGTCGCGCCAGGCGCCCAGCGCCTGGGCCGGCAGCAGCGCCTGGCCGAGCAGGTCAGCCCGGTCCAGCCGCACAAGGGATGGCGGCAGAGTGGGCCAGTTCCGCACGTCGCCCGGCTGCGCGCCAAGGCCATTCAACAGGCGCTGGAGGTTGGATTGCGGATGTGCCTCGTCCAGGGCGTCCCGGACATCTTCCGCCATCAAGGCGTCCAGCCCCGGCAGCACCACCGCGCCGTTCGCCAGCCCGGCGACCACACGCAACAGCCGCGCCACCGCCGGGATCCCGCCGGTGGCGCCGGCGGCCAGCACGCGAAACGGCGGCGGCTCGGCCTGCCACGCGGATGCCTGGGCATCGAGCAGCGCGACCTGCCGCGCCGCCGGGTTCATCAGTCCCTCGGCGGCCAGGAATTCCGGCCACGCATGAGTGACGATGCGCAGGAAGCTTAGCGTCTGGTTCCAATGCTCGGCGAAATCCGCCTCCGCCGCGTCCGGCAGCCGCAGAGCCAGATCGATCTCCGCCCGCTCGGCCTCGTCCATCAGCCGGGCCAGTTCCACCGCCAGCTTCCAGGCCGCATCCGCGCCGGTGGGCGCACCGTTGGCGCCGCCCATCGCCAGGATCAGCCGCGCCAGCTCGGCCGCTCGTCGCGCCGGATCGACCGCCGGCGGCAGGTCGAGCGCGCCGGCCAGGGTCAGCGGCGCCTCGTCCAGCGCTCCCAGCGCGACGATGCGCGGCAGCAGCAGCGGCCGTCCGCCGGAGACGCGCAGGAACGCCTCCGCCAGCGCGCGCGCCGCACGCCTCGTCGGCAGCAGGATCAGGCCGTTGGGAATGTCCGCCGGCTCGGCGCGCAACCACTCGGCCGCGATGGCGTCCAGGAACGAGACCTGCGCGGGAACCGAGAAAAGGTTCAAGGCGTCAGATCGGCCAGCGCGCTTCGCCATAGGCGGGCGCATGCAGCAGATGCTCGGTTTCCTCCAGATCCTCGGGCGTGGACAGATGGAACCACAGCCCGTCATGCACCACCACGCGCAGGCGACCGGTGGCGATGGCCCGGTCCCAGGCCAGGTTCATGCTGAACGGCGCGTCCGGCATGCCCTCCATCAGCGCCGGCGAGATCAGCTGCACGCCGGCGTAGATGTAGGGCACCACCTGGCGCTCGCCGCGGCGGCTCGGGCGGCCCCATTTATCGACCGCGAAATCGCCGAACCCCACCTCCGCGCGCACGTGAAAGCCGCGATGCACCAGCAGCACGCCGTCCATCTCGGTCGGGTCGAAGGCCTGGGCGAGCCGCGCCAGCGCCGGGCGCGGACCGTCGAGCCAATACGCGTCTCCGTTGATCACGTAGAATGGCTCCGCGCCGAGCAGCGGCAGGGCCGCGCGAACGGAACCGCCGGTATCGAGCAGGCTCGCTTCCCGCATCAGAGTGGTGCGCGGCGGTCGTCCAGCGGTTGTGCGCGCGGCCAGATGGGAGGCGACCTTGTCGGCCTGCCAATGCGCGTTGACCACCACGTCCTGCACATCCACGACGGTCAGGCGCTCGAAGATATGGTCCAGCAACGTGCGGCCGCTGAGCTGCAGCAGCGGTTTTGCCGTCGTCTCGGTCAGGGGGCGCATCCGCGTGCCCAGGCCGGCGGCCAGGATCATCGCTGTCGACGGACGAAGGATCATGCGGTGGCTCTCATTTGACGCCCTGGGAGGGCGGGTTGGCTCGTTTGTCGATAGGGATCCAGCGATCCATGGCGCGCGCCAGGGACGCCGCCGCCGGATGCTTCAGCGCCTCGCCCAGCAGACGCCAGGTGCGCGGCCCGTAGGCGAGGTAGCCGGGGCGTCCGTCGCGGCGTGCCAGGCGCACCCATTGCGCCGCAACGCGCAGATGCCGCTGCGCGGCGCAGGCGATGAAGGCGGCCTCGAACGCCGGCCCGTCCAGTTCTGGCCGCGCCCGCAGATAGCGGGCGACGGCGCGTTCGGTCAGACCTGGCGGAAAATCGCGCCGCGCGTCCTGCACCAGCGAAACCAGGTCGTAGGCGGGATGGCCGAGCCCGGCGCCCTGGAAATCCAGCACGCCGACGCGGCGCACGCCGCGGCGTTGCGGCAGCCAGATCAGGTTGCCGGCGAAGAAGTCGCGGTGCACGAAGCCCACCGGCCCGGCGGCCACCGGCGCCAGCAGCGCCTCCAGCGCGTCGGTGAAATCCTGCCGCGCGGGCGCCGGCGCCGCCGCTCCGAACATCGCCGGCCACCACCAGTCCAGCAGCGTGCCCTGGGCGGTTGCCGACATCTGCGGCGCCTGCCAGTCGGGTAGGCCGGGAGGCGGCGCGGCGCGCTGCATCGCCACCAGGGCGTCCACCGCCGCGTCGAACATCGGTTCCCAATCCGCCACCACCGGAAAAAGGCCGTCGCCGAAATCCTCCTCGAGCAGCAGTCCCGCTTCTTCATTCACGCCGAGTATTTCCGGCACCGACAGCCCGGCGGACGCCAGATGGGCATCGATGCGGATAAACCCGGAAATATCCTCGGGTGGCGGCGCATCCATCAGCACCGCCGGACGCGGCCCGCCGGTGATCCGCAGATAGCGCCGGAAGCTGGCATCCTGCGCCAGCGGCGCGACCGACGCGGCGCCGTACCCGTGCTGGCGAAGAAATGTGGTGATCGCGTCATCCCGGCTCATGTCGGCGCGTCCTCGGACACGATCCGGTCGGCCCAACCGGAGATTTCCGCGCGCCTGGCATCGCCCTCCAACGGCACCAGGGTCACCACCAGGGCATCGGCCGGGCGCAGCGCGCCGAGGCGTTCGGGCCATTCCACCAGCACGATGCCATCCCGCGCCTCGTCCCAGCCGAGTTCCTCCAGCGCTTCCGGCCCGTCCAGCCGCCACAGATCGAAATGCCGGATCATTCCCAGCGGGGTTTCGTACTCCTGCACCAGGGTGAACGTTGGGCTCGGCACCTCCAGGTCCGGATCACCGGTAGCCGCGCGCAGGAACGACCGCGCCAGCGCGGTCTTGCCCGCGCCCAGCGGTCCCTGCAGCAAAATCGCATCGCCCGGCCGCGC
>JBBIQA010000032.1:15681-22528 GCA_037442565.1 Rhodospirillales bacterium
ATAATCGAAACCGATGTGGCGATCGTGGGCGCCGGCCCGGTGGGGCTGTTCGCCGTTTTCGAGCTCGGCATGCTCAAGCTGCGCGCCGTGCTGATCGATGCGCTGGACGAAACCGGCGGCCAATGCGCGGCGCTGTATCCGGAAAAGCCGATCTACGACATCCCCGCCCATCCCGCGATCGAGGCCGGCGAGCTGGTCGCCCAGTTGGAACGCCAGATCGCCCCGTTCCACGCCCCTCGCCTGATGGGCCGGCGCGTCACCGGCCTGCAGGGCCGCCAGGGCGATTTCACCCTGACCACCGACCGCGGCGACACCATCCGCGCCAAGGCCGTGATCATTGCCGCCGGTGCCGGCGCCTTCGGCCCCAACCGCCCGCCGCTGGACGGGCTGGCGGCGTTCGAGGCGACCGGCGCGGTGCAGTATTATGTCCGCCGGCGCGAGGATTTGCGCGGCAAGCGCGTGGTGATCGCCGGCGGCGGCGATTCCGCCGTGGACTGGGCGCTGGCGCTGAAGGACATCGCCCAGGTCTCGGTCATCCATCGCCGGGCGAAATTCCGCGCCGCCCCCGAAACCGCCGCCCAGCTCGACGAAGCCGCGGCGCGCGGCGAGATCGCGATGGTGATCCCCTACCAGCTGCACGCCCTGCACGGCGAGGCGGGCCATCTGAGCCATGTCGAGGCCGCCACCCTGCAAGGCGAATTGCGGCAAATTCCGGCCGACGTGCTGCTGCCGTTCTTCGGCCTGTCGATGGACCTGGGCCCGATCGCCGCCTGGGGCCTGGCGCTGGAGCGCAACCACGTGAAGATCGACCCCGCCACCTGCGCCACCTCCATGCCGGGCATTTTCGCCATCGGCGACATCGCGCTCTATCCCGGCAAGCTGAAGCTGATCCTGCAAGGCTTTTCGGAAGCGGCGATGGCCGCCCACGCCATCCATCCGATCGTGCACCCCGACCAGGCCCTGCATTTCGAGTATTCAACGACCAAAGGCGTGCCCGGCGGCTGAAATCGGCGACGCGACGGGCAAGGACCCGATACATCGCTGGCGCACGCAACAGCGCTTGCCTATCTTCCCTCTACCGACCTCTCGGAGACCCTCCATGCGCCCCAGTTTCGCCCGCCCAAGCCTTCTGTCGGCGGGTCTTTTTCTGCTGCTGTCGGCATTCGTGCCGGCAGGCAGCCAGGCAGCGGCACCCACGGCGCGTCCGGACATGGCGGCGCATCCGGAAATGGCGGGGCATCGCGCACTCTATGCCCTGACCCTGGACCCGTCGAACCGCGGCGATGTCATCGCCGCCGCGGGCACCATGGGATACGAGGTCATTGATGCCTGCGATGGCTGGACGGTCCGCCAGCGCCTGCGGATGATGGTTACCGACAATGAAGGCCACGATATCGAGATGGTATCGGACTACGCCACCTGGGAAGCCAAGAACGGCCTGAGCTTCAGCTTCCACATGAAGCAGATGACCGAGGGCGCGATCACCAGCCAGACCGACGGCAGCGCGACACTCACCCGCCGTGGCGGCCCCGGGGAGGTGCACTACACCACCCCCGACGATGTCACCAAGGCGCTGCCGGCCGGCACGCTGTTCCCGATGGCGCATACGATCGCCCTGATTGCCGCCGCCCGCGACGGCAAGAAGTTCTTCACCGCGCCGCTATTCGATGGCACCGTGGATGACGGCGCGCAGGACAGTTCCGCCGCCATCCTGGACTGGAAGAAGCCGCAGCCGAACAAATACGCCGACCTCTCCGGCCTGTTCTCCACCCGCGTTCGCCTCGCCTTCTTCGACCGCACGCCGGAAGCGCAGACGCCGGATTATCAGGTGGGGATGCGCTACTGGGAGAACGGCGTGGCGGACCAGATGCAGATGGATTTCGGCGATTTCACCGTCAATGCCAACATCACCGAATTCACTCCGCTGCCGCATCGCTGCTGAAAAACGGCGTCTACCGGCGCTTGCTGAAGAACGCCCGCAGCAACGCCGCGGACTCGCTTTCCCGCACCCCGCCGATGATTTCCGGCCGGTGGTGGCAGGATGGCGCGTCGAACACCCGCGCCCCATGCTCCACGCCGCCGCCCTTCGGGTCGTAGGCACCGAAGACCAGCTTGCGGATCCGAAAGAAGCTCGCCGCCTGGGCGCACATCGGACAAGGCTCCAGCGTCACGAACAGGTCGCAGCCCGTCAGGCGCGGATCGTCCAGCGCCGCCGCGGCGGCGCGCAGGGCCAGCAGTTCGGCATGGGCGGAGGCGTCCCGGTCGGCCTCCACCCGGTTGCCCGCCCGCGCCAGCAGCGCCCCGTCCGGCCCCAGCACCACCGCGCCCACCGGCACCTCGCCCCGCTCGGCGGCGGCGCGGGCTTCATCCAGGGCGATCTCCATCGGCACGATCTTCACAGGGCTGGCCATCCGTTCTTCTTGCCCGGACGCGCCCTCAAGGTCTAGCAACAGCGCATGAACCCAATCGGTAAACGACCCATCATCGGCGTCACCCTCGATAGCGAGCAGCCCGGCGGCTATTCGAAATACCCCTGGTACGCGCTGCGGCAGAACTATGCCGACGCGATCATCGCCGCCGGCGGCCTGCCGGTCGCCCTGCCGCACGACGCCGCGCTGGCTGACGATTACCTTGGCGCGATCGACGCGTTGGTGGTGACCGGCGGCGCCTTCGACGTCGATCCGGCGCTGTACGGCGCCGGCGACCGCCATGCCACCGTGACGCTGAAGGAAGGCCGCACCGCCGCGGAACTTGCGCTGACCACGGGGGCGCTGGCACGCAACCTGCCGGTTCTAGGCATCTGCGGCGGCCAGCAACTGCTGGCCGTGGCGCTCGGCGGCAGCCTGATCCAGCACATCCCCGACAGCATTACAGACGCGCTGGAGCACGAGCAGCCAAACCCGAGACACGAACCTGGCCATCCCATTGCCGTGGTGCCGGGCACGCTGCTGCACCGGATCGTGGGGGCGGTGGAAATGCGGGTGAATTCCGCCCATCACCAGGCCGTCGCCCATCCCGGCCCGCGCGCCGTGGTGAACGCCACCGCGCCCGACACGGTGATCGAGGGGGTGGAGGATGCCGGCTATCGCTTCTGCCTCGGCGTGCAGTGGCATCCGGAGTTCTTCATCGATCCCGGCGACCGGCGCATCTTCGACGCCCTGATCGCGGCCTGCCGCGCATGAGCGATATTGCCGACATGCCCACGGAAAGTCCTTCCGACGAGCCAAAGGCGGATGAAGCAATATCCCAGCGGGGCGAACGCATCGCCAAATGGCTCGCCCGCGCCGGCGTGGCCAGCCGCCGCGATGCCGAAGAACTGCTGACGCGGGGAAAAGTCCGCGTCAACAATTTGGTGATCAAGCACCCCGCCACCTTCATCACCCCGGGCGACCTCGTTACCGTCAACGGCAAGCTGATCGACGAGCCCGAGCGCACCCGCCTCTGGCGCTACCACAAGCCCGACGGGCTGGTGACCACCCATCGCGACCCCGAGAACCGGCCCACGGTTTTCGCCAAACTGCCGCCCACGCTGCCCCGCGTCGTCAGCGTCGGCCGACTCGATCTGAACAGCGAGGGGTTGCTGCTGCTGACCAACGATGGCGGCCTTGCCCGCCGCCTGGAACTGCCGGCGACAGGGTGGCTGCGCCGCTACCGCGTGCGGGTGCACGGCGAGGTCGATCCCGCCGATCTCGCCGCGCTTGCCAAGGGCGTCGTGGTGGAGGGCACGCGCTACGGCCCGATCGAGGCTGGCCTCGATTCCAAAAAGGGCGAGAACGCCTGGCTGACGGTTTCGCTGCGCGAAGGCCGCAACCGGGAAATCCGCCGGGTGATGAACCATCTCGGCCTGCAGGTGACCCGGCTGATCCGCATCGCCTACGGCCCGTTCCAGCTTGGCGACCTCAAGCGCGGCGAAGTGGAAGAAGTTCCCGCCAAGGTTCTGCGCGAGCAGCTTCCCTCCGACGCCGGCGACGCCGGCGCGGCGCCGAAACGGCGGCGCTGACGCGTGGGAGCAAGTCTGGGGCTCCGCCCCAAACCCCGGCAGGGCGCTGCCCTGCACCCGTGAGGGGACTCGTCCCCTCAACCCCATGGACGGGTTTGCTGGGAAAGGGGGCATAACCGACGTAGCCGTCGATCGGCTTCGGCATGCCCCCTTTCCCAGCAAACCTATGCAAAAGGGTCAAGGGAACGCGTTCCCTTGCGGGCTGTGGCTGCGAAGCAGACACAGGGGGCAGAGCCCCTCCTGGGGTTTGGGGCAAAGCCCCAACCTTAGCTCTCCCGAACAACCGGATTGCGCAGGGTGCCGATGCCGGTGATTTCCACTTCGCACACATCGCCGTGTTTCATGTTCTCCGTCGCGCCCTCGGTGCCCATCCAGACCATGTCACCCGGAACGAGCGTCAGGTAACGCGTCATCGCCACCAGAAAATCAACCACGCCGAAGATCATGTCGTTGGTCGGGAACTGGATCAGTTCCTTCCCGTTCACCCGGATCTTGGTAACCAGCTTCTCCAGATCGACATCGGTTTCGATCCACGGTCCCATTGGCGCGAAGGTGTCGGTGTTCTTCGCGCGCCACAGCGTGCGATCGGATTTCTGCCAGGTGCGTTCGCTGACATCGTTGCCGATCGTGTAGCCCAGCACGCAGTCCAGCGCATTTTCCCGTGTCAGGTGCTTGGCCTTCTTGCCGATCACCACGACCAATTCGCCCTCGTACTGAACCTTCTCGGTGGCATCCTTCGGGATCACGATCGCTTCGTTCTGCGCGATCAGGGAGTTGTTGGCGCGATAGCCCACATCCGGGTTCGGCGGCAGCACGGCCGGCTGGCCGATCTTGGCGGCGACCTCGCGCACATGCCCGGCATAGTTCAGGCCGCAGGCATAGAAGGTTTGCGGTTCGAACGGGATCAGCAGCTTTGCGTCCGCCAGCTTCACGCTGGCGCCGGTCTTCTTCCATTCCCCGAACGGCGTGCCGCTGACCGGCTGGAGGCTGTCGCCCTCGACGATGCCATAGGTGGCGGTGCCGTGATTGTCGAACCGTGCCCAGCGCATAGGACTTCTGCTCCCCTCAAAAGGACGATTGTTGAGGGCAGCCTATCCGCGCGGGGACGGCCTGCCTAGTTAGGCAGTGGCTGCGGCGTGCAGCCCTAGCTCCGCCACCATCTGCTCGCGCATCAGGAACTTCTGCATCTTTCCCGTCACCGTCATCGGGAATTCCTCGACGAAGCGGACATGGCGTGGGATCTTGTAATGCGCGATCTGCCCCTGGCAGAACGCCCGCACATCCTCCACCGTCATGCTCTCGCCGGCGCGCAGCTTCACCCAGGCGCAGAGTTCTTCGCCATACCGCTCGTCCGGCACGCCGAATACCTGCACGTCCTGGATCTTCGGATGGCGATACAGGAATTCCTCGATCTCACGCGGGTACACGTTTTCCCCGCCACGGATCACCAGGTCCTTGATCCGCCCGACGATGTTGCAGTAGCCATCAGCATCGATCGTCGCCAGGTCGCCGGTGTGCATCCAGCGCGCGGGGTCGATCGCCTGGGCGGTGCGTTCCGGATCGTCCCAGTAGCCGAGCATGACGGAATAGCCGCGGGTGCAAAGCTCCCCGGGTGTGCCGCGCGGCACGATGTGCCCATCGGCATTGACGATCTTGATTTCCAGATGCGGGTGCACCCGGCCCACGGTGGCGACCTGTTTCTCGATCGGATCGCCGATCGCGGTCTGGGTGCTGACCGGGCTGGTCTCGGTCATGCCGTAGGCGATGGTGATCTCGTTCAGGTGCATGGTGTCCACGCAGCGGCGCATCACCTCGATCGGGCAGGGGGACCCGGCCATCACCCCGGTGCGCAGGCTGGACAGGTCGAAGCTGGCGAATTGCGGATGCTCCAGTTCGGCGATGAACATCGTCGGCACGCCGTACAGCGACGTGCAGCGTTCCTCCGCCACGGTCTGCAGCGTGGCGAGCGGATCGAACCCCTCGCCGGGAAACACCATTGTCGAGCCATGGGTGATGCAGGCCAGGTTGCCGATCACCATGCCGAAGCAGTGGTACAGCGGCACCGGAATGCATACCCTGTCCTGTTCGGTGTAGCGCAGCGCCTCACCGATGAAGAAGCCGTTGTTCAGTACGTTGTGGTGCGTCAGCGTTGCACCCTTGGGCGCCCCGGTGGTGCCGGAGGTGAACTGGATATTGATCGGATCGTCGAATTGCAGGCTCCGCGCCAGTTCCGACAGCCGCGCCCGCTGGGCCGCGCCGCCCATGCGCAGCACATGATCGAAGGCATACATTCCCGGCGCCTTCGGGCCGCCGATCTGGACCACGGTTTCCAGCTTCGGCAGTTTTTCGGCGTTGAGCTTGCCGGGGACAGAGGCGGCCAGTTCAGGCGCCAGGGTATTGACCATGCCGATATAGTCGCTGGTCTTGAACGCGGTGGCAGTGATCAGCGCGCGGCAGCCCACCTTGTTCAGCGCGTATTCCAGTTCCGCCAGCCGGTAGGCCGGGTTGATGTTGACCATGATCAGGCCGGCCTTGGCCGTGGCGAATTGCGTGATCACCCATTCGGCACAGTTTGGCGCCCAGATCGCCACGCGGTCGCCTGGCTCCAGCCCCAATGCCAGCAGCCCGGCCGCGAAGGCATGCACGCGTTCACCCAGCTCCCGATAGGTCCAGCGAATATCCTGTTGGCGAACCGTCAGCCCGGGCCGGTCGCCGTGGCGGGCGACGGTCCTGTCGAATACGACCCCGATCGTCTCGCCGATCATCGCCGTGTCCATTGCGCCATGCACGTAGCTTGGGGCCGCGCTTGGGGCCAAGGTCATATCGTCCTCCCTCAGGCTTTACTTT
>JBBIQA010000032.1:22628-27538 GCA_037442565.1 Rhodospirillales bacterium
GCTTGGGGCCGCGCTTGGGGCCAAGGTCATATCGTCCTCCCTCAGGCTTTACTTTTGACCAGCATGCGGCTTGGCCCCCCAATCATGCAATGATGCGCGGGGGACTGGCGTGATAAATCCGCTTGTGCCATATTATTCGATATCGAAGCAATAGGGATCAGGATGGCACCCCTTCCGAACCGTCTGCCCACCTCGAACCTGGGCCTCAATTTCGACCTGGGCGAGACCGCCGACATGCTGCGCAGCACCGTGGAGGCCTTCGCGGCCGAGGAGATCGCGCCGCGCGCGGCCGCGATTGACCGCGACAACCAGTTCCCCCCTGACCTCTGGCGCAAGCTCGGCGATCTCGGCGTGCTCGGCGTCACGGTTGAGGAGGAATACGGTGGCGCCGGCATGGGTTACCTCGAGCATGTCGTGGCGATGGAGGAGATTTCGCGAGCTTCTGCCTCCGTCGGATTGTCGTATGGCGCGCACTCGAACCTTTGCGTGAATCAGATCCGCCGCAATGGCACCGAGGCGCAGCGCCGCGCCTATCTGCCGAAGCTGATCTCCGGCGAGCATGTCGGCGCCCTGGCCATGAGCGAGCCGGGCGCAGGCTCGGACGTTGTGTCCATGAAGCTGCGGGCCGACAGGAAGGGTGACCGCTACATCCTGAACGGCACCAAGATGTGGATCACCAATGGCCCGGACGCTGACGTGCTGGTGGTCTACGCCAAGACCGACCCGTCCGCCGGGCCGCGCGGCATGACCGCGTTTCTGATCGAAAAGACATTCCCCGGGTTTTCGGCGTCGCCCAAGCTCGACAAGCTGGGCATGCGCGGGTCCAACACCGCCGAACTGGTCTTCCAGGATTGCGAGGTGCCGGAGGAAAACGTGCTGTCCCAGGTCGGGCGCGGCGTGAACGTGCTGATGAGCGGCCTGGACTATGAACGCGCCGTGCTCGCCGCCGGGCCGCTCGGCATCATGCAGGCCTGCATGGACGTGGTGGTGCCCTACATCCACGAACGCAAGCAGTTCGGCCAGGCGATCGGCGAGTTCCAGCTGATGCAGGGCAAGATCGCCGACATGTACACCACGTTGAACGCGTCCAAAGCGTACGTGTATGCCGTGGCGAAGGCCTGCGACCGTGGCGAAACCACTCGCAAGGACGCGGCCGGCGCGATCCTGTATGCGGCGGAGAAAGCCACCTGGATGGCGCTGGAAGCGATCCAGGTGCTGGGCGGCAACGGCTACATCAACGATTATCCCACCGGCCGCCTGCTGCGCGACGCCAAGCTGTACGAAATCGGCGCCGGCACCAGCGAAATCCGCCGCATGCTGATCGGCCGCGAGCTATTCAAGGAAACCGAGTGATGAACATGGCGCTCGCGCAAAAAGGCTGCCGCGCATGGTAGCCATCCGCAGCGAACTCGATCCGGGCTCGCCTGAATTCGCCGCCAATGCGACCGCCATGCGGGCGTTGGTGGAAGACCTCCGCGCCAAGGTCGCCGAGGCCGAGCTCGGCGGCGGCAACGCCTCGCGTCAGCGCCATCTGTCGCGCGGCAAGCTGCTGCCGCGCGACCGCGTGCGCGGCTTGATCGACCCCGGCTCGCCATTCCTGGAACTGTCGCAGCTCGCTGCCTTCGGCATGTATGGTGGCGAGGTGCCCTCCGCCGGCATCATCACCGGCATCGGCCGGGTATCCGGGCGGGAATGCGTGATCGTGGCGAACGACGCCACGGTGAAGGGCGGCACGTATTTCCCCCTCACCGTGAAGAAGCATCTGCGCGCGCAGGAGATCGCCCGCACCAACCGCCTTCCCTGCATCTACCTGGTGGACAGCGGCGGTGCCTTCCTGCCGCAGCAGGACGAGATCTTCCCCGACCGCGAGCATTTCGGCCGCATCTTCTTCAACCAGGCGACCATGTCCGCCGAGGGCGTGCCGCAGATCGCCTGTGTCATGGGCTCCTGCACCGCCGGGGGTGCCTATGTGCCGGCGATGTCCGACGAGTCGATCATCGTCCGCCGCCAGGGCACCATCTTCCTCGGCGGCCCGCCGCTGGTCGCCGCCGCCACCGGCGAGATCGTCAGCGCCGAAGATCTTGGCGGCGCCGATGTCCACGCCCGCACTTCCGGCGTGGTGGACCATTATGCTCATGATGATCGCCATGCGTTGGCCCTTTGCCGGCGCATCGTCGCCGGCCTGAACACCGTCAAGCACCCGCAACTGGCAATTCGCCCACCCGCCCCGCCGCGCTACGCGGCCGAGGAGCTGTATGGCGTCATTCCGGAAAATGTCCGCACGCCCTACGACGCCCGTGAACTGATCGCCCGCATCGTCGACGGCAGCGAATTCGACGAGTTCAAGAAGCTGTACGGCACCACGCTGATCTGCGGCTTCGCGCATGTGTACGGCTATCCCATCGGCATCATCGCCAACAACGGCATCCTGTTCTCGGAATCCTCGCTGAAGGGCGCGCATTTCGTCGAGCTTTGCAGCCAGCGTGGCATTCCGCTGGTCTTCCTGCAGAACATCACCGGCTTCATGGTCGGGCAGAAATACGAAGCCGGCGGCATCGCCAAGGACGGCGCCAAGCTGGTTACCGCCGTATCCACCACCGCCGTGCCGAAATTCACCTTCATCGTCGGCGGCAGCTATGGTGCCGGCAACTACGGCATGTGCGGCCGCGCCTTCGATCCCCGCTTCGTCTGGATGTGGCCAAACGCCCGCATCTCCGTCATGGGCGGCGAACAGGCGGCCAGCGTGCTTGCCCAGGTACGCCGCGACAATTTCGCAGCAGGGGGCAAGGAATGGAGCGCGGAGGAGGAGGAAGCCTTCAAGGCCCCGATCCGCAACCAATACGAAACCCAGGGCCATCCCTACTACGCCACCGCCCGGCTGTGGGATGACGGGATCATCGACCCCGCCGACACCCGCCGCGTGCTCGGTCTTTCCCTCTCCGCGGCGCTGAACGCGCCGATCGAGCCGACGAAGTTCGGCGTGTTCCGGATGTGATGATGATGGCGCAGGCACCCACCCCGCGGATGATACGCTCCCTCCTCATCGCCAATCGCGGCGAGATCGCCTGCCGCGTCGCGCGCACCGCGCGGCGCATGGGCATCGAAACCATCGCCGTCTATTCCGAGGCCGACGCCGCCGCCATGCACGTTACGGCGGCTGATCGCGCCATCGCCATCGGCCCTGCCGCGGCGCGCGATAGCTACCTCAACATCCCCCGCATCATCGACGCCGCGAAACGCGCCGGTGCGGAAGCCATCCATCCCGGCTACGGCTTCCTGTCGGAGAACCCGGAATTCGTCGAAGCCTGCGATGCAGCCGGCATTATCTTCGTCGGCCCCCCGGCCGCCGCCATGCGCGCCATGGGATCGAAGGGAGCGGCCAAGGCGCTGATGGAAGGTTCCGGCGTTCCGCTGCTGCCCGGCTATCACGGCGCCGATCAGGATCCGGCCTTTCTCGCTGCCACCGCCCGGAAAATCGGCTTCCCCGTCGTCATCAAGGCCGTCGCCGGAGGCGGTGGGCGCGGCATGCGCGTGGTTGAGCACATCGACGACTTCGCCGGCGCGCTGGCCTCCGCCCAGCAGGAAGGTGCCGCCTCGTTCGGCGATGCCCGCGTGCTGGTGGAACGCTACGTCACGCGCCCCCGCCACATCGAGATCCAGGTCTTCGCCGACCGGCACGGCAACGCCGTGCATCTGTTCGAGCGCGACTGCTCCGCCCAGCGGCGCCACCAGAAAGTGATCGAGGAAGCCCCCGCGCCCGGCATGGACGAAGCCCGCCGCGCCGCGATGGGCCGCGCTGCCGTCGATGCCGCCAAGGCCGTCGGCTATGTCGGCGCCGGCACCGTGGAGTTCATCACCGATGAAACCGGATTCTACTTTCTGGAAATGAACACAAGACTGCAGGTGGAGCATCCGGTCACCGAGGCCATCACCGGCTTTGATCTGGTGGAATGGCAACTGCGTGTCGCCGCCGGTGAGCCCCTGCCGGCCACCCAGGAACAGATCCGCCTGAACGGCCACGCCTTCGAGGTGCGGATCTACGCCGAAGACCCCGCCCGCGACTTTGCTCCCTCCATCGGCCGCCTGGCCAGTTTTCGCACCTCGCCGGAGCGGGACGGCGTGCGCGTCGACACCGGTTTCGCCACCGGCGACACCGTCTCGGTGCATTACGACGCGATGCTGGCCAAGCTGATCTGCCACGGCCCCAGCCGCGCCGAAGCCCTGCAGAAGCTGAGGGCCGCCCTGGCGGATTGCGATGTGGCCGGCGTGGCCAGCAACCTCGACCTGCTCGCCCGCATCGCCGCGCACCCCGACTTCGCCGCCGGCGGCATCGACACCGGCTTCATCGCCCGCAACGCCGCAACCCTGCTGGCCGGCCCGCGCGAACCCGACACCACCGTGCTGGCGGCCTCGGTCCTCGCCGAACTGCTGGACGAAGCGGAGGCCGCCGCACGGACGGCGACGGCGAGTGCCGATCCCCATTCGCCCTGGCACGCCAACGACCTCTGGTGGCCGAATGCCATGCGCGAGCGCGTGCTGGATCTGGTTGACGAAGAAACCACCCACTCCGTCCGCATTCATCGCTCGGGCTCTCGCTGGGCGCTCGGCATCGGCGACCGGGAAGTCATCGGTTCCGCCACCCGCGCAGCTGACGGCCGCATCGCGCTAGATCTGGACGGCGTGCAGGAATGCGCGGCCGCCACCCGCATCGGCGAACAACTTACGCTCCGCCTGCGCGGCGAGACGTTCCGCTTTCGCCTGCCCGATCCCATCGCCGCCGCTGCCGAGGAAGAAGACACTGGCGGACGGTTGGAAGCGCCGATCCCCGGCCAGGTCACGCAGGTCATCGCCATCCCCGGCATGGCGGTGAAGCGTGGCGACGTGCTGGTGGTGCTGGAGGCGATGAAGAC
>JBBIQA010000032.1:27638-30500 GCA_037442565.1 Rhodospirillales bacterium
GGAGGGGTTGTCAGCAGCGCCCAGGTCGGTAACGCTTTGCCTGTCTTTGGGTGGAACAGGCGGACAAGAAACATGAACTGGGATGCGGCGTTTGCAGGCGTAAAAGTCATCGATCTGACGGGCGGAGTGGCGGGACCATCCTGCGCCATGATGCTGGCTCAACACGGCGCGGACGTGATCAAGGTTGAAACCCCGCATGCCGGCGGAGACTGGTCACGCATTCTCGGCCGCACCTACGAAGACCATTCCGCCTTCTCGGTCTATGGCACACTGGGCAAGCGCGCCGTCGCGGTCGACCTGAAGACGCCGCAAGGCAAGGAAATCCTCTGGCGTCTGATCAAGGGGGCGGACATCTTCATGGAAGGGTTCCGCCCGGGGACCATCAAACGCTACGGCTTCGATTATGAGGCGGTCAGCGCGAAGGAACCGGGGATCCTGTATTATTCGATCTCCGGCTTCGGTCAGACCGGTCCGCTCGCCGGCCGCCCGGCCATGGACCCCGTGCTGCAGGCCTTCATCGGCATCGTCAACGAAAACCGCGGCGAGCATGACAACCATCCGCATCGCATCGCGATTTCACTGATCGACATGTTCACCGGCCTGCTCGGCTTTCAGGCACTCTCCACCTCGCTGTTCGTGCAGGCGCGGCAGAACGTGAAGCAAGGCCGCTTTATCGAGGCCAGCCTGATGCAGGGCGGTGCGATGCTGTCGGTCATCCGCCTGATCGCCCAATATCTCGAACGCGGCTCGGCACAGCGCACCAGCATGCCGAACGGCGTGTTCGATACGAAAGACGGCCAGTTGAACGTCACCATGGTCCGCCCGACCGACTGGCCGCCGTTCTGCGAGGTGATCGAGCGCGCCGACCTGCTGGAAGATCCGCGCTTTTCCACCCACGCCGCCCGCGGCAAGAACCTCGACGAGCTCTACGAAGTGATCCGCCCGGTCTTCAAGGCCAAATCAACGGAATGGCTGGCGCAGCGCTTCACCGAGCGCGCCATCATGAACTACAAGGTCAACTCCTACGAGGAGTTCCTGAAGGAAGAGCAGGTGGTAGCCACCGGTATCATCTCCTGGCTGGCCCAGCCTGGCTTTAAGGAACTCGTGCCCATGCCCAACATCCCCGGCCTGCCGCCGTTCGAAAGCGGCACCAAGCGCGCCCATGCGCCCACCCTCGGCGAACATACACGCGAGGTTCTACTCGAACACGGCTACAGTGCGTCGGAGATTGGGACTCTGATCGACAAGAAAATCGTGGCAGCGGCTTGACCAGCCTCGCTCACCGTGTGGCGTGCGGCGCCAGCCAGCCCATCGTGGCGGCTGGCTCGGCGTCCGTGCTCGGCAGATAGGGCTTGATGTCCAGCAGCGGTGTCTGATCGAGGCAATCGAGGTAGCGCACCTTCAGGCCGTCCTCGCCGTCGAAGCCGTCGAACGCCACGACGGATAATCCGATCGGGTTCGGGCGGAACGGCGCCCTTGTGGCGAACACGCCGCGCATCTGCGCATCGAACGGCGGCTTGAACTCCAGCAGCGGACCCTTCGCCTGGTTCAGCCAATACAGCAGGATCAGGTGCGAAAACCCTTCCAGGCTGCGCAGCCCCGGCACGAATTCCGGGAGCACCCGGGCGATGCACACTGGCGCAGGCTGCAACTGCCGGCCGTTGCGCGGGCAATCGGCCAGCGTGGCGAACGGCGTGGAGATCACGCCGATCGGCCGCACCGTCAGCGCCTCAGGCATGCGGCTGCAGGATCTGCCGCAGCACGGTGCCCTCGGACAGATTGTCGAAGCCTTCGTTGATCTGATCGAAGGTGATGAAACCGCTGCGCAGCTTCTGAACCGGCAGCTTGCCGCGCTTGTACAGGCCGATAAAGCGGGGAATGTCGCGCTTGGGCACGCAGCTGCCCATGTAGCTGCCGCGAATGCTTTTCTCCTCGCTGACCAGCGCGCCGTGCAGATACGAGAACGTGCTGGTCGCGGACGGCAGCCCGGCACTCACCACCATCCCGCCGCGGGCGGTGATGGCATAGGCCAGGTTCATCGCCGCGATCGCGCCGGCGGTCTCGATCACGTAGTCCAGCCCGCCGCCGGTGGCTTCCTTGATCGCCTCCGCCGCGCCCGGCGCGCCGGCCAGGAAGCAATCGGTAGCGCCAAGCTCGCGTGCCAGTTCCAGCTTCTGGGCGCTGAGATCGACGGCTACGATGCGCTCTGCCCCGGCCACCACGCCGCCCATCAGCGCGCACATGCCCACGCCGCCCAGCCCCACCACGGCCATCTGCCCGCCCGGTGGAACCTGCGCCGTGTTCAGCACCGCGCCGACGCCGGTGACCACGGCGCAGCCGAACACCGCCGCGTCTTCCAGCTTCACGTCGTCGGGGATGGCGATCAGCGCGTTTTCCGACACCACGGCATACTGCGCGAACACCGACAATCCGCTGTAGTGGTTGATGTCCTCGCCACCCAGATGCAACCGCCGCGCGCCGGAAACCAGCGTGCCGTCCGAGCGCGAGGCAAACGCGCTGGTGCACAGATTGGGCCGCGACCGCGCGCAGTAGCTGCAATCGCCGCAGCTCGATACGAACACGCTGATCACATGATCGCCCGGCTTGAACGCCGTCACCCCAGGCCCGACCGCCTCAACGATGCCGGCCGCCTCATGCCCGGGAATGGTCGGCAATTTGCGCGGGCGCAAATTCTCGATGGTCGACAGGTCCGAATGGCACAGCCCGGCGCCGATGATCTTGTACAGCACTTCGCCTGGGCCGGGCGGATCGAGATCCACTTCCTCGACCGACAGTGGGCGGCTGTTGGCATAGGGGCGGGGCAGGCCCTGGACGCGAAGGATCGCGGCTTTCATTTTCATG
>JBBIQA010000033.1:0-9142 GCA_037442565.1 Rhodospirillales bacterium
CACCCCTTCCGCCATGGCAGCCGACTTGCGGGCAGGTCCGCCCGGCGTAAGACGGAGTTTGAAGCAGGCACAACACGTCGCGGAGCGCTTTCGAGATCGAGGGGATAGTCATGGATAGAGTGTCAGTCGAATTGCAGTTCCGGATCGCATTCGTTCGAGTCTGATTTGGCAATACGATCGCTACCGACAGCTAATACGCAACTAGAATGGTCTTCGGTTAGATCCTCATTCGCCCTCAGGTTGTGACAAAGCTTGATTTTTAATCCTGTTGTGTTAGGATATAAAAAGTACCGGTCTAATTCCGACCTCGTCCTCTGCCGGTGTCCCCGGCGTGGGTAGGTCAGATGCACCATAGGAACCGCTGATGTGGGGAATGCGCTTTCTGTCGGCGTTCGTTAAGGTAAACCCTTATTTTACCTTGGCTCTGGCTGTCGGCTTTTCGGGGATCGCGACCGTCGGGCTCAATCACGCCACGACGGAGAAGGCCCTCAGTAAACTCATCCCGCTGCATCTCCGGTCGATATTTCCCGACGCGTCTTCCGACAAAATCGTCTCGGATGTTCAAGGAATAGAACAGGCCCTGCAGATACTCCGCGGCTTGTCGCAGCTGGAGTCGGGGTGGCCGGTTCTTCCGAAAGTCAGCTTCGAGCAAGTTCTGCAGTCCGATCCGTTGAAACAACTCAATGGGGAACATTGGCAGGATCTTGCCCTTGCGGGATTGAATTTCCCGTCCGTGGACGCGTTCTTCCCCAGTCTGCCCAATCTGCCGGACCAGCCAGGCCCCGCCCCGAACAAGATTACCACCAAGACAACCCCACTGGCGGACTATCCCGACCCAACACCGTCCGCACTGCCGGATCGTTGGCAGTCCGGGGCAGAACCTGCTCCGTTTATCCCACAAGCCGTGCCGCCCGTGCCGTTGCCATTCCTCGCAGCGGCGAACGTCATACAGTCGGGCCCGGTGCCGCCAGCGTCCGATAGCGTGCCGCCTGCGATCGTGCCCTCCGGTCCATTGCCCGGCCCGGTCACCGGGCCGGGAGGTACATCCGTCGGTGTGGCGGAACCCCCGATGGTGGTCACCCTTGCCGCGCTGCTGCCGTTACTGGTGAGCCTGCGTCGACGAGCGCAGAAACGGGCCGAAGGCTGACACCCTCGCCCTTTCGGATGCGACCAACCGGCACTACAGGCCTCATGTTTCACCTTCAAGGCTGTCATCCTACCGTTCTGCATGACTGTCCTCGGCGGCAATGCGGCCGGGATATATGCGTGCCGACCAGGCGATCCGCTGCCTGATTCCTGCGCTGCTGGTGTATGAAGGGATCTTCCCGGTGATGGTGAAGGTCTGAATGGCGACGTCAACCGCAGAGCACAGCCTGTCCGCCAGGATGCTTTGGCTGACCATCGGCATCGTGCTGACGACGGAGGCGTTGGTCTTCGCGCCCGGTTTGGCGGGGGAGCGCCGGCGCTGGCTGGCGGAGCGATTTGCCCAGGCCGACACGGCGATCCTGGTGGCCTCGGCCGCCCGGGGGGCGGAAATCGACCCCGAGACCCGCGACGCCCTGCTGCACCGAACCGGGGCGATCGGCATCCGGCTGCTCGACAGCGGCCAGCACCTGATCACGGTCGGGCCCGATATCGACGCCATGTACCTCGGTCCGCCGCGGCTCGATCTGCGCCAGGAAAGCTGGCTGCGCGGATTGTGGCGGTCACTGACCGCCCTGGTCTCGGATAGTAGCCGGGTTCTGTTGGTGTCGGACCGGAGTCCCTTCACGGTGGGAACGGAAATCGAGCTGGCCCTGCCCGAGCAAGACCTGAAACAGGCGCTCTGGCAGTTTTCGGCGCATTACGCCCTGCTGTCGCTGCTGATCGCCGGAGTAAACGGGGCGCTGGTGTATTTCGCCCTGGTGATGTTCCTGGTCGCGCCGATGCGCCGCATCACCAACAGCATCATGGCCTTTCGTTCCGATCCGGAACGCGTCGCGCCGCTCGACCCAAGCGGGGTCACCATCCTGCCCGATGACGAGATGGCGCTGGCCGGCCGCGAGATCGCCTCCATGCAACGCGCGCTGAGTGCCGTGCTTGGCCGCAACGCGCGCCTGGTGTCGGTGGGAACTTCCGTGGCGAAAATCGGCCACGACCTGCGCAACGTCCTCTCCCCGGCGCTGCTGGCGGCGGAGCGGCTTAGCCAGAACGCCGACCCGGCCATCTGCCGGGCCGGCGAGGTGATCGCGAGCGCCGTCGACCGGGCCAACGACCTCGTCGCGCAGACGCTGCAATTCGTCCGTGACAGCCCGGCACCGATCGCATCGGTCCGGTTCGCCGTGCCGGCACTGGTGCAGGAGGCGATCGCAACCGTGGGCACCTTCCCCGATTGCCATGTCCGAACCGAAATCGCCCCGGACCTGGCGGCGAACGCCGACCCGGATCAGGTTCTGCGGGTTCTCGTCAATCTGATCCGCAACGCGGCGGAAGCCGGGTCGCGGAACGTGATCGTGCGCTCGGGAGGTTCCCCCAAGGGTGTTCAGGCGCCGGGGCAGGCCGCCCCGGGTCAAATCACGATCGACGTGATCGACGACGGTCCCGGATTGCCGGAGGCGGCGCGCGAAACGCTTTTCCGCCCGTTCACCCGCAGCACCAAGGCAGGCGGCTCCGGCCTCGGCCTCGCCATCGCCCATGACCTGATGCGTGCCAACAACGGCGACATCGCCCTGGTGTCCACGGATGCCGCCGGCACGGTGTTTCGCATGACCCTGCCCACGCTTCCCGCCCGCGCCGAGCCGCGCCCGGCCTGACCGGCGGCTTAGAGCAATATCAGCCTGACTGGAATCGCGAAGCGGTCTTAGGCTGATGAAATGGCTCGCCAAAAGATGACCAGAGCGTTTTCGCTCTTCGTGAGAACGCTCTAATGGGCCGGTGCCTTCAGGCGGCGCATCTCGTTCATCTGCCATACCAGCAGGATGGGGATCCCCACGGCTATGTCGCGCGACCGGCGCAGCAGCGAGACGGCGATCGCCAGTTCCGCCGGAATGCCGAACAGCGCCCCGATCCCCGCATAGGCGGCTTCCTGCACGCCGGCATAACCAGGCACCACGAACGCCGTGGCCAACACGGCATGCAGCAGCCCCTCGATCGCCAGGGCGTGGATGAGGCTGACCGGTACCCCGAGAAGATGGAAGGCAATCCAGCCGCCGACCCCGGTTCCGATCCAACCCAGCAGATGCACGACGAAGGAGAATATGACCGCGTTGGGGCGTTTGTACATGGCGGTCAGCTCGGCCTGCAGCGCCTCGATACGCTCCCCGGTGTCACCGAACCGATTGCCGGCGATGCGGCGGCTGAGGCTCGCCATCGGCGAGATGCCGCGCCGCTGCAGCCAGATGAACAGCATGCAGGCTCCCAGCGCCAGCCCAAGGCTGATCCCCATCGGCACCGCGAGCGCGTTGTCGCTGCGGTGCACGAACAGCACCACCATGCCGATGGCGGCAAAGGCGATCTGCGCCAGGAATTCCGCGGTGATGTCCACCACGGTCGAGGCCGTGGCCTGGCGCAGGCTGACCCCGTGGCAACTCACGGCCCGCACGCCAGCAACGAAGCCGCCAAGCTGGGAGAACGGCAGGCAGCTGCCGGCGGAATCCCGGACCATCCGCCCCCAGATCATCACGCCGGCCCGCCGCCAGCCAATCCACGGCAGCGTCACTTCCCAGCCCGCGCCATTGATCGTGAAAAGGACCATCTGCCAAACGCAGAGCAGGGCGAAGCCTCCGGCGCTGACCGACAGCATAGCGGCCAGCACGCGGTCCCAGCCGTACCAGCCGACCAGCAGCGTGCCGAGCAGCAATCCGACGACGGCGAGGAGAACGGAGATTTGCCGGAGCCGGTTCACGCTGCTGGGGTCTTTCCGTGCGGCAGGAAATTCATCGCCGCGGCCGCGGCCGCGGCAGGGCCGCCAGCAACGCCGGGACGAAGATCAGGCTGGCGATGAGGGTGCAGCCAAGGCTGGTCAGCAGCAGCACCCCCATGCTGGAGGTGCCCGGATGCGCCGACAGTGCCAACGCGCCGAAGGCCGTGCCGGTGGTCAGGGCGGAGAACAGCACGGCGCGCGCCGTCGCCGATCCCAGCACGATCACCCGCCCGGCGCGCCAGTTCATCACGAAATACACGTTGAACGACACGCCGACCCCCAGCAGCACCGGCAGGGCGATGATGTTGGCGTAGTTCAGGGTGATCGGCGCCAGCACCGCGATCACCACGGTCATCAGCGCCGAGAGCAGCAGCGGCGCCAGCACCAGCGCCACATCCAGCGGCCGGCGCAGGCTGACCAGCAGGATCAGACCGATGCTGATAACCGCGGTCAGCGCCGCGCTGCGGAACGCGCCGACGATGGTGGCGCTGGTCGCCACGATCGTCACCGCCGAGCCGCCGGCGTTCGGCGCCTTGGCCACCACCTGGTCCACGAACCGGCGCAGGCCCTCGCTGCCGCTGGCCGACGGCTTCGGCACCACCTGCACCCGGGCCCGGCCGTCGGGCAGCAGCCAGTCCCGGGCGATCTCCGCCGGTATGCTGGCGAGTGACACCGGCTGGGCGTCCAGCGCCAGGTTCAGCTGGTTCAGTTCCTCGGGCAGGAACCGGGTCAGCGCCTCGTTGACCTGTTCCAGCTTGCGGTCATCGGCCTTGCCGATCCGGCGCAGATCCTCCGCGATGGCGGCCAACGGATTGCCGGGCGGCAGCTTTTGCAGGGCGCGCCCGATCGGCTCCAACGCGTCGGCCGCGGCATGGCGGATCTGCTCGGCGTTGGGCGGCGGTGCCACGGTCTGGGTCGCCAGCGTCGTTGCCAGCAAGGCTTTGGCATCGGCGATCATGGCGAGCTTCGTCGCCTGATCCTCCGGCACGAAGCTGTTGATCGAGATCACCCGGTCGACCAGGCTCAGGCCGCGCAGCCGCGCGGCGACGATGGCGGCTTCGGCCGGGTTCGCGGTCAGAATGTCGATGGTGAACGGGTTGGTGACCGGCGAGGCCATCAGATCGTACAGAGTGCGCAGCGCCTCGGTGTTCGGGTCCTTGGTGTGCAGCGGATCGGCGTCGAACGTCAGATGGGCCGTCAGCACTCCCCCCAGCACCGCGATGCCCAGGAACAGCGCCAGCAGCGGTCGGTGCCAGGCGCGCACCACGCGGTCCATCGGTGCACCCCAGCGCAGCCTGGCGGAAACGTCATCGTGGCGAGGGCGGCACAGGGTGATCGCCGCGGGCAGGAACGTGATGGTGCAGAGAAAGGCGATGATCATGCCGACGCCGGCGATCAGACCAAGCTCCGCCACGCCGCGAAACTCCGTCGGCACGAAGGCAAGGAACCCGGCCGCGGTCGCCGCCGCGGCGACCGCCACCTGCCCCCCCGCCCGCCGGGCCGTGCCGGCCAGGGCGACATCGATCGGGGAGGTGTCGGCCTCCGTCTGGGCTTCTCCGGCCTCGCGGAAACGGACACAGAACTGAATGGCGAAATCCACCGCGATGCCGACGAACAGGATGCCGAACCCGACCGAGACAAGGTTCAGCGTGCCCACGGCGGCGGCGGCGAAGGCGACGGTCAGCAGCAGCCCGAGCCCGAGCGTCAGCAGAATCGGCACGATCAGCCGCCAGGTCCGCACGGCGAAGAAAAGCCACAGCGCGATCAGCACCACGCTGCCGATCAACCCCGACAGCACGCCCTGGGCGACGGTGGCGAATTCGTCATTGGCCAGGGCGACCGCCCCGGTGATCCGCACCCTGGCATCGCCCGATGCCACATCGGGAAGTGACCGCGCCACCGCGCGCATCGCGTCCTCCGCCTCCCCGCCGGGGCGCAGCGCACTGAAATCCAGCTTCGGCTGTGCCAGCACGAACCGGTACTGGCCGCCGAGATCGGCCGTGCCGCCGCCGATCAGCCGCGTCCAGGACAGCGGCTCGCCTCGCCCGTCGAGCACGCCGGCCATGGTCTTGTGGAATGCCGCGAGGGCCGGCCCGATGGTTTTGAGGTCGACATCGCCGTGCTCCACCCCCTGGCCGAGCAGCCCGAGTGCGCCGAACAGGCCGCGGGCGCTCGGGTCGGCGGCCAACTGGCCGAGGAAGGGCTGCGCCTCGACGATGCGGTCAAGCAAGTGGCCGAGCGTCTTGGCGTCGAGGAACAGCAGCCCCTCGCGCGACCAGAACGGGTTCGAGTCCGGCCGGCGCGCGCCACGGAAATGCTTGGTATCAGCCTCCAGCGCCTGGCTCAGGGCGGCCGCGGTCGCGTCGGCCTGCTCCGGACTCTTTGCGTCGATCACCGCGACCATCAGGTCGTTGAACTGCGGGAAATTGCGGTTGAACTCGATCGAGGCCCGGCGCCAGGGCAGGCTTTCCGGAAACATCAGGCTGGTGTCGGTGCTGACGCCCAGATGCATGGACGCGAAATAGCCGCTGAGACCCGCGAGCAGCAATCCCGCGGCCACCACCAGGCGAGCATGCCGTTGGGCGTGCCCGACAATTCCGACGAGCACATTCAGGAACATCATGCAGGAACCGGTTTACCGACGAGGGTCCGGCCACATCGGCGGCTGGCCCGTGAATGGAATCGAGGCGATTGATTAGCGGATGGCTGCATGGCTGGGCAAGTCGCCGAAGCCGCCACCGCACCCCGGCCCTTGACGCCGGCGGCCCGGGCCGATGCACTAGACGCCGGAGCTGGGACGAACCCGGCCCGATCCTGCGGAGAGGAAGCATCATGGATTTCGGCATCGGCATCGCCACCTCCGGCTCATCCTGGAAACTCGCGCAACGGGCGGAGGAACTCGGCTTCAGCCACGCCTGGTTCTACGACACTCAGATGATCGTCGCCGACCCGTTCGTGGCGATGGGAGCCGCCGCGGTGAAAACCAGCCGAATCCGGCTCGGCACCGGGGTGCTGGTGCCGTCCAACCGGCTCGCCGCGGTCACCGCCGTCGGCTTCGCGACGCTGAACCAGATGGCGCCCGGGCGCATCGATTTCGGTGTCGGCACCGGCTTCTCCGCCCGCCGGGCGATGGGGCTCGGGGCGATGTGGATGAAGGACCTGGAGGAATATGTCCGCGTGGTGCGCGGTTTGCTCGCCGAGGAAACCCTGGTCACCGACATAGAGGGGAAACCGCGCAAGATCCGCTTCCTCAATCCGGAGATCGGGCTGATCAACACGAAGGACCCGATCCGCGTCCATGTCTCCGCCTACGGCCCCAAGACCCAGCACCTGGCGGCGAAGCTGGAGGCCGGGTGGGTGACGTTCATCGCCGGGGTGGACGGCGCGCTGAACGATCTGAAGGGCATGCAGGAAGCGTGGGGCGCGGCGGGGCGTTCGCCCGGCGATCTCTATTCCACCGCCTTCACCGCCGGCTGCGTGCTGCGCGAGGGGGAAACCTATGACAGCCCGCGCGTGCTGGGTGCTGCCGGGCCGCGCGCCGCGGTGATGCTGCACCGCGCCGCCGACGAGCGGCTGATGAAGCTGCCCAACACATCGCCCTACCCGCCGCATTTGAAGGCGGAGATGGAGGGCTACATCGCGGTGGCGGAGAAATTCCAGCCGGAAGACGCCGGCTACCTGATGAACCATCGCGGCCATTTCGTCTTCGTGAAGCCGGAGGAGAAGCAATTCGTCACCGGTCCGCTGATCCGCCACGCCACCTTCACCGCCAGCGAGCAGGAACTGAAGCAGCGCGTGGAGGCCCTGCGCGACGGCGGCTATTCGCAGCTCACCTTCTCGATCACGCCCGGCCACGAGGACGCGATCGAGGATTGGGGCCGCATCGTCAAAGCCTTCCAATAATCAAAGGAACGATCGGCCATGAATGAAACCAGTCTGTTCGGCCTCGCCGGCAAGAAGGCGATGATCGTCGGCGGCGGCCAGGGCATGGGCGAGAGCACCGCCCGGCTGCTGGCCCGCGCCGGCGCGGATGTCGCGGTGATCGATGTGGTGCCCGAGCGGGCCGAGCGGGTCGCCGCCATCGTCAACGGCCTCGGCCCGCGCGGCATCGCGATCGTCGGCGACGTGCTGGACGACGCGCAGATCCCCACCATCGTCGCCGCGGCGGAGGCGCAGCTCGGCGGCATCGACGCGATGGTCTCCATCGTCGGCGCCGCCGCCTTCGGGCCGTTGCTCGATACCGACGCGGCCCTGTTCGACCAGCAGATCCACCTCAACCTGCGCTATTTCTTCCTGACCGCCAGCGAGGTCGCGCGGCGGATGATCAAGGGCGGCCAGCCTGGCGCGATCGTCGGCATCGCCTCGGTGGACGGGCAGCGCTCGGCGCCGATGCGCGGGGTGTACGGCGCCGCCAAGGCCGGGTTGATCAGCCTGGTGCAGACGATGGCGGTGGAATGGGCGCCGCATCATATCCGGGTGAACGCGATCGCGCCCGGCCACATCACCACGCCGCGCCTGTTCGATACGCCTTCCCGCGTCGAGGCCTACGCCAGGAGCCTGCTGCCGGCCGGCCGGCGCGGCACCACCGACGACATCGGCAAGGCGGCGCTGTTCCTGGTCTCGGATCTCTCCGCCTATGTCAGCGGCACCACGCTGGACGTGGATGGCGGGTTGCTGGCGCAGAACCTGTTTCCGCATGGGCTGCCGGGCAGCAACCAGGGATGATCGCGTAGATTCCACTGGGATTGCTTGCGCGAAGCATGTAGTTTCATTGGCCAACGAATAACGGGGAAACAGAATGTCTGACATCCAAGAGGCCGTCAAAACCAAAAAGCCAGCGAAGCCGAAAGCGGTGGCGCCGCCAAAGGGCGCGGCCGCGGTGGCGCAAGGATTGCTCGCGCGTACGCCGGACCAGATCCTGGGACCGTTTTATCCGCTCAGCCTCAAGCCGACCACCAGCGGCGACCTGACCAAGAAGGGCAAGGCGGAGGGCCAGGTCCTTTATGTCACCGGCCGCGTGCTGAGCACCGCCGGCAAGCCGGTCGCCGGCGCGAAGATCGAGATCTGGCAGGCCAACAGCAAAGGCCGCTACCGCCACCCGAACGACGACAGCGACCAGCCGCTCGATCCCAATTTCAGCGGCTACGCGGAGCTGACCAGCGGCAAGGACGGCAGCTACCGGCTGAAGACCATCAAGCCGGCCAGCTACCAGACCTCGCCGGGCAATTTCCGCCCCGCCCA
>JBBIQA010000033.1:9242-13831 GCA_037442565.1 Rhodospirillales bacterium
CCCTCCATGCCGGCCTTGGAGGCGTTGTAGTGAACACCGATCGCCCCGGTCCCGCGAGCGGCACCGGAGGAAATGTTGACGATCCGCCCCCATTGGCGCGCGCGCATGCCGGGCAGCGCCGCGCGGGTGCAGAGGAACACGGATTTCAGGTTGACCGCGATGGTCCGGTCGAAATCCGCCTCCGTCAGGTCATCGAGGCCCCGTGTCAGCGCCAGGCCGGCATTGTTGACCAGGATGTCCACGGATCCGAGCTTTTCCGCAGTCTCCGCCATCATGGCCTCGACCTGCCCCGCGTCGGACACATCCGCGCCCACCGCGATGGCGCGTCGGCCCAAATGGCGCGCCGAGGCGGCAACGGCCTCCGCTGCATCGGCCCGCCGGGCAAAATTCACCGCCACATCCGCGCCGGCCTCGGCCAGCGCGAGAACGATCGCCCGGCCGATCCCGCGCGAGCCGCCGGTGACCAGCGCCACCCGGCCGGTGAGGTCTGGCGCGACGGACATGTTCAGCCCTTCGCCAGCCGCTTCTCGACGAACTCCAGCCGGTCCTGGCCCCAGAAGATGTCCTCGCCGATGACATAGGTCGGCGCGCCGAACACGCCGCGATCCAGTGCGGCCTTCGTGTCTGCCATCCGGCGTTCCGCCCATTTCGGATCGGCGCCAAGCTTCGTCACCGCATCGGCATCCAGGCCCACGTCGCGGATCAGCGCCGCCAGGGTGGCGGGATCACCGGGGTCCTTCTCTTCCTGCCACAACGCCTTCAGCACGCGATGCGCCAGCGCGATCGCCGGCGCGTCGCCGATTGTCTCGCGCACCGCGATCACGCAACACGCCGCCGGCAATTCGTTGGATGGGAAGAATTTCGGCTGGATATGGATCGGCTCGCCCACGGCTTCCCGCCAGCGCGCCAGTTCCTGCAGCCGGTAGGCCTGGCGCTGCGGGGCGCGCTTGGGCAGCGGCAGCCCGCCGGAGGCGGGAAAGATGGTGCCGAAATCCACCGGCCAGATGCGCAGGCTGGCGCCATGCCTTGCCGCCATCGCCTCGATCCTGGCCGCACCGAGGTGCGTCCAGGGCGAGTTCAGCGAGGCATAGTAGTCGATATGCAGTGCCACGGCGGGTTCAGCCGTTCTGCAGCACGTGGATGACGCGGCTGGCCAGCTTCTCGCGGGTCTTTGCCCCATAGGCGGCCATGTGGGCGGAGGCGCCATGCGCCTTCAGATCCGCCATCGTCGCCCATTTCTCGATAACGACGAAGCTGTCCGGGCCGAGCGGCGTCTGCAGCGCACCGACGCCCTCGGCATCGATGGCGGGGCCGTATTCGATGCAGCCCTTCTCGGCATGCACCGCCGGCATGTTGGCATGGAAGGCTTCCAGCACCTCGGCGCGCATGCCGGGCTTGGTGGTGATCATGGCGAGAACATGGATCATGTGGATTTCCTCCGTTGGCAGTTTCCGCCCGTGTTCGGGCTGGTGTCGGATTTAAGCGCAACGCGGATGCCGGCGATAGGGTGGTTCCCGCCCTGTCAGGCCTCCCGAGCCAGCCACTTCAATACGCCTTCCGCGGCCGCGAGGCCGGTGGCGAGGGTGGCCTGCAGCAGGTAGCCGCCGGTGGGGGCTTCCCAGTCCAGCATCTCGCCGGCCGCGAACACGCCGGGCAGGCGGCGCAGCATGAAGCCGGCGTCCAGTTCGTCCTGCGCGATGCCGCCGGCGGTGGAGATCGCCCGCTCGATCGGCTGCGGGGCGAGCAATGCCAGGGGCACGGCCTTGATCAGCGCGGCGAGCTTCCCGGGCTCGCGCGGCAGGTCAGCCCCGGCGGCTTCGCGCAGCAGGCCGATCGCCACCGGCGGCAGATGAATGGCCTTGCGCAGGGCGTTGCTGAGCGACTCTCGCTGGCGGACACCGGAGAGGCGCTGGAACAACTCCGCCTCGCTCATTTCCGGGCGCAGGTCGATGTGCAGGATCGCCTGTCCGCCCGCCTCCAGCGCATCGCGCAACGCCGCCGACAGGGCGTAGACCGCGCCGCCCTCGACCCCGTACCCGGTGATCACCGCCTCGCCGCGCACGGACCGCCCAGCGAAGCTCAGGCGGATCGATTTCAGCGGCTGGCCGGCGGAACGGTCGCGGAAATGCGCGCTCCAGTCGACGGTGAAGCCGCAATTGGCCGGGCGCAGCTTCGCGACGGCGATGCCCCTGTCGGCCAGGATCGTCGTCCAGGCACCGGTCGCGCCGAGACGCGGCCAGCTGGCGCCGCCAAGCGCGAGCACCGTGGCATCCGCGCGCACCGGCGCGGCATTCGCAACGCGCACCGGCGCGGCATTCGCAACGCGCAACGGCGCGGCATTCGCAAACAGCAGGTCGCCGGCGGCGTTCCAGCCCTGCCAGTCCTGGCCGGTGTGCAGCCGCACCCCCTGCCCGGCCAGCCGGCGCAGCCAGGCACGCAGCAGCGGCGAGGCCTTCTTCGACGCCGGAAACACCCGCCCGCTGCTGCCGGTGAAGGTGGGCTCGCCCAGCCCAGCCGACCAGGCGCGCAGCGCCTCCGGCGGGAAGGCGGCGATCGCCGGCGCCAGCCACGCCTCGGCCTCGCCATAGCGGCGCAGGAAGGCGTCCAGATCCTCGCTATGCGTCAGGTTCAGCCCGCCCCGTCCGGCCATCAGCAGCTTGCGCCCGGCCGACTTCATGCGGTCATACAAATCGACGCGCAGCCCGGCCTGTCCGAGCCGTTCGGCGGCCATCAGCCCGGCCGGACCGGCACCGATGACGGCGACACGCTTTTGCGGGGCGGTGGACAAGTCTAGCCGGTGGGCAGGGCGAGCGCGTTCCAGGCTTCCATGCCGCCGCGCAACACGGTCACCTCCTGCGCCCCCGCATCGCGCAGCAGCCGCGCGGCGGCGGCCGAACGCCGGTCCGTCCGGCAGACGACCACGATGGCCTTGCCCTGCCCCACCAGGCCCGGCACCTGCGCGGCCAGCGAATTCAGAGGCAGGTTGCGTGCCCCCCTGATGTGGCCGAGCGGACCGGAGAACTCATCCGGGCCGCGCACATCCACGACCAGCTTCACCGTACCGGCAGCCAAACCCGCGGCCAGATCGCGCGGCTCGATCCAGCCTGCTTGCGGGGCTTCGTCCCGGGAGCCGGATTTTCGGAAGATCTTGGAGAACAACGACATCCCGATACGCCCTACCCTGCCCGCTCGTCCGAATTGACGCCGAGCTGTTTCAACTTGCGGTGCAGCGCGCTGCGCTCCATGCCGACAAACTGCGCCGTGCGGCTGATATTGCCGCCGAAGCGCAGCAGCTGGGCATGCAGGTACTGCGTTTCGAACAGGTCTCGCGCGTCGCGCAGCGGCAGTCCCATGATGTCGGCGGCGGGGTCGATGGCGAGCAAGGTCGGCGCGGCGGAGCCGATCTCCGGCGGCAGCATGTCGGCGCGGATCGCATCGCCGTTGCCGCCCGGCGCCATGATCAGCAGCCAGTCCATCAGGTTGCGCAACTGGCGCACGTTGCCCGGCCAGTCATAGGCCTGCAGCGCTGCCAGCGTATCGGTGGACAGTTCGCGGGCGGGCATGCCGGAGGTTTCGGCCGAACGGGCAATGAAATGGCGCGCCAGGTCCGGCACGTCCTCGCGCCGTTCCTTCAGGCTGGGTACCCGAAGCGGCACCACGGCCAGGCGGTAATAGAGGTCCTCGCGGAACCGCCCGGCGGCGATCTCCTCGGTCAGGTCCTTGTTGCTGGTGGCGATCACGCGCACGTCCACCTTCACCCGGTTCGATCCGCCAAGCCGCTCGAAGGTCTGGTCCTGCAAGGCGCGCACGATCTTGCCCTGGGTCTCCACCGGCATGTCCGACACCTCGTCCAGCAGCAGCGTGCCGCCATGAGCGCGCTCCAGCACGCCGGCGCGGCGCGGGTGGGCGACGGCATCGGTGCCGGCCTCGACCCCGAACAGTTCCTCCTCGAACCTTCCCGGATTGAGCGTGGCGCAGTTCAGCACCACGAACGGGCCATCGGCGCGGCGCGACAGGCCGTGGATCATCCGGGCCACCACCTCCTTGCCTGCCCCCGCCGACCCGGTGATGAGCACGCGCGACCCGGTCGGAGCCACCCGTTCCACGCTGGCACGCAGTTGCGCGATCGGCAGGCTCTCGCCGGTCAGTGTGGTCTCGGGGCCGGCGCGCAGGCGCAGTTCGGCGTTCTCGCGCTCCAGGGCCGCCGCCTCGAGCGCCCGGCGCACGATCAGCAGCAGACGATCGGACTGGAAGGGCTTTTCGATGAAGTCGTAGGCGCCACGCTGGATCGCGGTCACCGCCGTCTCGATGTTGCCGTGGCCGGAGATCATCACCACCGGCACGTGCGGTTCCTCGCTGTGCAGCGCCTGCAGGATCCCTAGGCCGTCGAGCCGCGAGCCCTGCAACCAGACATCGAGGATGACGAGCGATGGCCGGCGGTGCCGGAAAGCAGCGATGGTGGCGGTCGAATCGCCAGCCTGGCGGGTCTCGTAGCCTTCGTCGCGCAGCACGCCCTCGATGAGCATCCGGATGTCCGGTTCATCGTCGACGATCAGGATTTCATGCGCCATTGGGTACCTTCACGCCGT
>JBBIQA010000033.1:13931-21675 GCA_037442565.1 Rhodospirillales bacterium
TCGGCGCGGTCCTCGAGCAGCACCTGGCCGTCATGGTCCTCCAGGATCTTCTTGACGATGGCCAGGCCCAGCCCGGTTCCCTTGGGCTTGTGGGTGACATAGGGCTCGGTCAGCCGGGCCCGGTCCTCCTGCGGCAGGCCGATCCCGTCATCGCTGACGCTGATCCGCACCGTGTCCGCGCCGCCGCGCCCGACGGCCGGGCGCACAGCGAGCAAAATCCGGCCCGCACCCGGACGCATCGCCACGGCATCGGCGGCGTTCTGCAGCAGGTTGGTCAGTGCCTGGACCAGCATCCGCCGGTCGCAGGGGGCGATGGGGCCCTGCGCGGGAATATCCGTGCTCCAGGCGATCTGCGGCCGGGCGGTCTTCTGCAGCACCAGCGCCTCGCGCGCGATGCGGCCGATATCCTCCGGCTTGATCACCGGCTGGGGCATGCGGGCGAAGGCGGAGAACTCATCCACCATGCGGCCTATATCGCCGACGCTGCGCACGATGGTGTCGGCGCATTGGATGAAGGTGTCGGGATCCGAGGTGATTTCCTTGGCGAAACGCCGCTTCAGCCGCTCGGCGGAAAGCTGGATCGGGGTCAGCGGGTTCTTGATCTCGTGCGCGATGCGCCGCGCCACGTCCGCCCAGGCGGCCTTGCGCTGGGCCGATTGCAGTTCGGTGATGTCGTCGAAGGTCACCACGAAGCCGTCCGTGCGCCCGCCGGTCAGGTCGGCGCCGATGCGCACCAGCAGGGTGCGCCGGCGGCTGGGCGGGCCGATCTGGATTTCCGCGGTGCGGGCGCGCTCGGGCGCGGCCTGCGCCTGGCGCATCAACTCGGCGAATTCCGGCACCACGCCGCCAAGCTCGCGCCCGATGGCCGCCAGCAGATCGGTTTCCAGCAGCTCACGGGCGGCATGGTTCGGCAGTTCGATCCGCCCGCTCGCATCCAGGCCGATGACGCCGGCGGAGACGCCGGACAGCACCGTTTCGGTGAACCGGCGGCGTTCGTCGATCTGGCTGTAGGCGTCCATCAGCTCCGCCCGCTGGGCGGCGAGCTGGCCGGTCATGCGATTGAAGGCACGCGACAGGCCGGCGATCTCGTCCTGCGTCCGCGCCTCCGGCACCCGCACCTGCAGGTCGCCGCTGCGCACACGTTCGGCGGCATGGATCAGCCGGCCGATCGGGCGGGCGATCTGATTGGCCATCATCAGCCCGATCAGCACCGCGGCCGACAGCACCAGCAGGGCGACGATGGCGAAGATCCAGGCAAACGCTATCTGCAGCCAGGATCGATTTTCATCCAGGCGGTTGTATCTGGCGACCGCCTCCTCCGTCTGCTTCATGTAGGACAGGATCTGCGGATCGACCGGCCGGCCGATCACCAGCATCAGCGGCGGCGTGGTTTCCAACTGCACGACGGCGCGAACCCGCGCGCCATCGTCGGCGTTCAGCACCGCCACGTCGCCGGCCCGCGCCCGTTCCGTGGCCCAGGCCGGCGGCGGTTCGGTGCCCATGCCCTCGAGCATGCCGGCGGAGGCCATGATCTGTCCGGTGACCGGCTCGAAGATCACCGCCTCGGTCAGGCCGCGCAGCGTGGTCTGCGTCGCCAGCAATTCCGCGAAGGCGGTCGGATCGGCGCCCAGAAAGGGGCCGGCGCGGGTGATGTCGTTGCCCATTTCCAGCGCGACCGAGCGGATGTTGTTGCGGTGCTCCTCCAGATAGCCGCGTGAGGCCTGCAGGGAGGCGTCCAGTGCCGCGCGGACCGGATCGTTGAACCAGGCCTGGATGCCGAAATGAAAGAACGTGACGGCGAAGGCCGCCACGACAATGGTCGGCGCCACCGCGACGCCGCTGAACAGCAGCACCAGGCGGACATGCAGGCGCGACCCGGCCGAACCGCGCCGGCGCTCGACCCATACCCGCGTCAGCCGTCCGGCCAGCACCGCGCCGAGCAGCAGCAGGACCGATAGATTGGCCAGCACCAGCCCGACGCCGAGGCCGGGGGTGAAGCCCAGCGGGGCGCCGTGCGCCAGCAGCACGAACGTGGCGATGCCCACGCCGAGGGCCAGGGAAGCCAGCACGATGGTGGCGATCTTGCCGAGCAGCGCCTCGCCAAACTTGCGCAGCAGCGACCGGGCGGGTTGCGGGTCGATCGCTTCAGTCGGTCCAGGCAAGTCCGTCGGAGCGGACGCCTCGGGTGACATCATGTGCACCTCTCATCAAGCCGCCCATTCATGCGGTGCCGGGTGATGCAAAGCTGGTTCCGACACGTCACGCGATGCCTCGCACCACCGGTATTTCCAGGTCACGGATCTTCTTGCGCAACGTATTGCGGTTCAGTCCCAGCATCGCCGCTGCCTTGATCTGGTTGCCGCGGGTGGCGGCCAGCGTCATCTGGATCAGCGGGCGCTCCACCTCGGCGATCACCCGGTCGTAGATCCCGGACGGCGCCAGGCCATCCTCGTGCGCGGCGAGGAACTGGCGGATATGGCGTTCCACCGCCCCGGCCAGCTTCTCGTTGCCGGAAGCCGCTCCCTCCGCCGACCCGATATCGGATGGCGACGGCAGGTCGGCAAGTTCCGCGTCGATGACCTCGGCGGTGATCGTCTCCTGCGGATAGAGCGCGGCCAGGCGGCGCATCAGGTTCTCGAGCTCGCGCACATTGCCGGGCCAGCGATGCGCACGCATGCGCTCGATCGCGCCGGAGTCTAGCAGCTTCGCCGGCAGCCCGTCGGCGCGGGCGCGATCGAGGAAATGCCGGGCCAGCGGTGGAATGTCCTCCAGCCGCTCACGCAGCGGCGGCAGGCGGATCGGCACGACGTTGAGGCGATAGAACAGGTCCTCACGGAACGTGCCCTGGCGGATGGCCAGGCGCAGGTCGCGGTGGGTGGCGGCGACGATGCGCACATTGGCCTTGATCGGGTTGCGCCCGCCGACGGAGGTGAACTCCCCCTCCTGCAGCACCCGCAGCAGGCGCGTCTGCGCCTCGTGCGGCATGTCGCCGATCTCGTCGAGGAACAGCGTGCCGCCATTGGCCTGCTCGAAGCGCCCCTGCGAGCGGTTGGTCGCACCGGTGAAGGCGCCGCGCTCATGTCCGAACAGCTCGCTTTCGATCAGTTCGCGCGGGATCGCCGCCATGTTGATCGGCACGAACGGGCCAGCGCGGCGCTTGCCGTAATCGTGCAAGGCGCGGGCGACCAGCTCCTTGCCGGTGCCGGATTCGCCGTTGACCATCACGGTGAGGTCCGCGGTCGTGAGGCGGGCGATGGTGCGATAGATCTCCTGCATCGCCGGACTGCGCCCGATCAGCGGCAGGCGGCGTTCCTCGACCTCGCCGGGCTCCGGCGCGCTGACCAGGCCAGGCTCGGTCGGCGCGGCCAAAGCGCGATCCACGACCGCGAGCAATTCCTTCAGATCGAACGGCTTGGGCAGATATTCGAACGCACCGCGCTGGGCGGCCTTCACTGCCGTCATCAGGGTGGATTGCGCGCTCATGACGATGACCCGCAATTCCGGCCGCTTGGCGCGGATGCGGGGAATGAGGTCGAGGCCATTCTCGTCCGGCATCATCACGTCGGTGATGACCAGGTCGCCCTCGCCTTCCTCCACCCAGCGCCAAAGCGTGGCGGCGGTGCCGGTGCTGCGGACCTGATAGCCCGAACGGCCCAGGGCCTGGGTCAGAACGGTGCGGATCGACCGGTCGTCATCGGCGATCAGAACGGTGGGAAGGGTCATCGGGCGGTATCTATCCTGCGCTGACGCGTCTTGTTGCTTGTGGTTGCTGGCTCAGGCTCCGGGGCGGCTTTGGTTCCGCCCCCTAGGTGTCGGCCTCTTCATCCGTGAGAACCGGCAGATGCAGACGGAATTCGGTGCGCCCGGGCCGGCTTTCGACCTCGATCAGCCCGCCATGGTCGCCGACGATCTTCGCCACCAGCGCCAGGCCGAGGCCGCTGCCGGATGGCTTGGTGCTGATGAAGGGATCGAACAGATGCGGCCGGATGTCCTCGGGGATGCCCGGCCCGTTGTCGCGCACGCTGACCAGCAACGGCAGATCGAGCCGCTTGGCGGCGCCGGGCACGGCGATGCGCACGCCATGCTGGAACCCGGTGGTCAGGACGATCTCGGGGTTGCGGGTATCGGGGCCGGTCACCGCCTCGGCGGCATTCTTCACCAGATTGAGAATAACCTGGACCAGTTGGTCGCGGTTGCCCCAGACCGGGGGCAGCGACGGATCGTAGTGCTCGGCGAAGCGGACATGCGCGGCGAACCCGCTCTGCGCCAGCATCCGCACGTGCTCCAGCACGCGATGGATGTTCACCGCGCTGCGGGCGATCGGCTTTTCCGAGAAGATCTCCATCCGGTCGACCAGATCGCGGATACGGTCCGCCTCGTCGCGGATCAGCACCGCCAGTTCCCGGTCGGCCTCGTCCACCGAAGCCTCCAGCAGCTGGGCGGCGCCGCGGATGCCCGACAGCGGGTTCTTTACCTCATGCGCCAGGATCGCCGCCATGCCGGTGACGCTGCGCGCCGCGCCGCGGAAGGCCAGTTGGCGGTCCAGCGCCCGTGCCGCGGAGGCGTCCTGCAGCACCAGCAGCACCGCGCCGTCCTCCTCCGGCAAAGGCGAGCCCTGCACGGTGATGTCCGGCTTGTTCAGCCGCGGGCTTTCCAGCGTCAGTTCATGGTCGGAAACGGTCACGCCGGTCGTGCGCACCTGGTCGATCAGCATGAACAGCGGATTATCTGCCGGCAGCAGGTCGCCGAGCTGCATCTGCGCGAGCTGCGGCACGGATATGCCGAGAAACTGCTCGGCGGCGTGATTGACGAAGCGGAACCGGTTGTCGCGGTCCAGCAGAACCACCGGGACCTGCATGGCGCCGAGGATCTGTGCGGTATCCGGCGGGCGTTGATCCCTCCCGCGCTTATCGGGCGCACGGCCGACGGCGGCGAGCACCCGGCGGGTAATGGCGCCGCTCATGCAGCGTCGGCCTCAACGGCCCCGGGCTGAACGGCCGTGCGGGTCGCGCCGCGGGCGATCAGCGGGTCGAAGAAGCGGTGGATCAGGGCGATCACCGCATCGCTGTCGGCGAGCCTTGTGACGGTCGCGCGGAATTCCGCCGACCCGGTCAGCCCGCGCGAGTACCAGGAAATATGCTTGCGGGCCAGCCGCAAGCCGGGGTCGCGGCCAAAATGGGTCAACATCGCCTCGTAATGCTTCAGGATCACGTCTTTTTGCCGAGCCAGAGAGGGTTCGGCACGACGCTGGCCGGTGCGCAGGAAATCGGCGACCTGGGCTGGGAACCAGGGCCGGCCGTAGCAGCCACGCCCGATCATCACGCCGTCCGCGCCGGATCGGCGCAGCGCCTCCGCGGCATCGTCCTCGGTCAGGATGTCGCCATTCGCGATCACGGGAATTTTCACCGCGTTCTTCACTTCGGCGATGAAGTCCCAATTGGCCGTGCCGGTGTAGAATTGCTGACGGGTGCGGCCGTGCACCGTCAGCATGCGGATGCCGGCATCCTCGGCGATGCGCGCCAGGCTGGGGGCGTTCAGGCTGTTATGGTCCCAACCCATGCGCATCTTCATGGTGACGGGTACCGGAACGGCGCGCACGGTGGCTTGCAGGATGCGACCGGCGGCGGCCTCGTCGCGCATCAGCGCCGAGCCCGCGGCCTGGCCGACCGCCACCTTCTTCACCGGGCAGCCGAAATTGATATCGATGATATCGGCGCCGTGATCGACGGCGATGCGGGCGGCCTCGGCCATCGCCTGCGGATCGCAACCGGCCAACTGCACCGAACTCGGTCCGTCGCCGGCATCGACCTCGGCCATGCGCATCGTATTGCGGTTTTCCCGGATCATCGCCCAGGACGCGATCATCTCGGACACGACGAGCCCGGTGCCCTGCTCGCGCGCCAGGCGGCGGAACGGCAGGTCCGTCACGCCCGACATCGGCGCCAGGATCACCGGCGTGTCGATCCGCACCGCGGCGCTGAGCGCAATCGGCGCCAGCGCTGCGGGGCTGCGGTATGGGGGCGCGTCGTCCGGGTTGAAGCCGGGATCGCCGGCGGAGATTGGCGCAGAGACGCAGGAGGTCGGCATATTGCCCATCATTTGTGCAAACTACCGGGCTCCAGCGGATTTCGCAATCGTCCAGCGAGACAATTTGCGGCAGGCCGGCCACAGTCGCGCGATTTTTGTTGTACCGAGGCGACGGTCCGGGCGGCGCTGGAGGAGCGCGGCGCTTCGAGCGGCGATGGCCTTCCGGGTTGACGCGGCGCGGCCAGACGGGGAGTTTGGTGCATGCGCATCTCAGTCATCCTTGTCGCCGGCGGGTCCGGCAGCCGCTTCGGCTCGGACACGCCGAAGCAGTTCCTCCGCCTCGCCGGCAAGCCGGTGATCCGCCACGCCGCCGAGGCTTTGGCTCCGCATGTGGACCTGATCCAACCGGTGGGCGACGCCGCCGCGATTGGCGCCGCCCTGGCAGGCATCGCCCATCTGCCGGCGGTTCCTGGCGGAGCGACACGCCAGGAAAGCGTCCGGGCCGGGCTGGAGGCGCTGGCTGCCCTCAACGCTGGCAGCGTGCCCGACATCGTGCTGGTGCACGACGCCGCGCGGCCGTTCATCCCTGCCCGCACGGTGCCCGATCTGCTGGCCGCACTGCGCTCGGCGCCGGGCGCGATCCCGGCCGTGCCCGTGGCCGATACGCTCAAGCGCGCCCAGGATCGCGAAAGCGGCCGGACGATCGTCGAAACCGTGCCACGCGAAGGGCTGTTCCGCGCCCAGACGCCGCAGGCCTTTCGCTTCGACACGCTGCTGGCGCTGCACCGGTCCGGATCGCATCACGGGACGACCGATGACGCATCCTTGTTGGAAGCCGCCGGCAAGACGGTCTTGCTGGTCGATGGCTCCGAAGCCAATATCAAGCTGACCTATCCGGAGGATGCCATGCGGCTGGAACAGGCATTGACGGCGAGGCTGTATCCCCGCGTGGGAACCGGCTTTGACGTGCATGTGCTGACCGAGGGGCGCAAGCTGATCCTCTGCGGCGTCGATGTGCCGCACGATAAGGGCCTGGCGGGCCATTCGGACGCCGATGTCGGTATTCACGCGCTATGCGACGCGATCTATGGCGCGCTGGCGGAGGGCGATATCGGCCGGCATTTTCCACCCAGCGAGGCCGATTGGAAGGACGCCGACAGCGCCCGCTTCCTGACCCACGCGGCCGGCCGGATCGCGGCGCGCGGCGGGGTGCTGGCGAATGTGGACGTGACTCTGATCTGCGAGCGGCCGAAGATAGCGCCGCATGCGGGGGCGATGATGGCACGGCTGGCGGAATTACTGGGGGTGGACATGAACCGGATCTCGGTGAAGGCGACCACAACGGAGAAGCTCGGCTTTACCGGCCGGGGCGAAGGTATCGCCGCGCAGGCGGTGGCAACCGTGCTGGTGCCGCTATGAGACGCCTCGCCTGCCTCGCGGGCGTGCTGCTGCTGGCCGGGCTGGCTGGCTGCCAGCAGGAAACCTACCCGCCCGTGCCGCCACTGCGAGCCGAGACGATGGGCAAGCCGCCGGTCACCGTGACCCCGCTGATCTGGCGGCCGGGCCATTGGGACTGGACCGGCAGCGGCTACGGATGGATCCCCGGCACTTTCGTCCCGCGGGAGGGGCACAGCGACATGTGGATGCCGGGCTTCTGGGCCAGGACCGGTCAAGGCTGGCAGTGGCAAGCCGCACACTGGGCACCATAGCACTGGGC
>JBBIQA010000033.1:21775-30234 GCA_037442565.1 Rhodospirillales bacterium
ACCATAGCACTGGGCCCCATCGCGTTGGGCACCGCGCCACTTTGGGGGCATGGCATTGGGGATGCGGCCTGACGCAGGCTCATCGGACGGTGCGGGCTTCATAAGACGCCGATTTTTCGGCCGGATCAGGATCGATAATGACGTATCGGTCTTTTCCGGGATGTGTTAGCTTTTTTGGTGCAAACAAGTTTCTTGAAGGTAATCATCATGCGCGCTCGCTCGCTCACCGCCTTGGCCTTCACCGCCGTGGTTCTGGCCGTGGCCCCGTCCGGGGTGCCATTGTCGGCGGCGCAGGTCCGCTCGGCCGATGACATCACGAAGGATCTTACCCCCAGCCCCGGCATGCTCAGCGGACCCACGCGCGGCATCCGTCCGATCGCCCCAGGGGCCGGCGGCGCCGCCGGCGCCCCGGCCGGTGCTGCCGCCGGCAAGCACATGGGCACGTCGGCGTCCGCGCCGCACGCCGTCGCGCCGGCCAGCAGCCTGACGGTGCAGTTCCGGACCGGCTCGGCGGACCTGACCCCGCAGGCCATCCAGCAGCTCAGCGAACTGGGCAAGGCGCTCTCGAGCAGCGCCATGAGCGGCTTCCGGTTCCGCATCGAGGGCCATACCGACACCGTCGGCACCAAGGAGGGCAACATGGCGCTGTCCGAGCAGCGCGCCCAGGCGGTGGCGGAGTTCCTGGAAAAGAAGTTCAACATCAGCCGGGACCGGGTCGAACCGGTCGGCATGGGGGCCGAGCATCTGTTGGTCCCGACCCCGGACCAGACCGCCGAGCCGCGTAACCGCCGGGTCCAGGTCATCAATCTTGGTGGAGCCTGATCCCCTTTGGCGGAGCCTGATGCCCGGGCATCCGCGCCGCGTGCTCCCGGGTATTCCGTGACCTGATATCGGAGCACGCCCGTTGGACCACGATACCGAGGGCGGCGCGGACGACACCATCCTGCCGTACCGCGTGAGGCGGCCGAACCTGCCACATGCCGCGCGGCGGCCGGCGGGGAAGCCCGCCGCAAGGGGCGGCCTGGCTCCGTGGATGTACCTCGTCCCGGTGGCCGTGCTGCTGCTGGGCGGCCTGGGCTTCGCGTTCCTGCAGGGGCGTCCGACCGTGCCGCAAGCCGCGCGCCAGGTTGCACCCCAGGCCGCGGCATCGGCGCCGGCACCTGCCCTGGCGCCGGCTCCGCCCCCCGCCGTGGCGCCTGCGCCGGCCGATCCCGTGCCCGGCAGCCCCATGCCCGGCAGCCCCATGCTCGGCAGCCCCGTGCTCGGCAAACCTGTCTTCAGCCCATCCATTCCGCCGGCCCGCCTGCCGTTTGCCCGTGAGCAGGACATCCTCGCCAACCGCTCGGCCTCGCTGTCGATGTTCCGGCTGGCGGAGAACCCCGCCATCCTGGTGCTGGACTTCCCCTCCCTGCGCGAGCAGGCGCGCATGCTGAACCGGGTGGCGGTGCTGGTGGAGACCCGCGGCCAACCGCGCGACCGGGTACTCGGCGACGACGCGCTCGAGAAGGCCATCCGCGCCACCGGCGCCGAGCCGGACAGCTTCTATGACGGCCACGACTATCGCGCCGGCGACCTGGTGCGCTTCTTCGCCCTCGCCGACCGGGACGGCGTCCGCCTCAATCCCGACGAGCAATGGCTGCGCGGCCTGCTGGCCACGCTCGGCTGGACCGATGCCGGCGCGGTCGGCGCGCTGATCACGATCCCCACGCTCGGCGCGGGCGTCGACGCGCAGGCCCGCGCGTCCATCCTGCGCCACGAGATATCGCACGGTCAGTTCTTCACCGATCCGACCTACGCCGCCTTCACCCAGCATTTCTGGCAGACCGACCTGACCGAAGCGGAGCGGGCCGCGTTCCGCCAGTTCCTGGCCGGCCAGGAATACGACCCGACCGACGAAACCCTGATGATGAACGAGATGCAGGCCTATCTCATGCATACCGCCGACCCGCGTTTCTTCACCCCGTCCCTGGTGAAACTATCGCCCGAGCGCCTCGCCACGCTGCGCCAGCGCTTCATCGCCGGCATGCCCGCCGGATGGTTCCGCGACATGACGGTGCGCGAGGTGCATCCCTGAGCTTGGCGTCCTGAACCTTGGCATCGCCAACCCAGGGTATCCCTGGCCCCGGCCGCGTCAGCCGGCCGTCTCAGCGCGCGGCGGTATCCAGGATCATCACGTTCGCCTCGACGCTGGCGCCGCGCTTGCGGAGCGCTTCTATCGCCGCCTGCAACTCTTTCAGGAACGGACCGGCGGGCTCGGCCGCCTTTGGCCGCGGCTTGCTGAACAGCGGGCTCGAGGAGGCGATCGCGAAGATCATGTCCGAGCCATAGGGCTCGCCCACCTCCCCCACCTTGCCGTCGCCGCCGGCGGCGCCGGGCTTCACGTCTTGCCCAGGCTGATATACCCGCGTCGGCGCGCCGTCGGCCGGATGCACGTGGTACACATTGCCGTCCGACGACATGTACTCCACCCGCAATTCGCCAGCAAAGTCGGGCATCCGGACGCGCAGCTTGATCGGTGCGTCGGTGGTCAGCCGGGTCTTGCCGTCGGCCGTGCGAAGCTCCAGGCGCGCGCCCACGTCGCCGAAGCGCGGCAAGGCCGGGCGTAGCACATCGAGCGCACGGCAATAATCCGCCGAACGGGGGAATGGCTGAACCTGGTTCTCGGCGTAGACGCCGGGAGCCGCCTGCGCGAGTACGCTGGCCAGCGCCGCCCTGGGCGCGCCGTCGGCGATGACGCCGGTCAGGTCCAGGCGGACGCCGCTATCGGAGACATTGCCGTCCAGCATGGCACAGGGAATGGCCGCGAGGCCGGCGGCCAGCGCCGTGCGATCCAGCCTCGCGGCCGGCTTCTCCGCTTCCGGCGGCGCGGCGGGGGCTGGCGCGGCAGGAGCCGGGACGGCGGGCGCAGAAACGACGGGCGCAGAAACGACGGGCGCAGAAACGACGGGCGCAGAAACGACGGGCGCGGGCGCAACGGACGGGGGCACAATAGACGGGGGGACAGCAGGCACAGGAACCGCCGAGGGCGGAACAACCGGCGATGTCGCCGGCGCCGGCTGGATCGCGGGCATCGGCGGCTGGCTCGCCTGCGGAGCCGGCACGGGGCTGGGCGGCGGGCTCGGAGCCGGCGACGTCACGGCGGGGGGCGTTATCGGCGCGGGTGTCGTTGGCGCGGGTTTCACGGGCGCGGGTTTCGTTGGCGCGGAAGGCGGCTCGCTGACCATGTTGGCGGGAGAAACGGCCGGTGGCTGCGGCGAGGAACCCACCAGGAACCAGGCCAGGCCGCCGCCGACCAGCAACACTCCGGCCGCGATGCCGCCGACCAGGGGCAGGCTGGACCTGCTCGCCGCCGGCGCGGAAATCATGGCTGCCGGGGGCGGAACCGGGAGCGCAACTGGGGGCGCAACTGGGGGCGCTTCGACAACGGGCGGCGCGACGGGCGCGGCAACCGGTTGCGCCGGGACAGCCGCCCCGGACACCCCCGCGATGTTTGTCTGCACGATCGTCGCATCGCTGTCGGCCGCGGCATCGCCGGCGGCAGCCGGGGCCGCCGCCGCATGCAGCGCCGTGGCAAAGGCGGCCGCCGACGGGAACCGCTGATCCGGGCGCTTGGCCATCGCCCGCTGCACCACGACATCGAAGGCGACCGGCGCCGTCACCGCGATCTCGGAAGGCTTGGGCGGCGTCGTGTTCAGCGCCTTCTGCATGATGGAGCTCATGCTGCCCTCGAACGGACGTTCGCCGGTCAGCAGCTGATACAGCACAACGCCGGCGGAATAGAGGTCGGTGCGGGGATCGACGACCTGGCCGGTAAACTGCTCGGGCGACATATACGCCGGCGTGCCCATGATGGTGCCGACCTGCGTCAGTCCGCTGCTCTCGATCCGCGCGATGCCGAAATCCGCGATCTTGAGCCGGCCCTGCTTGGTCAGCATGAGGTTGGCCGGCTTGATATCGCGATGCACCACGCCGCGCTCATGGCTGAAGCCGAGGCCGGCGAGCAGCTCGTCCATCACCCGGATGATCTCGGGGATCGGGAACCGCTCCTTGCGGTCCAGCACGGCCTTCAGCGACTCGCCATCGACATATTCCATGACGATGTAGGCGATGTCGTCGGTCTCACCGTAATCGAACACACCGACGATGTTGGGATGGGTCAGCCTGCCGGCCGCCTGCGCCTCGCGGCGAAACCGGGTGATTTCTTCCTGCGCGTCGGTGTCGTGGGCATCGGGCAGCTTGACGGTCTTGATCGCCACCTGGCGCTCGATCACCGGGTCCCAGGCCTCGTAGACCGTTCCCGCCGCGCCACGCCCGAGCGTTCTCCGGATCTCGTACTTGCCGAGATAGCCTTCCATTCAACTCACCTGATCTGACACCGGTAAACGCTTATAGACCGGCAATCCTATAAACCGGCAACCCGGTGCCCCGGATCGGGCCGGCCGCCCTGGGCCGATACCGCTCCGGCCGGATTGCTCTCGCCGATCAGGGCCAGGGGCGCCCAGTAATAGGGGTGCGCCAGCAGGGCCAGATCGCCCTTGGCCTGGCCAAGCAGCCCGCGCTGCGCCTCGCTAAGGGCGGCGGCCAGACCGCCGCCGGGGTTCTGGCGGTAATTCTTCAGCGTGCTCACCACCAGGATGCGGGTGATCTGGTCGTTCACCGGCCAATGCGTGACCAGCAGGGAACGCGCGCCGGCATAGAAGAAGCTGCGCGCCAGGCCCGACAGGCTCTCGCCGGCCGCACCGCCGTTCGGCCCGCCGGTGTTGCAGGCCGACAGGATCACCGCGTCGGCGTCGAGCTGCAACTGAGCGACCGAGGAGGCCGCCAGCAGCGCGTTCGATGCGTTCGGGGCGTCCGGTAGTCCGGAGGCAACGATCGCCGGCTCGTCCTCGCACGCGAGATCCGTGGGCAGCAGGGCGTGCGTGGCGAAATGCAGCACCTGATAATCGCGCAGGTTCGCCTGGCGCACCGACGCCACGGTAAAGCCCGGCCCGAGCAGTTCGTCATCCGCGCCGGCGCCCATCACGGTCCGGGCCTGGGCCAGTTCCTCTCGCGCGCCCGGCAGCAGCGGCAGCCCGGCGAGCAGCCGGGCGGAGTCGGCACAGGCGCCGGACGGGAAGCTGGCCTGGGCCTGCTTCAGGCTCACGGGGCGGAAATCGCCGAACCCGAACCATGGCTTGCGGGCCCGCGAGCCGCCGGCGATTTTCCGCAGCGCGACGAAATTGGCCGCCGCGGGCACATGGGTCACGGTCATCCGCCGGATCAGCCAGGGCGCATCCGCGAGCGCGCCCGGATCGGCCGGGCCGGTCAGCAGGGCGGCGAAGGGGTATGAGAGCAGTGGGCCGGATGGCACCACGGTCAGGCTGGTCGCGCCGTCCAGTTCCCTGCCCACCCCGCCGAGCACGGCATCGTAGAGCGCCAGCGCATCCTTCGTGTCGAACGGCGGTGGCAGGCTGCCGGTGGTTGGCTCGATGCTGGCGCGCAGGCGTGCCACCAGTTCCGCCATGTGTTTCGTGCCGCCCTCGATCGGCGCCACGGCCAGCTTGCCGTCACGCAGCAGGAACACCCAGCCGCTGGTATCGCCCAGCACGGTGGCGGCGAACGCCTCGCCCGGGCGCAGCAGGTCCAGCACCTCCTTCGCGCTGACGACCTGCTGGACCAGCTGGCCATAGTTCGGCGAGGCCACCTGCAGCGCGGTCTCCGCGTCGGCCTCGGCCGCCAGCGCCTCGGTGATCTTCTTGTCCAGCGCCGCCGCGGCATCCCGGTCGGGCTCCACCCCTGAACGCCGTGCCGCGTCGAGCGTGTCGTGCTGGCGGTACAGCTCGGCGAGCGCGCGGGAGGCGTTTTCCCGCCGGCGGATCGCCTCGCCCACGCGGGGATCTTTCGCGCCTTCCGCCAGGCGCGCGGTGGCGCGGGCGATCTGCTGGCTGGTGATGCCGCTCTGGCCGAGCTGCGCAGCCTCGAACATCTCTGCCAACAGCGTCTGGCGATGCGCCTCATCCTGCCGCGCCATCGCGGCGTAGGCGGCAAGGCAAGGGGCGATGAGGCTGGTCGAGGTGCCGGCCTTCAGGCTCTGCAAGGTCTTCTGCGCGGCGCGGCAGCTCTCCGCGGCGTCCGCGGGCCGGTCGCTGCGCATCAGCACGGCGGCGCGCAGCAGCTCGGTGTCCGCGCCGGGCCGCGCTCCGGGAATGAACTGGTTGAACGCGGCGGCCGACCGCGACAGCGCGCTCAGCGCGGCGGCGTCGTTGCCCTCCGCGCGCGAGATCTCCGCCGAGGTCCGCAGCAGCCGTGCCGTGACGACGGGCTGGGACCAGCCGCGGGCGCGCGCCAGCTGCGCGGCACTCTCGGACTCCGCCTGGCTGTCGGCGAGCCGTCCCTCCCACCGGTAGATGTTGGCCCGATTGCGGCGCATCTCGATCACGCCCATCAGGGCGCCCTCGGCGATCGGATCGGTCAGCAGGTCCTGGTCGGCGAGCTTTTCGGCGAGCGCCCCGGCCGCACCGCCGGCGGGCGGGGTCACCTTCGCCGCCAGCAGCTTGGGTGGCAGCAGGCGGGAATACTCCGCCTCCGCCTCGTTGCAATAGGCCAGCGCCTCGGTCAGCTTGTTCTGATTGATCAGGTTCAGGGCCCGATAATGCGCCAGCCGCGCCTTGGCCGCCTTGTCGTTGATGTCCGGCGAATTGACCAGCGGCTCCGCCTTGGCGAACAGCGCGTCCGCCTCCGGGTAGCGGCCCTGGTTGGACAGCTGGATCGCCTCATGCATCAACGGCGACGCGGTGTTCGGATTGTTCGCCCCGAGCACCTTCTGCTGCAACGCATAGGCGGCGCGATAGGCCTTCTCCGCCGCGATATAGTTCTGCGTGCGGTTGGCGATCGTGCCCGCCGCCATCAATTGCTCGTACTGGCCGATATCGTTGGAACTGAATGTCTGTGCGGCCAGGCGCTCGGCCACCAGGGCCGGATTGGAGGCGATGCTCGCCGCCGCCTCGGGGGCGACGCGGCCCGAAAGGATGCCGATGGAGCGCTCGATCGCCGGTAGTTCCGGCTGCAACCCGTCGGCGAAGTAGGTCCGGCCACCGACCGTGGCCACCAGCGCGACCTGCGGCCAGCCGCCGATCTTGCGGGTGCAGTCCAGCACCAGGGCCGGCTCGCCGCCGAGTACGCTGGATGAGCGCGGCGGGGCGCAGTTGAATTTGTGATCAATGCCGGAACGCCAGGCGCTGGCGGTGGCGAGGTCGGCGAGCACACCGGGCTCGCCCGAACTGACATGGGCGCTGGGTTGTGCCCAGTCACCGCAGAAGATGTAGGCCTCGCCGTTGCCCCGTGTCTGCTGTTCGCAGGATTTTCCGGCGGTATCCTTGCCGAGCGCGATTCCGGCGCCGGTCTTGCGTGACGCCCGGCCCGCCACATAGGCGCTGTCCGGCGGCACCGCGCAGGCGCCGAGCAGCAGGGTTGCCAGTATCAACGACAACAGCGCGGGAACCCAGTTTCGCGGCGGCGATGGAATCGTGGCCATGATCAGAAGTCCCGATCCGCGATGTCGGGGAGAATATCGTCAACATTCTCCTCTTGGTCGGACGTGCTGTCCCAGCCGGTGTCCGTCAGCGGGAAAATCGTGAAGAAGGCTGTCCGGGTACCGGCCGCCGACGACGACAAGGACGAGGAATAGAACTGCATCATGGCCAGGTCGGTCAGCAGGAACACCGCCGGCGGCCGGATAAAGAGGTTGCTGGGCGGGATGATCGGGGTCGGAGTGGTAATCGAAACGGGCGTGCTTGGCACCGCCGGTGGAACGGGTGTGACGGGGGTGACGGGCGGAACCGGGATGACAATGGAGCAGGTCGCTGCCGCGATCACACAGCCGTTCATTTGATAGGCGCTGTTTATGCCGGGGGTGATGAACGACGCCGCAGCCGCGGCCTGGCCGGTCTGGCCGTTGACCGAGCCGGCCAGACGCGCGTTGCCGGCGCCGCCATAGGCGATCTCCAACCCCTGAACGGCGATCCCCCCCGCCGCCGAGCCGGAACCGAGCACCAGATACAGCCTGCTGCCAAGCGCCTGAAGCTGATTGAAATTCGCCGTGACGCCGGCCGCCCCGGCAAGTGAGCCAACCCGGACCGTGCCAGCGGTGCCGCCGCCATTGACCAATGTCGTGCCGGTCTGTGCCAGCGTGCCGGCGCTCAGGAACAGTCCCGGACCGCTGCCGTCGGGGATCTGCCCGGGGCTCAAGGTGCCGCCCGGAACCGATGTCGCGCCAGTCAGCACCGACCCGCCATTCAAGGCGATGGCGGGCGCCGTTACGCGAATGGTCGGCGCGCCGATGGACGCCCCGGTCTCGCTGAAAGACGATCCCGCGCTTGCGTCGATCGTGCCGCCGGAGAGGCCACCCGAAACGCCGATGTCTGTCCCAGCCGTCAGCGACACCGCGCCGCTGCCCAGGCTGCCCGGAATGTCGATCGTCG
>JBBIQA010000034.1:0-6220 GCA_037442565.1 Rhodospirillales bacterium
TGATCTTGCCGTCCATGTACCAGTCGACGATCTTCGGCACGTCGGTGCGGCCGCGCGCGCCGCCGAAGGCGGTGCCTTTCCAGACGCGGCCGGTGACCAGTTGGAACGGCCGGGTGGAGATTTCCTGGCCGGCGCCGGCGACGCCGATGATGATGCTCTGGCCCCAGCCGCGATGGGCGCATTCCAGCGCCTGGCGCATCACCTTGGTGTTGCCGATGCACTCGAAGCTGTAGTCGGCGCCGCCCTTGGTGAGGTCCACCAGATAGGGCACCAGATCCCCCTCGACCTCGCTCGGGTTGACGAAATGGGTCATGCCGAATTTTTCCGCCATGGCGCGGCGATTCGGGTTGAGATCGACGCCGACGATCATCTCCGCGCCGGCCATGCGCGCACCCTGCACCACGTTCAAGCCGATGCCGCCGAGGCCGAACACCACCACGCGGGCACCCGGTTCGACCTTGGCGGTGTTGATCACCGCGCCGATGCCGGTGGTGACGCCGCAGCCGATGTAGCAAACCTTCTCCAGTGGGGCGTCCTTGCGGATCTTCGCCAGGGCGATTTCCGGCACGACGGAGAAATTGGCGAAGGTGGAGGTGCCCATGTAGTGGAACACCTTCTCGCCGTTGCAGGAGAACCGGCTGGTGCCGTCCGGCATCAGACCGCGGCCTTGCGTCGCGCGGATGGCCACGCAGAGATTGGTCTTGCGGCTGAGACAGTATTCGCACTGCCGGCATTCCGGCGTGTAGAGCGGAATGACGTGGTCGCCTTTTTTCAGGCTGGTGACGTTCTTGCCGACATCCACCACCACGCCGGCGCCTTCATGGCCGAGGATGGCGGGGAAGATGCCCTCGGGATCGGCACCGGACAGGGTGAACTCGTCGGTATGGCAGATGCCGGTGGCCTTCATCTCCACCAGCACCTCGCCCTCCCGCGGGCCGTCGAGATCGACGGTCTCGATGCTGAGTTTTTCTCCGGCCTTGCGGGCGATGGCGGCGCGAACTTTCATGAGCGTCTTCCGGTACAATTGTCGGGCGATGGTGCGGTCTCGGGCCGCGCTTATCAAGCTGGCCGAACGTGGCCGCGCCATTTCACGGAAAAGCCGGGGAAGGAACGCCTCGCGCCAGGCAGCCGATGGCGGCGAACCGGCGATCGCGCCGGCGCGCCGCTTCGGCTACGGCAGGTTCAGTTGTTCAACTGCGCCACCTGCAGCGGCGCCAGGCTCGCACGACTGTCCGCGGTCACGGTATGCGGCAGGCTCCGCGGCTGCGGCGCCTTCACGTCGGGCGACGAAATCGGCATCCCGGCGCCCATGCCGGCATGGGCACAGGCGTCGCCGGTAGAGCTGACCTCGACCTTCGGGGCGGCGCCGTTACCGGCATAGGTGATGCGCCGGGTGCAGGTGCCATGGCTGTCGCTGACCGACGTCACGACGACGCTGGTATACGGGCTGCCGGCCTGCGGCATTGCCACGTCAATGGTCCGGTTCTGTACGGTCCAGGCAGGATTGGCGAAGGCGCGCTGCGCGTTGGCCATCACCTGCTCGATCTCACGGAACATGCCCGCCGGCGACGGCATCGCTGCGAAGGGGAAGGCCGGGAACGGGAAGGCCGCGTTGAAGGCAGGCATGGACTGCATGGGCGTGCCGGCCGGCAATACCAGCACCACCGCGCCGGGGGGGACCTGGATCACCCGGCCGTGCTGCACCTGGGTATCCTGGGCGAAGGCGGCTCCGCCGGCCAGCAGGCCTCCGGCGACCATGCCAAGCACACCCAAAGCCGCTGCTGTGGATTTCCGCATTGTCAAACCTCCTGTTGCACTGATCCGACAACTCGAAATTAGGCCTCGGAAGAAACCTAGTCCAGTACAACGAACTTTCCGTGGAATTAAAAATCTGCCATGCGGTTCGCAAGCCGCTTCACGGCCGATGCAGTTCCGCGCGCGGGCGGGTGACCGTGCGCACGCCACGCTTGAAGGCGACCAGCGGCGCCCGGATTTCCGCGACGGCCTGTTCCGGCGTGGTCGCGTCGATCACCACGATATCGGCCGGATTGCCGACGGCGACGCCGTAATCGGCGAGGTTCATCAGCTTCGCGGACCGGTCGGTCAGCATGCAGAAGCACTCGCGCAGGCGATGCGCCTGGCCGATCTGGCACACATTGGCCTGCATATTGGCCAGGCGCATCAGGTTGCCGTCGCCCATCGGGGTGAACGGGTTGAGGATGTTGTTGCTGGAGATCGAGCAATTGACCCCATGCTCGACCAGCACATTGGCGTCCGCCAGTCCGCGGCGGACACTGTGGTCCTGGTCGCGCCCCATCATGAACAGGTCGGTCGCCGGCAGCACGGTCACGGCCACCCCGGCATCGGCGATCTCCGCCGCCAGCTTCACCAGCCCAGCCGGCGGCAGGGTGGAGTATTTGCAGCCATGCCCGACGGCGACGCGCCCGCCGAGGCCGTATTTGCGGGTAAGCTCGCAGACCAGATGGATGTCCATGTCGGCCGGGCTGTTGCCGGAATCGAGATGCATGTCGATATCGACGCCGTATTCGCGCGCCAGGTCGAAGATGCGGTGGATCTGGCCGCTTTTGTCCGGATCGTAGTTCGGCGCCGCGCCGATCACGCGGGCGCCGCGCTTCAGGGCCTCGACCAGCAATTCGTCGGAACGGGGGTTGTTCGTCAGGCCTTCCTGCGGAAACACGCAAAGCTCGATGTCGATCGCCCAGGCGTAGTCGCGGCGCAGCTGCTCCAATGCCTCGAAGCTGCGCATTTCCACGCCTCCGTCCAGCTCAACATGCGTGCGCATGCGGGTGGTGCCGTATTGGATGCAGCCTTCCAGGGTCTGGCTGGCGCGCTGGTAGACATCCTCGACCGTGAAGCCCTTCTTGACGGCGGCGACGCGCGGAACCGCGTTGGCGTTGCGGCCGTCCTCGGGCGGACAGCGGTCGATGATGCGGGATTTGTCCAGATGGATGTGGGTTTCGACCAGGCCGGCGCAGACGAGATGGCCCGCGGCGTCGTAGCTTTCCGCGTCCGTGGCGATCGCCGGTTCGATCGCGACGATCCGGCTGCCGGCGATGCCGATATCGACCGGCGGGCGCTCGGGGGCGCTGGACAGGATGGCGTTGCGGATGACCAGGTCCATGCGATGCTCTTTCCGTCAATGGGGTGTTATCGAAGGATTTTCAGCAAGTTCCGTGCCATGCCCGGGCCTGCGACCGCTCGCGCTGAAACGAGCGTCCGGGGATGACGTGGGCCGGCCTGCGGTGCGACACTTCGCCCCGGCCGTCGGATTTGAGACTACCGCCGCCGGGGCACCAGGACACAGCAGCCGATGGCTCCGCAAACCGAACTGCGACGCGTACTGACCTTCTGGCCATTGGTCTTCTATGGCCTGGCGGTGATCGTCGGTGCCGGCATCTATGTGGCGCTTGGCGCCGTCATCCACCGCGCCGGCGAGGCCGCGCCGCTGTCCTTTCTGCTGGCCGGGGTCGCCGCCGGACTGACCGGCATGTGCTACGCGGAATTTGCCGGCCGGTTTCCCGAAGCCTCGGGCGGCGTGGCGTATGTCCGCCACGGTTTCGGGTCCAACCGCCTGGCTCAGTTGACCGGCGCGGCGATCGCCCTGGCGGTTGCGATCAGCGCGGCCGCGATCGCGCATGGCGCGGTGCAGTACCTGGCGGTCCTGCTCCCCGTCGGTCCAACGCTGCTGATCGTGGCATTGATCGGCGGGTTCACCGCGATCGCCTCGCTGGGGGTGCGCGAAAGCGTTGGCCTGGCCGCCGGCCTGGGTGTGATCGAGATCGCCGGGCTGATCGCGGCGACCGCCGCCGGGTTGGGGGCCGCGACCGAATTCCGGTTGGCCGGCCTGTCGCCGGCGGACCTGGCGGGTTGGCAGGGTGCTTTCGCCGGGGCCTTCATCGCATTCTTCGCCTTCATCGGCTTCGAGACGATGGCCAACCTCGCCGAGGAGGTGAAGGACCCGCAGCGAACCGTGCCGCGCGGCATGCTTGGCGCCATCGCCGTCAGTGTTCTGCTCTATGTCGCCGTTGCCACCGCCGCCGTGCTCGCCAACGGGCGGCCCGGCAATCCGCTGCTGGGCCTGTTCGAGGGTAGCCACGCCTCCGTCTTCGCGGCCATCGGCAGCATCGCGGTCGCGAACGGCGTGCTGGTGCAGATCGTCATGCTGGCCCGGCTGTTCTACGGCATGGCGCGCAACAGTGAGCTGCCGGCTTTCCTCGGCGGGGTCAGCCAGCGCACGCAGGCACCCGTGCCGGCCACGATGGCGGCCGGCGCGATCGTGCTGGCGGTGGCCCTGCTGTTCCCGTTCGAGCGGCTGCTGGCGTGGACCAACGCCATCACGCTCGGTGTCTTCGCCCTCGTCGACCTGGCCCTGTGGCGCCTGCACCAGCGCCGGCCCACACCTTCGGCGGGTTTCACCGCTCCCGGCTGGGTGCCGCCGCTCGCCGCCCTGCTCGCCATCGCCTTGATGGCGGCGGAGTTGCTCGGTTAGAGCATTTTAAGCCGAGTATGCTCCGGCCGGCCGGCTCAGAACAGCCAAGGGATCGCGATCGTGCCAGGCAGCAACAGCCCGGTGGCCCAGACCAGGGCAGACGCGACGTTGGCGATCTGAAACAGCGCCACCGGCATGGCGAAGATGCCGGCAACGAGTGGAACGGCGGCCCTGAGCGGTCCGGTAAAACGGCCGAAGAAAACGCCCGCGGCCCCCCATCTGCGGAAAACCGCCTCTCCCCGCGGTATCAGGTCCGGGTAGCGCGACAGCGGCCAGATCCGCGCGATCGCCCATTTGTAGCGATGGCCGAGCCAGTACGAGACCGAGTCGCCCAAAACCGCGCCCGCCACGGCCGCCGACCAGACCGGCCAGAAGCGAAGGGTTCCGGCACCGATCAGCCCACCCGTACCGGCCAGGATGACCGTGGCGGGCAAGAGCAGCGAGACGAACGCGAGCGACTCCCCGAAGCTGAGCCAGAAGACAAGCATGGTGGCCCAGACCTCATGTTCGTGGATAAAGGTCAGGGCCGCGTCGCTGAATTCGCCGATGGCGCCCTCCTCCGGGTCATTCCGCTTCTGCCCTATCAGGCCGCGTTATTGCCAGTCGCACGCATTTGCGCATGACCGACGGCAAGGCCGCTTCCTGCAGATCGGCGACCGGATGCAGGAAGCCGTCCGCGTCGATCGCACGGACCGAGGCCGCGAACACCGTCAGTCGCAACTCGAAATGGGTGAACACGTGGCGCACCTCGCCCACCCGGCGCCAGTCCGCCGGCATCGGCGCCTGGGTCAAGGCGTCCGACGCCGGCAGAGGGGCGCCGAGCCACTCGGTGCCCGGCAGTTCCGTCATGCCGCCGAGCAGCCCCGTGGGTTTGCGCCGGCGCAGCAGCACGTTGCCGGCCACATCGGTCAGCCAGAAATGCGCGCCGTGGCGCAGGGGACGGACGGATTTCGGCGCCTTGCGCGGCAACTCCGCGGCGATGCCGGCCCGGCGGCCGGCGCAGGGCTCCCGCCACGGGCACACGGCGCAGGCCGGCTGGGTGGGAGTGCACAGCGTGGCGCCAAGATCGAACAGCGCCTGGGCGAAATCGGACGGGCGGGCCCGGGCGGCCGGATCGGCTCCAAGCGAGGCCGCCGCGGCCCGCAAGGCCGGCTTGGCCGCCGGCATCGGCTCGGCGATGGCGAAGACACGCGCCGTGACGCGCTCCACATTGCCGTCCACGGGCACGCCGGGCAGGCCGAAGGCAATCGCCGCGATGGCGGTGGCGGTGTACGGTCCGATGCCGGGCAGCGCCAACAGCGCCTCGACATCGCGCGGAAAGCCGCCCAACGCCGTGACTGCCCGGGCGCAGGCATGCAGGTTGCGCGCCCGGGCATAGTAGCCAAGCCCGGCCCAGGCCACGAGCACCGCTTCCAGCGGCGCCGCCGCCAATGCGTTCACATCGGGGAAACGGCGGACAAATTTTTCATAGTAGGGTATGGCGGTAGTTACATTCGTCTGCTGTAGCATGATCTCGCTCAGCCAGACGCGGTATGGATCGGCCATCTCGCCGGGCAGGGCGCGCCAGGGCAGCGCCCGGCGGTGCCGGTCGTACCAGGCCAGCAGCGCGGAGCCGGACGGAGTGCTAAGAGAAGGTATGGTCAAGCGGGACACGCAACCGGGTATGGCGAGCGAAACACCTCCCGTCTACGGGGCATCTCCCCACGGGGC
>JBBIQA010000034.1:6320-22983 GCA_037442565.1 Rhodospirillales bacterium
GGGGCATCTCCCCACGGGGCGCGACACGTCTATGGGCCGCGCCCGGTCGGCGCTCTGGTGCCCGACATCGCCCGCCCGGCGTTTCGCAAGCGTGCTCCGGCGGCGGCGCAGGTGATGGCCGACTGGTCCGCCATCGTTGGGCCGCGGCTGGCGGCGCTGACCGCGCCCCGGCGGCTGTCGGCCGGCAGGCTGACCCTCGCTTGCACCGGCCCGGTGGCGATGGAACTGCAGCACCTCGCCCCCCAACTGATCGCCCGCATCAACACCCATCTGGGCTCGGCCGTGATCGAGCGCCTGGGCTTCGTCCAGGCCACCGATGCACCTGTCCCTTCCCGAGTCGCCGCCAGGGAAACCCGTTCCCTGACGCCAGCCGATGAACGCCGGGCGGAGGAGGCCGTGGCAGGCCTCCCGCCAGGCGATCTGCGGGATGCGCTGGCAGCACTGAGCCGTTCGGTGCTGACCGTGGACCCCGCGCGCGGCCGTCGCCGCGCGAAAGCCTCGACTCTCCCATCCTCCAAGCAGTAGAAACACCAGATATAGAGGTTCCGATGCCGATCACCCGCCGTTCAGTACTAGGTGTTGTTAGCGCCATTTCCCTGGCCCCGGCCTTCGCGCATGCCGCGGAGCCGGCATCCGAGGGCGAGCGCGCGCTCGGCAGCCCGACCGCCAAGGTCACGGTGCTGGAATTCTTCTCCCTGACCTGCACCCATTGCGCCCACTTCGCCAACACCACCTTCCCGCAGGTGAAGTCCGACCTGATCGACACCGGCAAGATCCGCTATGTCTTCCACGACTTCCCGCTCGATCAGGTCGCTCTGACCGCCGCCATGGTCGCCCGCACCCTGCCGGCGGAGCGCTACGAGCCGTTCATCAGCGCCCTGTTCGCCAACCAGGATCGCTGGGCGTTCAGCCGCCAGGCCAATCCGACCGAGGAAATCTGGAAGATCGCCGCCCTCGCCGGCATGTCGCGCGCCACCTTCGACGCGGCGGTCGCCGACACAGCCCTGAAGGACTGGATCGTCGCTCGGCAGACATTCGACCAGAAGAAATACGGCATCAACGCAACCCCAACCTTCGCGATCAACGGCAAGGTCACCTCCGGCGCCATGAGCTACGAGGATTTCGCCAAGCTGGTCAGCGAAGCCTCCTGAACGGAGACAGATTTGCCCGTCCGCTTTTCCCGACTGCGCATCGCCGGCTTCAAGAGCTTCGCGGAAGCCACCAGCGTTGAAATCCTGCCCGGCCTGACCGGGATCGTCGGACCGAACGGATGCGGCAAATCCAACGTGGTGGAAGCGCTGCGCTGGGCGATGGGGGAGAGCAGCGCCAAGAACATGCGCGGCGGCGAGATGGACGACGTCATCTTCGCCGGCACCACCGCCCGCGCCTCGCGCAACATCGCCGAGGTGACGCTGTCGCTGGAGGAGGCGCGGGGCCTGGCGCCGCATCCCTTCAGCGAACAGCCGGAACTGGAGATCAGCCGCCGGATCGAGCGCGGCAACGGCAGCGCCTATCGGGTGAACGGCAAGGAGGTCCGGGCGCGCGACGTGCAGACGCTGTTCGCCGACCTCGCCTCCGGCGCACGGTCCTCGGCCATGGTCAGCCAGGGCCGGGTCGGCACGATCGTCAATGCCCGCCCGGAGGACCGCCGCTCGGTGCTGGAGGAAGCGGCGGGCATCACCGGGCTGCACGCGAGACGGCACGAGGCGGAGCTGAAGCTGCGCGCGGCGGAGGCCAACATGGCCCGTGCCGAGGATCTGCGCGGGCAGCTGGAAGGCCAGCTCGGCGCGCTGAAGCGCCAGGCGCGGCAGGCCAGCCGCTACCGCAACATCTCCGGCAATATCCGCCAGGCGGAGCAGGAGCTGCTGTCCATTCAGCGGGCCCAGGTGGAAAAGGGCCGCGCGGCCGCTCAACAGGCGCTGCACGATGCCGGGCTGGCGGTTGCCGCCGCGACCGCCGAGGCCACGGCCGCGGCAGCGGCGGCGACAGAAGGCGAAGGCGCGCTGCCGGAGCTGCGCGCGCGCGAAGCCGATGCCCGCACCGCGCTGGAACGCCATCGCGTCGCGCAGGAACAGATCGCCGCCGAGGAGGCCCGTGCCCGCACGGCGCTCGCCGAAGCCGTCCGCCGGTTGGAGACGCTGGACCGCGACCTGGCCCACGCCGGCCAACTGCGCCACGATGCGATCGCTGCCGAGCAGCGGCTGGCCGGCGAGGACGCCACCATCGCCGCCGCCGATCTCGGCCATGCCGAGCGTGCCCAGGCTGCCGAAGCCGCCCTGGCCGAGGCCAGCGAACATGTCCGCGAGGCCGAGGCCGCCGCCAACCGTGCCACGGAAGGGGCGGCCGAAGCCTCGGCCCGGGCTCAGGCGGTGGCGCAGGAACTGGCCCAGGCCGAGCAGCGCGCCCGCCGGCTGAACGACCAATTTGCCAAATTGCTGGACGAGCGCGGACGAACCGCCGCGCAGGCGGTGGATCCCGCCCGGCTGGACGCCGCCAAGGCCGCGTTCGAGGCCGCCGAGGCCGGGCTGGCGACGGCCCGTATCGCGGTCGAGCAGGCCGAACAGGCGCGCACCGCCGCCCAGGCGGCGCAGAACGCGGCGCGCACGCAGGAATCGGCCGCTTCCGCCGCACGAGCAAAACTCGCCGCCGAAGTGCAGGCGCTGCGCGAGGTGCTGGCCGTGAAGGACGGCGAACGCTGGCCGCCGATGCTGGACGCCCTGAGCGTGCCCGCCGGCCTGGAAGCCGCCCTCGGCGCGGCGCTCGGCGAGGAATTGTCCTCGGCCGCCAATCCCGGTGCGGCCCGTCATTGGCGCGACCTGCCGGCCTTCGACCCGGTTCCCGCTTTGCCCGATGGCGCCACGCCGCTCGCCAGCCTGATCCGCTTTCCCGCCGCGCTGTCGCGCGCCGTGTCCCAGGTCGGGCTGATCGAGGACAACGCGGCCGGTGACGCGCTGCAACCGGCGTTGTCGCCCGGGCAGATGCTGGTTTCCCGCCAGGGCGCGGTGTGGCGCTGGGATGGCTACACCATCCTGGCAGGCACTCCCACCGCCGCCGCCGTGCGGCTACAGCAGCGCAACCGGCTGAACGGCCTGGCGGCGCGACTGACGGAAGCGGAGGCCGAGGCCACCGCGGCGCGGCAGGCCCGCATCGATGCCGATGCCGCCGCCACCGCTGCCACCACCGCCGAACAGCAGGCCCGCAACGCCCGGCGCGAGGCCGAGCAGGCGATCGAGCGTACCCGTTCCGCCGCCAACGCGCTGAGCCATCAGGCCGCCACGATCACCGCCCGGATCGATGCGGTGGAACAGCAGATCACCCGCCTGACCCCCGAGCGCGACGATGCCGACGCGGCGCTGGCGAGGGCGCGCGACGCCCAGGCCGCCCTGCCGGATATCGCCGCGCTGCGGGCCAGGGTGGAGCAGGCGCGCTCCGCCCTGTCCGCCGCGCGCGGCGCGGAGAATGCCGCCCGCAGCGCCCATGACGGCCTGCTGCGCGAACATTCCGGCCGGTTGAACCGCCGCCAGTCGATCGAGCGGGAGCGCGCCGCCTGGGCCGAGCGCGCCGCCGACGCGATCTCCCGCGTCACCGACCTGACCGCGCGCGCCGAGGCCGCCCGGGCCGAACATGCCGCGCTCGCCGCGGCTCCGGCTGCGATCGCCGCACAGAAAAGCGCTGCCCTGGATGCGCTCGGCGAAGCCGAAACCATGCATCGGCGTGCGGCCGAGGCGCTGAACGCCGCGTCCAACGCCGGTTCCGCCGCCGCGCGTGCCGCGCGCGCCGCCGAAGCGGCGCTGGCCAGCGCGCGCGAGAACCTGGTGCGGGCCGAGGGCAACGCCACCCAGGCCGATCATGCCTGGGGCACGGTTGCCGAACGCATTCTGGAACGGCTCGGCGCCAACGCCGCCCTGCCAGACCCGCCAGCGGAGATCACTCCCGAGACCGAGGACAAGGCCCGCCGCAAGCTTGAGCGCCTGCTGAAGGAGCGCGAGGAGATGGGGCCGGTCAATCTGCGGGCGGAGATCGAGGCGGACGAGGTGGAAAAGACCATCGCCACCATCATCGCCGAGCGCGACGAATTGTCGGCGGCGATCGCCAAGCTGCGCGGCTCCATCGGCCATTTGAACCGCGAGGGCCGCGAGCGGCTGAACACGGTGTTCCAGGAGGTCGACCGGCACTTCCAGCAATTGTTCACCCGCATGTTCGGCGGCGGCCGGGCGCATCTGGCCCTGGTCGGGTCCGACGATCCGCTGGAGGCCGGGCTCGAGATCTACGCCCAGCCGCCCGGCAAGAAGCTCGCCACCCTGTCGCTGCTGTCGGGCGGGGAGCAGGCGTTGACCGCGCTGTCCCTGATCTTCGCGGTGTTCCGCTGCAACCCGGCGCCGATCTGCGTGCTGGACGAGGTGGATGCGCCGCTGGATGATGCCAATGTCGAACGGTTCTGCACCCTGCTGGAAGACATGGTGCGGGAAACCGCGACCCGCTTCCTGGTGGTGACGCATCACCCGCTGACGATGGCGCGGATGGACCGGCTGTATGGCGTGACGATGCAGGAACGCGGCGTTTCGCGCCTGCTGTCGGTCGATCTGCACGCCGCGACCGGAATGGTCGAGCCCCAGAGGATGGCTGCGGAGTAGCGGATTTTCTTCAATACCACGATTGGAGAGGGAGTTATTCTTTTCAGAGGGATGCATTTGGCGGCGGGAGAAGAAACCGGCATGATCGGGGCTCGCTGATCCAATCCAGGGAAATGTCCGATGACCCAGAAGCCGCTCGTGTTCGACCGCCCGCATCGGGGCCGGATCTATGACAGCATCGCCGAGACGATCGGCAACACGCCGCTGGTGCGCATCCCCCGGATCACCGCCGAGGACGGCATCCTGGCCGACATCTGCCTGAAGCTGGAATTTTTCAACCCGCTGGCCAGCGTGAAGGATCGCATCGGGGTGAACATGATCCTGGACCTGGAGGCGCAGGGCAAGATTGCGCCGGGCGGGACGGTGATCGAGGCGACATCGGGCAACACCGGCATCGGCCTGGCGTTCATGTGCGCGGCGCGCGGCTACAAGCTGATCCTGACCATGCCGGACAGCATGTCGATCGAGCGGCGCAAGATGCTGGCCTATCTCGGTGCCCGGCTGGAACTGACGCCGCGTGCGGAGGGCATCACCGGGTCCAACAGGAAGGCGATGGAACTGCTGGCGGAGATCCCCGGCTCCGTGCTGGCCAACCAGTTCGCCAATCCGGCCAATCCGGAAATCCACGAACACACCACCGCCGAGGAGATCTGGTACGACACCGCCGGCATGGTGGACGCGATCGTCTCCGGCGTCGGCACCGGCGGCACGATCACTGGCCTGTCGCATGCGCTGAAGCCGCGCCGGCCGGAACTGAAGATATTCGCGGTGGAGCCGGAACTGAGCCCGGTGCTGTCGGGCGGGAAACATTCGCCGCACGTGATCCAGGGCATCGGCGCCGGTTTCGTGCCCGAAATCCTGGACACCCATGGCTATGACGAAGTCCTGCTGGTGTCCAACGACGACGCGCTGGCCACCGCGCGGCGGCTGGCCGTGACCGAGGGGATTCCGGTGGGCATCTCCTCCGGCGCGGCGCTGGCCGCCACGTTGAAGCTGGCCAGGCGGCCGGAGATGGCGGGCAAGCTGATCGTGACCATCATCCCGTCCTTCGCCGAACGCTATATCAGCACCGTGCTGTTCGAAGGCATCGGCTGACCGCTGGCCAGCGGGCAACCGGACGGTGGCAGCCTGGGGACCGGGCAGCTTCGAGAATGACGCGGCGGCGGACTGGGCGCTGGAATGTGCCCGGTCCGCCGATCTGAGCCTGATCGAGGCGACCTTGGACAACCTGCTGGCGGCCGAGCCGGACGAACTGGACGCCTCCGACGCGGAGGAGGCCGTGGCCGCGGCGGAACTGGCGGCGCAGGCGGCAGGGGAGGAGCACGACGGGCTTCCCAAGCCGTTGCAGAACTGGATCGGCGGCCTCGCAGACCGCCCATCCGCGGCGCTGCTGGCCAAGGCAAGGGACGCGGTGCGGCGGGTGCGCGACGAACCGTCGGAACTCCGGGAGCTTTGGGCAGCGAGCGACGAATTCCTGGCTTGGCGCACGTCGCTGGACGGACTGCTGCGCCGGTTGCCGTAGAGCTTTCACGTTGGGTGAAAGGTAAGCGAAGCGTTATCTAGCGTCTGTCCGGCGTAGGCGGAATCGCCGGAGACGGATAAACAGACGCGAAAACAATGAGCTAGAGTCTGTCAGGGCTTCAATGAAGCCCTGACAGACTCTAGCCGCGCGCGGCGCGGAAGGCGGCGAGGGCCTCCAGCCGCAATGCCGAGGCCAGCGGCCGATCGGGGCTTCGTTCGGCGTCGATCCCGGCCACCAGGGCAGAGAGCGTCTTTCCCCGATCCCGGGCGATTTCCATCAGGGCGGACCAGAACGCGTCCTCCAGCGCCACGGATGTGCGATGGCCGGCCAGGGAAAAGCTGCGCTTGATCAGACCGGTCATGCCGTCAGCCGCGCCAGCGCCCAGGCCGCGGCTTCCGCCACCACCGGATCGGGATCGGCCGACAGACGCTGCGCGACCGGGGCCAAAGACGGATCCGCGGAATTGCCGATGGCGATCATCACATTGCGGATGAAACGGTTCCGCCCGATGCGCTTGATCGGCGAACCGGCGAAAAGGCCGCGGAACGCCGCGTCGTCCAGCAGGGCCAACTCCGCCAGCCTTGGCGCGGTCAGATCGGCGCGCGCCCGCAATTTCTCCGTGTCGGTCGCGGCGGCGAAGCGGTTCCACGGGCACACCGCCAGGCAGTCATCGCAGCCATAGATGCGGTTGCCCATCGCGGCCCTGAACGCCTCGGGGATGACACCCTTGTGCTCGATCGTCAGGTAGGAGATGCAGCGTGTCGCATCCAGCCGGTACGGCGCCGGGAAGGCGTTGGTGGGGCAGGCGGCCAGGCAGCGCGAGCAAGAGCCGCAACGGTCCTTGTGCGGCGGATCGGGCGGGATCTCCAGCGTGGTATAGATTTCACCCAGGAACAGCCAGGAACCGTGCGCCCGGGAAACCAGATTGGTGTGCTTGCCCTGCCAGCCGATCCCGGCCCGCTCGGCCAGCGGCTTTTCCATCACCGGCGCGGTATCGACGAACACCTTTATCCCGTTGCCGAAGCGGGAGACGATGAACTGGCCCAGATGTTTCAGCATGCCCTTGGCGATGTCGTGATAGTCGCGGTTGCGGGCATAGACCGAGATGTTGCCGCGATCCGGATGTTCCAGTGTCGCCAGCGGATCGCTATCCGGTGCATAGGACAGGCCGAGCGCGATCACGCTGCGCGCCTCCGGCCAAAGGGCCTGCGGATGGCTGCGCTGGTCCATGCGCTCCGCCAGCCAACCCATGTCGCCCTGCTGCCCGGCGGCGAGGAACTCCCGCAGTCGAGTGCGGGCCTGCGGGCCAAGCTCGGCACGGCAGAAACCAACGGCATGAAACCCGAGCGCCAGCGCCCGGTCGCGGATGGAATTGCGCGGGTCGTCAGCCGCGGCCACGGTAGGGCGGCACGTCCTGGGAAGGAATGAACGCGCCCTCCGGCGGGGTGCCGGTCTGGTAGAACACGTCGATCGGCATGCCGCCGCGCGGATAGAAATAGGCGCCTATGCGCAGCCAGCGCGGGCGGAGCAACGCCACCAGCCGGTCCGCGATCATCATCGTGCAGGCCTCGTGAAAGGCACCGTGATTGCGGAAGCTGCCGAAGAACAATTTTAGCGACTTGCTCTCCACCAGCCATTCGTCCGGCACGTAATCGACCACGATATGGGCGAAATCCGGCTGTCCGGTCATTGGGCAGAGCGAGGTGAACTCCGGACAGACGAAGCGCACGACATAGGCTTTTCCCAATGCCGGATTGGGCACTCGTTCCAGATTCGCGGATTCGGGCGAGGTCGGGGCCGGGATCTGCTGGCCGAGCTGGGTCAGGCCGGCATAGGGGCTTTCGGTCATATCGGCTCCTCTCCGGCGGTCCAGCCGGCGCGCACGGAACGGGCATGTTCGGAAAACTTGCCGGCGATGACGGCCTGGCGCAGCCCGGCCATCAGATCGTGATAATAGCTCAGATTATGCCAGGTCAGCAGCATCGGCCCCAGCATTTCGTCGGCGCGGAAGAGATGATGCAGATAGGCCCGCGTATGGCGCGTGCAAGCCGGGCAACCACAGGCGGGATCTAACGGGCGAGCATCGGCTCCGAAGCGGGCGTTGCGCAGGTTGAACACGCCTTGGGACGTATAGGCCCGTGCGGTGCGTCCGGCCCGCGTCGGCATAACGCAGTCGAACATGTCGATCCCGCGTGCCACCGCGCCAATTAAATCGTCCGGCGTTCCGACGCCCATCAGATAGCGTGGCTTGTCCGCCGGCAGCAGGGGCACGGTGCTGTCGAGCACGGAGAACATCATCTCCTGGCCCTCACCGACCGCCAGACCGCCGACGGCGTAGCCCTCGAAGCCGATCCCCGCCAGCGCCGCGACGGACCGGGCGCGCAAGTCAGGATAGATGCCGCCCTGCACGATGCCGAACAGCCCGTAGCCGTCCCGCGCGATAAACGCCTCGCGCGATTGCAGCGCCCAGCGCATCGACATTTCCATCGACCGTTCAGCTTCTTCCGTAGTGGCGGGAAACGGCGTGCATTCATCCAGCGCCATGGTGATCGTGGCGTCCAGTTGATGCTGGATGCCGATCGAACCGGCCGGGGTCAGGCGGTGTTTCGATCCGTCGATATGCGACTGGAAGGTGACCCCGTCCTTGTCCATCCTGCGCAGCTGCGACAGGGACATGATCTGAAAGCCGCCGCTGTCGGTGAGGATCGGCCCGGGCCAGTCCATGAAGCGATGCAGGCCGCCGAGTTCGGCAACCCGCTGCGCGCCGGGGCGCAGCATCAGATGGTAGGTGTTGCCCAGCACCAGCTTCGCGCCGGTGGCGCGCACCGCGTCCGCGGTCATCGCCTTCACCGTCCCGGCGGTGCCGACGGGCATGAACACCGGCGTCGGCACCTCGCCATGCGCGGTCCGCAGCAGGCCGGCGCGCGCCGGCCCGTCGGTCGCGATCACGCTGTGGGTCAGGCTCATTGCGGGCTCAGCAGCGACGAATCGCCATAGGAGTAGAACCGGTAGCCATTCCGGATCGCATGCGCATAGGCCGCGCGCATCCGCTCGGTGCCGGCGAAGGCGCAGACGAGCATGAACAGGGTCGAGCGCGGCAGATGAAAGTTGGTCATCAGCAGATCGACCCCGCGGAAGCGATGGCCTGGCAGGATGAAGATTTCCGTCTCCCCCGAAAACGGCTGGATCTTTCCGAATTCATCCGCCGCCGATTCCAGCAGGCGCAGGGAGGTGGTGCCCACGGCAACGATCCTTCCGCCGGCGGCGCGCGCCGCGTTGATCGCATCGGCGGCGGCCGGCGTGATCTCGCCGCGTTCGGCATGGATGCGGTGTTCGGCGATGTCCTCCGAGCGCACCGGCAGGAATGTGCCGGCGCCGACATGCAGGGTGATCGTCGTGCGCAGCACACCCCGCGCGTCCATCGCCGCCAGCAGCGCCGGGGTGAAATGCAGCCCGGCGGTGGGTGCGGCGACAGCCCCGTCATGAGTGGCGAAGACCGTCTGATAGTCCTCGGCATCCTTCGGCAATGGGCCGGCGGGCCGGTCGATATACGGCGGCAGCGCCAGCGCGCCGGCGCGTGACAGCGCCTCGGCGAAGGCCTCGCCTTCCAGGTTGAAGGCCAGCGCCACGCCGCCATCGGGGTCGCGCTCCACCACGGCGGCGGTGAAATCCTCGGCGCCCTCGAATACCAGCGTGTCGCCGGGGCGCAGCCGCCGGGCGTTGCGGGCCAGAGCATGCCAGGCGCCGTCGGGGCGCGGACGGTCCAGGGTGATGCCGATCCGCGCCTGGCCGCGCAGCGCTGATAGCTGGGCGGGGATCACGCGCGTGTCGTTGCTGACCAGCATGTCGCCGGGGCGCAGCAGGTCCGGCAGGTCGCGAACGAAACGGTCCTGCAGCGCCGCGCCCACCACCAGCAGCCGCGCCGCATCGCGCGGGCGCGCCGGCTGGTGCGCGATGCAGCGATCCGGCAGATCGAAATCGAAGTCCGCAGTATGCAAAGGCGCCAGGGTGTCAGCGGGGCAGATAGGAGGAAATCTCGATCAGATTGCCATCGGGATCGCGGCAATACACGGAACGGATCGGGCCCAGCGCACCGATCCTGTCCACAGGGCCCACAAGGATCTCCACGCCGCAATCATGCAGATGGCCGATCACGTCCTCCGGCCCCATGGCGGTGACGAAGCAAAGATCGGCGCTGCCAGGCGCGTCGTTCACACCGGTGGGCCAACTGCCGAGATCGGCGTCGACCGGGCGGACATTGATCTTCTGGCCGCCGAACTTCAGCGCGGTCCGGTTCGCTTCACCGAATTCCTCGCGCTCCATGCCCAGAACGCGCTGGTACCAGGACGCGGTGATCTCCACGTCCTTCACGTTCAGCACCAGATGATCCAGGCGGTCCACGGTGAAGCGCATAACTCCAGCCCCCTATTCCAGTCCATCGTAAAAATCGTTGCCCTTGTCGTCCATCACGATGAAGGCCGGGAAATTCTCCACCTCGATGCGCCAGATCGCCTCCATCCCAAGCTCGGGATATTCCAGCACCTCCACGCGGCGGATGCAGTCCTGCGCCAGCCGGGCGGCCGGGCCGCCGACGCTGCCGAGATAGAAGCCGCCATGCGCCTTGCAGCTGTCCTTCACCGCCTTCGAGCGGTTGCCCTTGGCCAGCATGATCAGGCTGCCGCCGGCGGCCTGGAATTCGGCCACATAGCTGTCCATCCGCCCGGCCGTGGTCGGGCCGAAGCTGCCGGTCGCCATGCCAGCAGGCGTCTTGGCCGGTCCGGCATAGTAGACGGGGTGGTTCTTGATGTAGTCGGGCAAACCTTGCCCGGCATCCAGCCGTTCCTTCAGCTTGGCGTGGGCGATGTCGCGCGCCACCACCATCGTGCCGGTCAGCGACAGCCGGGTCTTCACCGGATACTGCGAAAGCTGGGCGCGGATCTCCGCCATCGGGCGGTTCAGGTCCACGTGCACGCTGTCATCGGGAAGATGCTCGTCGGTGGTTTCCGGCAGATATTTCGCCGGATCGGTCTCGAGCTGTTCGAGGAAGACACCTTCCGGCGTGATCTTGGCCAGGATCTGCCGGTCCGCCGAGCAGGACACGCCCATGCCGACCGGCAGCGAAGCGCCGTGCCGCGCCAGGCGGATCACCCGCACGTCGTGGCAGAAATACTTGCCGCCGAACTGCGCGCCGATGCCGACATTGCGCGACAGCTCCAGCACCTTCTGTTCCATCTCCAGGTCGCGGAACGCGTGCCCGGCCTTGCTGCCGGACGTGGGCAAGGTATCCAGCCACTTGGTGGAGGCGAGCTTGACGGTCTTCAGCGTCAGTTCCGCGCTGGTGCCGCCGATCACGATGGCCAGGTGATAGGGCGGGCAGGCGGAGGTGCCCAGCGTCTTCATCTTGGTGCCGAGGAAGGCCAGCAGCTTTTCCGGCGTCAGGATGGCGCGGGTTTCCTGGAACAGGAAGGTCTTGTTGGCCGAGCCGCCGCCCTTGGCGACGAACATCAGGTGGAATTCGTCGGCATGATGTTCGCCGGGGGCTGCCATGATGTCGAACTGCACCGGCAGGTTGTTGCCGGTGTTGGTCTCCTCGAACATCGACAGCGGCGCCATCTGCGAATAGCGCAGATTGGTCTCGGTATAGGTGCGGTGCACGCCGTAGCTGAGCGCCTCCTCCTCGTCGCCCTCCACCCAGACGCGCTGGCCCTTCTTGCCGAACACGATGGCCGTGCCGGTATCCTGGCACATCGGCAGCACGCCGCCGGCGGAGATGTTGGCGTTCTTCAGCAGGTCGAGCGCGACGAACCGGTCATTCGCCGATGCCTCGGGGTCGTCGAGGATTTTCCGCAGCTGTGCCAGATGCGCGGGGCGCAGCAGGTGCGACACATCGTGGAACGCCCGCAGCGCCAGTTCGCTGAGCGCGTCCGGCTGGATGCGCAACACGGTCTTGCCGTCGCAGGTCGATGTGCTCACGCCCTGGATGTCGAGCTTCTTCCAGGCGATCTGATCCGGACCCAGCGGGAACATGGGCGAATAGAGAAAGCCGGACGGACGCTGCCCGGAAACGGCGTGGGTGGGTGCGTTCATCATGGGTCCTTTCGGATCAGGTCTTGGGGGGCGTGCGGCGGCGAAAGGCATCCAGGCTGACGACCTGCGGGGTCTCCGGCGGTTCGGCATCGTCGCCGGCGGCTTCCGGCTCGGCTTGCGTGGCATCTTCCGCCGCCGCCTCGCCGTCGTCTTCTTCGGTATTGGCGATGTCGATTGGGGACTGGAAGCGCAGCACGAACTGCACGGCGGGATCGGCAAAGCCGGTGATCGCCGCCAGCGGGATCACCAGGGTGGACGGCACGCCGCCGAAGGACAGCACCACGCTGAACAGCCCGTCCGACATCTGCGCGTCGCGGAACTGGTGCTGCAGGACAATGGTCATCTCCTGCGGATACTGAGCCTTCAGCCGGGCCGGAACCACGGTGGCAGGGTGGTCGGTGCGGAACGTCAGGTAGAAATGATGCTCCCCGGGCAGGCCGTTCTCCGCGAGGTGTGACAGGGCGCGTTCCACCACCTGGCGCAGTGCCTGCTGCGTCCATTCGTCATAGGGCAGCAGGCTTTCCGGCCTCTGGTCCTGATCGTCTTCCATCGTCAACCTCGTTATCGCAGGCCAGGAACGCCCCAGCGACGCCGGCGCACCCATAGCGCGCCTGCGGCGAGGCGCCAAACGCTATCCCTCAATACCGTCCGGCGGCCAGCCGGCATCTCCAGCGGCGATCTGCCGGCAGAGCTCAGCCCGGCAGAGTTCAGCCCGGCTTGCCCGGCTTGCCAGCGGTCGGCGCCAGCGACAGCGGCACCCAGCGCAGCCCGTCGCTGCTCTGCACCAGCATCAGCACCGATTTGCGGTTCTGCTTGCGCACCGCATCCACCCGGTTCAGCACATCGGCCGGCGTGCTCACCGATTCCTGCTGCACTTCCAGGATCACGTCGCCCGGCTTCAGGCCACGCTCGGCGGCGGCGCTGTTGGCGATCACGTCCGCGATCACCACGCCCTTCTGATCGGGGCCGATCTGGAACCGGTCGCGGGTTTCCGGCGTCAGCGCCGACAGGCGCAGGCCCAAACCGGTGATTTCGGTCGGCTTTACCCCTTCGGTCTTGCCCGGCGCGGGGCCGGAGGCGACTTTCTGGTCGTCGGGCAACTCGCCGAGCTTGGCCTGCACGGTCACTTCGTGCCCGTCGCGCCACAGGGTGACAGGAACCTCCTGGCCGATCGGCGTTTCCGCCACCAGGCGGGGGAGGTGCTTCATCTCCTTCACATCCTGGCCGTTGAACTTGAGGATGATGTCGCCGTTGCGGATCTTCGCCGCCTCGGCCGGCCCACCCTCGTTCACGCCGGCGACCATCGCGCCGGTCGCTCCCTTCATGCCCAGGCTCTCGGCGATGTCGGGAGTGACCTGCTGGATGCGCACGCCCAGCCAGCCGCGCCGTGCATGGCCGTATTCCTTCAGCTGCGCCACCACGGTCTTGGCCATGTTGGCCGGGATGGAGAAGCCGATGCCGATCGAGCCGCCGGACGGCGAGTAGATCGCGGTGTTGATGCCGATCACCTCGCCGTTCATGTTGAACAGCGGTCCGCCGGAATTGCCGCGGTTGATCGCGGCATCGGTCTGGATGAAGTCATCATAGGGCCCGGAGCGGATGTCGCGGCCGCGGGCGGAGACGATGCCGGCGGTGACTGTTCCGCCCAGGCCGAAAGGATTGCCGATCGCCAGCACCCAGTCGCCCACGCGCGCCGTATCGCTGTCGCCGAAGGAAACGGCCACCAGCGGCTTGTCGGGCTTGACCCGCAGGAGCGCCACGTCCTCCCGATCATCCTTGCCGACCAGTTCGGCCTTCAGCGTGGTGTTGTCGGAGAGGGTGACGGTGATCTCGTCGGCGCCGTCGATCACGTGGTTGTTGGTCACGATCAGGCCGGAGGGGTCGATGATGAAGCCCGAGCCCAGGCTCTGGGTCTTGCGGTCCGGCACCGGCTGTTGCGGCTGCTGTCCGCCACGGCCCTGCGGGCGGTTGCGCTCCAGGAAATCCTTGAAGAACTGCTCGAACGGCGAGCCCGGTGGGAACATCGGCACATCCGGCCCCGGCCGGTCGGCGCCGCGGGCCTGCACGGTGCTGCTGGAGGAGATGTTGACCACCGAGGGCTGCAGCTTGGCGGCCAGATCGGCGAAGCTTTCCGGCGCGGTGCGCGCCAGGGCAGGCGCGCTGGCCCCGATCAGGACGCCGGTCGCGGTGACCACCGGCGCAACCGCGACGCTGAGGGCGAGCAGGAGATGGAGCGGGCGAGTTCTAACAGAGCGCATGGGACAATTTCCTGGCTGACGGGCGGCATATGGAACGTCCGGCCGCTTCTAGCAACGGGTGTTGCGCAACGGGCCCGAAGCAAGGCGGGCCTGACGCGATGCGGGCCTGACGCGCGGCGGGGTCTACTTCGTGGCCGGCGCCGATCGTGGAGCCGGCACCGGAGCGGTCTGCAGCAGTTTCAAGAAATCGTTATCCGGCGTCAGCACCAGCCGTGCGTTGCCGCCGGCGAAAGCCTCGCGATAGGCCAGCAGCGTGCGCCAGGCGGTGAAGAAGCCGGCATCCTGCTCATAGGCCTTGGCATACAGCCGGCTGGCAGCCGCCTCGCCCTCGCCGCGCAGCTTGTCGGCGGTGGCGCGCGCGTCGGCCAGCAGCACCGTGCGGTCGCGTTCGGCTCCGGCGCGGATGCGCTGGGCGGCTTCCGCCCCTTCGGCGCGTAGCTGCTTGGCCACGCGCTCGCGCTCGGACTGCATGCGGCTCAGGATCGCCTGGGTGTTCTCCTCCGGCAGATCGGCGCGGCGGATGCGCACATCCTCGATGGAGACTCCGAAGCCGGTCATTTCCGTGTTCACCTGGCCACGGATCGCGGTCATGATCCGGGAGCGGTCGGCGCTGAGTACGTCCAGCAGCGAATGATTGCCGAGCACACGGCGCAGGCTGGACGACACGATGGAGTTCAGCCGCCCACGAATGCCATCCTCGGCCGGTCCCACCGCCTGATAATAGCGCAGCGGATCGGTGATGCGGAACATCGTGAAGCTGTCGACGATCAGGCGGCGCTGGTCGCCCAGGATCACCTCCTCGCTCGCCACCTCCTGGTTCAGCAGGCGGCGGTCGAAGGTGATCACGGTCTGCACGAACGGGATCTTGACGTGCAGGCCGGGCTTGGTGATCACCCGTACCGGTCTGCCGAACTGGGTAATCAGCACCTGCTCGGTCTGGCGCACCGTGAACAGGGACGACGTCACCAGCACGATAAGAACGAACAGCGCCGCGGCGCCGATGGTCAGGATGCGGTTCATTGCGGCGCTCCTCGCACGATCGGACCCCGAACCGGTGGGGATAGCAGTGGCGGAGGCGGCGAACCGCTCGCGGCCGGCGGCGAACCGCTCGCGGCCGGCGGCGCCTGGGCCGCGGGCGAGGTCGCAGGCTGAACGGAGCGGTCGGCCAGCGGCAACAGCGGCATCAATCCCTTGAATTTCTCATCGATGACGAGGGTCGGCGAGCGGCTGAGGATCTCCTGCATGGTTTCCAGATACATGCGCTCCATCGTCACATCCCGCGCCTGCTCATAGGCCGACAGCACCGACAGGAAGCGCTGGGTCTGGCCGGTCGCCTCGGCGATCGAGGCCTGCCGGGCGCCCTCGGCCTCGGCGGTGATGCGCGCGGCCTCGCCGCGGGCGCGCGGCACGATGTCGTTCTGATAGGCCTGGGCCTCGTTGCGCATGCGCTCGGCGTCGGTGGTGGCGCGCTGCACGTCGCGGAAGCTTTCCACCACGGCAGCCGGCGGGTCGACCTTCTGCAGCTGTACCTGGGTGATCTCCACTCCGGCGCCGTACTGGTCCAGAATCGACTGGGTCTCTTTCAGGACATCGGTCTCGATGGTGGCGCGCAGTTCCGTCAGCGCCGGCTGGATCGGGGTGCGGCCGATCACCTCGCGCATCGTGCTTTCGGCGACGGAACGCACCGTCGCCTGCGGATCGCGGGTGTTGAACAGAAATGCCGAGGCGTCGCGGATGCGCCAGAAAATGGCGACGTCGATATCGATGATGTTCTCGTCGCCGGTCAGCATCAGGCTTTCCGCCAGCACGTCGCGCCCGGAGGTGTCGTGCCCGGCTTCCATGCGGCTGTTGCTGGACGTGGTCCGGTAGCCGATCTCGGTGCGGTTGATGCGGGTGACCGCCGGGCGCTGCACACTCTCCACCGGCCAGGGCCAGTGGTAGTTCAGGCCGGGCAGGTCGGTGCGGTTATACGCGCCGAAGCGCAAGACGACGCCCTGCTCGTCCGGCTGCACACGGTAGAGGCCGGAGGCGAGCCAGAGCACGGCGACCGCGACGCCCAGCAAGGCCAGTCCTCGCCCGCCGGTGAAGAAACCCATCGGTCCGCCGGACCAGGATCCCTTGCCCGAGCCACCGCCGCCAGTGCCACCGCCAGTGCCACCGCC
>JBBIQA010000034.1:23083-25711 GCA_037442565.1 Rhodospirillales bacterium
CCGCCAGTGCCACCGCCAGTGCCACCGCCGCCGGACATCAGGCCGCGGATAAAGGCCTGCGCGCGGGCGATCACCTCATCCAGATCGGGCATCTGTCCGGGGCCCCCAGGGCCGCCCCCGGGGCCGCCCCCGGGGCCGCCAGGGCCACGGCCGGGTCCGCCTGGTCCCCAGGGACCGCCCGGCTTCTGCCCATCCGGCTTCTGCCCGCCTTTGCCGCCGCCGTCTTTCGGCGAGCCGCCAGGAGTGCCCCAGGGGTTGGAGGGACCGGAACCTGGGCCGCCGTTGTTCCAAGGCATAGGGGTAGGGAACTCCTGTAATATGTCGGCGTCGCGCGGCGGCAGCCGGGCGTTGTCCGAACGCCGATCCCGAATGGGAACGGTGTCAGACATTGGCGGATCGGCCGACCTGCGCCATATGCAGGCGGCGCCCGAGCGGCGTGTTCCGCCCAGGTCCGCTGGCACGATCCGTTGGCGGGCTGCATATTGACCGTCAGCAGAAGGTTTGCAAGCGCATGAGCATCCGCCCCCCCACCCCGGAAGCCCTGCGTGAGGCGCTGCGCGCCGTGACCGACCCGGCGTCCGGGCGCGATATCGTCTCCGCCGGGCTGATCGAAGGCATCGATGTGCGCGGCTCGCTGGTGCATGTCGCCTTGCTGACGGACCGCGCCAATGCCGCGGCCATGGAGCCGGTGCGCGCCGCGGTGGAAACGGTGCTGGCCCGCCAGCCCGGCGTGACCAACGCGACCGCGGTGCTGACCGCGCACAAGGCGCCGGCAGCCCCGCCACCGCCCGCCGCCGCCGGCCATGCCCACGGCCAGCCGCGCCCGCCGCTGCTGTTGCCGGATATCGGCGCGATCGTCGCCGTGGCGTCCGGCAAGGGCGGTGTCGGCAAATCCACCGTGGCGGTCAATTTGGCCGTCTCGCTGGCCCGCCACGGGCTGAAGGTCGGATTGCTGGACGCCGACATCTACGGTCCCAGCCTGCCGCGCATGCTCGGCCTGAACCGCAAGCCGGAGATCCGCGGCGACAAGATGCTGCCGCTCGAGGCCTGGGGCCTGAAGGCAATGTCGATCGGCTTCCTGGTCGACGAAGACACCGCGATGATCTGGCGCGGGCCGATGGTGATGGGCGCGCTGGAGCAGATGCTGGGCCACGTCGTCTGGGGCGCGCTGGACGTGCTGATCGTGGACATGCCGCCCGGCACCGGCGACGCGCAGCTGACCATGGCGCAGCGCGTGGCGCTTACCGGGGCGGTGATCGTGTCGACCCCGCAGGACATCGCCCTGATCGACGCGCGGCGCGGCGTGGCGATGTTCGAGAAGACCAAGGTGCCGGTGCTGGGCCTGGTCGAGAACATGAGCTTCTTCTGCTGCCCCAATTGCGGCCACCGCTCCGACATCTTCGGCCATGGCGGCGCGCGGGCGGAGGCCAAGCGCATCGGTGCCGACTTCCTCGGCGAGGTGCCGTTGCTGCTGGACATCCGCACGGCGTCGGACGCCGGCCAGCCGATCGCGGCCACGGCGCCGGACAGCGACGCGGCGAAAGCCTATGATGCGATCGCTCAACAGGTCTGGAAGAAGATCTCCGCCAAGGACGGCGCGCGCAGCAGTGGACCGCGCATCGTGATCAACTGAGGGCGGCATCCGTCTCCGCGGCTGCCGGCAGGCTGTTCTGGCTGCCGGGCCGGGTGCAGCAGATCCCTGCCGCCACGGAGGCGCGGCGCAGCGCCGGTTCCAACGCGAGACCGCGATCCAGCGAGGCCGCCAGCACGCCGACGAAGCAATCGCCGGCGGCGGTGGTGTCCACCGCGTCGATTTCATGTGCCGCGATCGTGCTCAGCCCTTTCTCTCCGGCCAACTCCGCCCCCTTCTCACCCAGCGTGCGCACCACATCCACGCCTAGCGCCGCGCGCAGGCCCGCGGCATCGGGGAAGCAGCCGAGATACTCGGCCAGCCACGCCGCCTCGCTCTCGTTCACCACCAGCAGGTCGACCGCCGACAGGGCCTCCAGGGACAACGGCGCCGCCGGGGCCAGATTGAGAATGATTCGCGTGCCGGCGCTGCGTGCCCGGCGGATCAGCGTCTGGGTCTGCTGGCGGTCCACCTCCATCTGCAACACCAGCGTGTTGCCGGGGCCCAGCAGCGCGTCCTCCACCTGATCCGCCCGTGCCAGCAGATTGGCGCCCGAGCCCACCGCGATGGCGTTGTGGCCCTGCGGATCGACGGCGATCGCTGCGCAGCCTGTGGCGGCATCGGTCTCGATCACCCGCGACAGATCCACCCCGGACCCGCCCAGCAGCGCCAGCGCGCCGGCGGCCAGTGCATCCCGCCCGACCGCGCCGGCCATCGCCACCCGGGCGCCGTCCAGCGCCGCCGCCACCGCCTGGTTGGCCCCCTTGCCACCTGGTGCGACCGTCACGCTCCGGGTCAGCAATGTCTCGCCCGAACGCGGGATCGCAGGCAGGGCGAAGATCAGATCGAGGTTGATCGAGCCGAAGACGGTGATCACGGCGCCGTGCCCAAGGCCCCCATCATCTCGTCCCATTCCCGCTTCGACAGGCCGCTGGCCTTCTGGTCCACCGCCTCGCCGGCGATCATCCGTTTCACCGTGCTCAGCATCTGCGCCGACA
>JBBIQA010000034.1:25811-29552 GCA_037442565.1 Rhodospirillales bacterium
TCTGTCAGGCTCATGCACGTCCCCTTCCATAACCGGCAGGGAGTGCCTATATTCGCTTTGCCGGCTTGCCGGCTATGGCGATAAACGGTGCGTGGAATAAACGTTGTGGACCCGGGGGCGGTACCCGGCGCCTCCACCAGATTTCAGGTCGGATGTCCGGCCGGGGGTATGGGGGCGAAATAGGCTCGACACGCGTGGTAAAGACTCACTTTTTGCCCGGCATGATACCGCCGTTATCGGGTCATATCACAAGTGCCAATGACAATCATGAGGCATTCGCTGTAGCTGCGTAAGCAGAGACAAGCGCGGTTAGGGGGGCCCCGGGCAACAGAATGCCCCCCACTTTTCCGAATTTGGCGCGTCCCGTTGATCCGGCAGTTCCTGATCAGGCTTCCTGACCTGCGGATGCAGGTCGGCGCGGCGCGATACGCAGCCAACCCAATCGCCGTCAGTTTGCCTTGTTCGGAAGTCCCTGGCCTTCCTTCCGCCCAGCCGCCCGGTTGCCAGCCGACGCGGCCTCCCGCAGTCTTGCCCCGAACACCAATGCCATGGGGAAAAGACAATGAACGGTGCCGAAAGCCTGGTGAGCACGCTGCTGAAGAGCGGGGTCGACACCTGCTTCTCCAATCCCGGCACGTCCGAGATGCATTTCGTCGCCGCTTTGGACCGCATTCCCGGCATGCGCTGTGTGCTCGGGCTGTTCGAGGGCGTCGTCACCGGTGCCGCCGACGGCTACGCGCGCATGACCGACAAGCCCGCCGCCACGCTGCTGCATTGCGGTCCCGGCCTCGCCAACGGCCTGGCCAACCTGCACAACGCGCGCCGCGCGCTAAGCCCGATCGTCAATATCGTCGGTGACCACGCAACCTATCACCGTCCGCTCGATGCGCCGCTCACGGCGGATACCGAGGGCTGGGCACGTGGCGTCTCCGGCTGGGTCCGCACCTCCATGACCTCCGCCAGCGTCGGCGCCGATGCCGCCGCCGCGGTGCAGGCCTCGCTGAGCGGACACGGCCAGATCGCCACGCTGATCCTGCCGTCCGATTCGTCCTGGAACGAGGGCGGCGTCGTCGCCGAGGCATTGCCCCGCCTGCCGCGCCCGCAATCCGCCCCGCAGATCATCAAGCAAGCCGCGGCCGTGCTGCGCCGGGGGCAGAAGACGCTGATCGTGCTCGGCGGCAGCGCCCTGCGTGACGGGCCGATGGCCGATGCCAACCGCATCGCCGCCGCCACCGGCGCCAAGCTGATCGCCCAGGGTTCGAACGGCCGCATCCAGCGCGGCCAGGGTCGCTACCCGCTGGACCGCGTGCCCTATGTCGTCGATCAGGCGGTCCAACTACTGGCGGAATACCAGAACGTGATCCTGGTTGGCGTCGTCCGCCCTACCGCGTTCTTCGCCTATCCCGGCAAGCCCGGCTACGTGATCTCGCCCAACGCCGAGGTAACGATCCTGACCCGCCCCGAGCAGGACCCGGCCGACGCCCTGGCCCGCCTGGCCGACGAGCTCGGCGCGCCGAAGGCGGCCCTGCCGGATGTCGGTCCCCGCCCGGAAGTGGCGCGCGGCAAGCTGACCCCCGAAAGCGTCGCGGCCACCGTCTCCGCCCTGATGCCGGATGACACGGTGATCGTGGATGAAGCCGTCACCTACGGCCGCGGCTTCTTTCCGCTGACCTACGCCGCCGCCCCGCATGACTGGCTCGCCGGCACCGGCGGCGCGATCGGGCACGGCCCGCCGACGGCGGTTGGTGCGGCGATCGGCGCCCCCGGCAGGCGCGTGATCGCGCTGCAGGCCGACGGTTCGGCGATGTACACGCTGCAGGCGCTCTGGACCCAGGCGCGCGAGCAGCTGGATATCACCACCATCCTGCTGTCGAACCGCAAGTACCAGATCCTGATCGGCGAGTTGGCCAACGTCGGCGCCAATCCCGGCCGCACCGCGATGGACATGCTGGACCTCAGCAACCCCGATATCGGCTGGTGCAAGCTGGCCGAGGGCATGGGCGTCGAAGCCGCCCCGGCCAATGACTGCGAAACCCTGGCCGACCTGCTGCGCCGTTCGGTGAACCGAAAGGGGCCGTTCCTGATCGAGCTCGCGACAGGCTAGAGCAATATCAGCCTGACTGGAATCGCGAAGCGATCTTAGGCTGATGAAATTGCTCGCTAAAAGATGGCCAGAGCGTTTTCACTCTTCGTGAAAACGCTCTAAGGACCTTGCTTCTCCTGGCAGAAAATCCTATATTCTCTGCCAGGAGACATCAGTCTGAATGACGCAAACCCTCATCCGGTCACTCGCCGCCAAGCCCGCGCCGCAAACGGGTCCGGTTACATCGGCCGAAGCGGCGGCCATGCTGCGGGCGGTGTTCCGGCTGTTCGAAAAATGGGGCGTCAGCGATACCGAGGCACGGGTTCTGCTCGGCCAGCCCAGTTCGTCCACGTTGTACCGATGGAAGCGCGGCGAAATCGGCGCCATCCCGTCCGATACGGTTTGGCGGCTCGCCGACCTGATGGGGATCCACAAGGCGCTGCGCTACCTGTTCGCCGATGTGGAGCGTTGCTACGCCTGGGTGCGCAAGCCCAACACCGCATTCGCCGGCCGCTCCGCGCTCGAGCGCATGCTGGCCGGCGCGCCCGCCGACATCACCGCGGTGCGGACCTACCTGGACGCGGAGCGCGGCGCCTGGTGAGCCTGCCTCCGACCGCCGATATCGCATGGGACCCCGCCCACCGCATCATCCGCACGATCTACCCGCCGGTCTGGCTGTTCGAGGACATCGCCGATCCTGCCGACTGGGATCTCATCGCCAGCGCCGAGGCCAGGACCAATCCCCGTGTTCGCGATGATATCGGCGATCTCGCCCTGGTTCCGCCCGAAAGGCGCATCGCCGGCCCGACCGCCAGCCTGGTGATGGGCGCCTTCACCCACGCCTCCCGCGACCGGCCCAGCCGTTTCTCCGATGGCAGCCACGGCGTGTGGTACTGCGGCGACAGCTTCGACGTCGCCCTGGCCGAAACCGCGCATCACTTCGAACGCTTCATGCGCGCCACCGCCGAACCGGCCGGGGAGGCGCAGTTCCGCGAACTCCGTGCCGCCATCGCCGGCCAGTTGCACGATCTCCGCGCCGGGGACCACGAAGCCTGCCTGTCCCCCGACGACTGGCATTCCGGCCAGGCGCTCGGAGCGCGGATCCGGACGCAGGGCGGGGACGGGATCGTCTACCCCGCCGTCCGCTGGCCGCAAGGCCAGGCCGCCGCGCTGTTCTGGCCGGACCGGGTTCGCCTGCCGGTCGTCCAGGGCCGCCAGATGCTGTACCGCTGGGACGGCACCCGCATGTCCCGTTTTTTCGTTTATGGCGAGAACCAATGGTTTGCCCGGCCGTGACGGTTCCGGGCAGCTATCGGAGCCGTGCGACGCCCTGCTCGTCCTTCAGCCCGATCCCGGTCAGGCCCAGAACGCGCATTTGCCCGATCAGCCAGGCAAGCTTCGCCCCCGCCGCCGAGGGCGGCAGGCCTTCCGGGCGCACATTGGAAATGCAGTTGCGTTCCGCGTCGGTTCGCCCCGGGCGAGGCTGCCAGGTCAGATAGATCCCCAGGCTGTCCGCCGCCGACAATCCCGGCCTCTCGCCGATCAGCACGGCCACCGCGGCGGCTTCCAACACCGCGCCGATCTCGTCGCCCAGCGCTACACGGCCCTGGGTCGCGATCACGATGGGCGCGATCTCCCACCCCGTCAGCATCGGCCGG
>JBBIQA010000035.1:0-29222 GCA_037442565.1 Rhodospirillales bacterium
CTCGGCGCTGTCGACCGAGATCCAGGCGATGCAGTATCCTCCGGCCGCGGCCAACGCGATGATCCTGGTCATCTTCGTCGCCATCCTGGTCGCCGGCATGATGCGGGTGGTGGACGTGCGCAAGGAGCTGGTGAAATGAGCCATTCTTCCCGAACGCATGAAAAGCGGCCCTGGACCTTCTACGCCCTGGCCAGCCTGTTCGGATTGTTTCTTCTGTTCCTGTACGGCCCGATGCTGGTGATCTACGTGCTGTCCTTCCAGGGTCCGGACGGCGGCGTCACCTTCCCGATGGTCGGCGCCTCCACGGTCTGGTTTCGCGACATCGTCAAGCCCGAGCAGATGGCGAACATCCCGGTGTCGTTCGGCCGCTCGCTGGAACTGGCCGTGCTGGTCAGCGCCATCACGGTGGCGGTTTCGGTCGCCGCCGGGCTCGGCTTTCGCCGCAAGTTCCCCGGCGCGGGCGCGCTGTTCTACCTCGCCATCGCCAGCCTGGTGATGCCAAGCCTGCTGGTCGGCTTCGGCATCGGCCTCGGCTTTCAGTTCCTCGGCTGGCAGACTGGCCTGTTCACCTCCGCCCTCGGCGCCCAGCTGACCTGGACCCTGCCGTTCGGCCTGCTGGCCATGTTCGCCGTGGTCAACCGCTTCAACCGCTCGTGGGAGGAAGCGGCCAGCGATCTCGGCGCCAGCGCCTGGCAGCGCCTGGTGCATGTCACCCTGCCCATCCTGCTGCCGGGCATCCTCGGCGTGGCGATGGGCGCGTTCACGCTGTCCTACGACGAATATGCCCGCACCACCCTGACCATCGGCACCCGGAACACCCTGCCGCTCGAGATCTACGCGCTGATCTCCTCCTCCAGCTCGCCCACCCTGTTCGCCATCGGCACCGTGACCACGGCGGTGTCGTTCGGGGTGATCGGCGTCACCCTGCTGCTGGTCTTTCGCATGCAGCGCCGGCGCGGGCTGGTTCGCGCCGCCTGATCATTTCATATCGAGGATATACCGATGGACCCCAGGTTCGATGTCGAGCTGATCTCCGTCACCAAGCGCTATGGCGACACGATCGCGGTGGACGGAATTTCGCTGCGCATCCCCAAGGGCAGCTACACCTGCCTGCTCGGCCCGAGCGGCTGCGGCAAGACCTCGACCCTGCGCATGATCGCCGGGCATGAGATGATCAGCGAGGGCGATATCCTGATCAACGGCGCCAACATCACCGGCCTGGCGCCGGCGCGGCGCGGCACGGCGATGATGTTCCAGAGCTACGCGCTGTTCCCGCATCTGAGCTGCCTGGACAACGTCGCCTTCAGCCTGAAGATGCGCGGCGTGGCGAAAGCCGAACGCCACCGGCAGGCGCGCGAGTTCCTCGCCCTCGTTCACATGGAGGAATTCGCCGCCCGGCTGCCGGCGCAGCTTTCCGGTGGCCAGCAGCAGCGCGTGGCGCTGGCGCGCGCGCTGATCACCAAGCCGAGCGTTCTGCTGCTCGACGAGCCGCTATCGGCGCTCGATCCGTTCCTGCGGGTGCGCATGCGCGAGGAACTGAAGCGCCTGCAGCGCGAGCTCGGTATCAGCTTCATCCACGTCACCCACAGCCAGGAGGAGGCGATGGCGCTGGCCGACCTGATGGTGGTGATGGAGGATGGCCGGATCCGCCAGAGCGGCTCGCCGCGCGAGGTGTTCGAACGTCCCTCCAGCGCCTTCATCGCCCGCTTCATCGGCGGCCACAACGTGCTGCCGTGGCAGAACGGCATGATCGCGGTCCGCGCCGACCAGTGCCGGCTGGATGGTGCGGGGCAGGGGCCAGAGCCAAGCCTTACCGGGCGCGTCGCCGTGGTCGAATACCAGGGCCCGATCGTGCGCGTGGCGCTGGCCACCGACGCGGGGGTGGAGGCGGCCGCGCTGCTGCCCGACCATCTCTACTACAGCCACCCGGTCGAGCCCGGCGACGTCGCGACGATCACCTGGCCGTCCTCCGCCGTGCATGCCCTAAACGCGTAGGGCACTATTGGGCGGCGCTTTCCGACAGGGCCGCCCAGCCGGGCACACGGGCCGTCAGCGCCTTGCCCGCCGCCGACAGCTTCGCGCCGATGGCGTCCAGCCGCAGTACGGCCAGGCCGACCCCGTCGCGGCCGGAGCGCAGCGTCCCCACCTCCACGCCGTCGCGCAGCACCGGCGTCCCCGCCTCCGGCAGGCCGCCCTCGGCCGTGACGGCGACCAGCCGGCGTTTCAGCAGCCCCCGGTATTTGGTGCGCGCGGTCAATTCCTGCCCCATGTAGCAGCCCTTGGTCCACGAAACCCCGCCAAGCTCGTCGAACCCGGCTTCCAGCAGCACGGTCTTGTCCACCTCCAGATCCCGCGTGCCGTCCGGCAGCGCGAGGCCCAGCCGGTGCCGGTCCCAGTCCGCCGGCGTCGCGTTGGCGGCCAGCGGCACCGGGGAGATCAGCCGCCAGCCGGCCTCCGGCAGCCGCGGATCGGGCGCGACGATGGCCGCCGCCGGAGCGTCGCCGCCCCCCGCCACGCCCGTCCACGCCACGCCGACCCGCAGATCCTCCCGCGCGGCCACCGTCACCTTGGCGCGCAGCCGGAACCGCGACAGTTTCGGCGCCAGCATGGCGATCTGCGACCGCTCGCAATCCAGCAGCAAGGCGTTGCCGTCGGTCAGGATGAAGAAATCGGCCAGATACTTGCCCTGCGGCGTCAGCAGCCCAGCCCAGACCGCCCGCCCGGTGGCCACAAGTTCCACGTCGTTGGACACCAGGCCCTGGAGAAACGCCACCCGGTCCTCTCCCGCGATCTCGATCACCCCGCGCGCCGGCAGTTCTGTCAGATATGTCATGTCGTTATAGTTGGTCCCTGGCGCATGTTCGGACAAGAAGTGCTAGACAGCCGCCCTGCATGACCAGGCCGTTTTCTTCCGCACCGCGATACCCCGCCCAGCGACGTTGCGCCCAGCGACGTCACGCCCAGCGACGTCACGCGTGGACCTCATGAAGATTGCGCAGATCATGGCCGGCTCGCCGGCCGGCGGGGCCGAATTGTTCTTCGAACGCCTCACCATCGCCCTGCACCGGGCCGGGGACACGGTGCTCCCGGTCATCCGCCGCAACGCCGAACGCGCCGGCCGTCTGGCGGCCGAGGGCCTGCGGCCGGTGCAGCTCGGCTTCGGCGGGCCGCTCGACCTGTTCACCGGCCCCCGGCTGGGGCGCGTGCTGAAGGCCTTCGGCCCCCGCGTCGCGGTGGCCTGGATGAACCGGGCCGCGCGCTTCACGCCAAATGGCCCCTGGGTCACCGTCGGCCGCCTCGGCGGCTATTACGACCTCGAATACTACCGCGGCTGCGACCATCTGGTCGGCAACACGCAGGGCATCGCCGACTGGATCCTGGCCCAGGGCTGGCCCGCCGGGCGGGTGCACTATTTGCCGAATTTCGCCCCAGATTTCGCCCCGGACATGGGACAGGCCAAGCCTGCGGACCGCGCCGCGCTGGGCGTCCCCGCCGATGCCAGGCTGCTGCTGGCGCTGGGCCGGCTGCACACCAACAAGGCCTTCGACGTGCTCATCCGTGCCCTGAAGCTGCTGCCGGGCGTGCACGCGCTGATCGCCGGCGAAGGGCCGGAGCGGGCGGCCCTTGAGGACCTCGCGCGCCGCGAGGGGGTATCCGACCGGCTGCACATGCCCGGCTGGCGCACCGACACCGCCGCCCTGCTCGCCGCCGCCGATATCCTGGTCTGCCCGTCCCGCCACGAGCCGCTCGGCAACGTCGTGATCGAGGCCTTCGGCGCCCGCATCCCGGTCGTCGCCGCCGCCGCCGCCGGGCCGAAGGAACTGATCCTGTCCGGAGAGGACGGCATGCTGGTGCCGCTCGAGGATCCCGATGCCCTGGCCGAGGCGCTTGCGGCCTTGCTCGCGGACCCGCAGAAAGCGGCGCGCCTCGCCGACGCGGGCCGGGCGCGCTTCGAGGCCGAGTTCGCCGCCGCTCCTGTTCTGGCCCGCTGGCGCCAGTTCCTGTCCAGCGTGGAGAAGCCCTGATGTGCGGCATAGCCGGCCTGATCCTGGCCGCTAGCGCGCCGCCGCCCGATGCGGCCACGCTCGATAGCTTCACCCGTTCCCTGGCGCATCGCGGACCGGACGGCTCCGGCCATACCGTTGTCGGCCGGGTGGCGCTGACGCACAACCGGCTGTCCATCATTGACCTCGAAACCGGCGACCAGCCGCTCTATGCCGGCCCCGCCGCGCTGGTCGCCAACGGCGAGGTCTACAACTACCGGGAATTGCGAGCGGGCCTGGCCGGGGTGAATTTCGCCTCCAACAGCGACTGCGAGCCGCCTTTGCATCTGTGGCTGCGCGAAGGTCCCGCCTATGCCGATGCCTTGCGCGGCATGTACGCCATTGCCATCCATGAACGCGCCGCCCGCATGGTCACCCTCACCCGCGACCCGTTCGGCATCAAGCCGCTCTATATCGCCGAGATCAAGGGCGGTCTGGCCTTCGCCTCCGAGCCGCGCGCCCTGCTGGAGGCCGGGCTGGTCGAGCGGCGGGTCCGGCCGCAGAGCCGCGACGAATTGCTGCAGCTGCAATTCACCACCGGGCGGGAGACGATCTTCGAGGGCATCAAGCGGCTGCTGCCCGGCGAAACGCTGACCTGCGCCGACGGCAAGATCATCGATCGCCGCCGCCGCGCGGCCCTGCCCGCCGGCCCGCCCGAGGTGATCACCGAGGAAGCCGCACTGGCCCGGCTCGACCGCGCGTTGGAGGAAAGCGTCGACCTGCACCAGCGCAGCGACGTGCCGTACGGCATGTTCCTCTCCGGCGGCATCGACAGCTCCGTCCTGCTTGCCCTGATGGCGCGGCTGAACAGCCAGCCGGTACTGGCCTTCACCGCCGGCTTCGCCACCGCCAGGGGCGTGCCGGGCGTCGCCGACGAACGGGCGCAGGCCGCCGTGGCGGCGAAGGCGGTCGGCGCGCATCACGAAACCATTGAGGTGAACGAGGCCATGGTCTGGCGGCATCTGCCCGAGATCGTCGCCTGCATGGACGATCCGGCGATGGACTACGCCATCATCCCGACCTGGTTCCTGGCCAGGCGCGCGCGCCAGGACGTGAAGGTGGTGCTGTCCGGCGAGGGCGGCGACGAGCTGTTCGGCGGCTACGGGCGCTATGCCAAGGCGATGAAGCCATGGTGGCTGGGTGGGCGGTCGATGCGCACACGCGGCAATTTCGACCGGGTGGACGTGCTGCGCGAGCGCCCGACCGGCTGGCGCGACGGCATCGCCGCGTCGGAAGCCGGCGCCGGCGACGGCGGCCGCTCGCGGCTGCAGACCGCGCAGGCGGTCGATATCGACGACTGGCTGCCCAACGACCTGCTGCTGAAGATGGACCGCTGCCTGATGGCGCACGCGGTGGAGGGGCGCACCCCGTTCCTCGATCCCGGCGTGGCGGCGGCGTCCTTCCGGCTGCCCGACCATTTGAAATTCCGCGGCAAGCACGGCAAGTACCTGCTGCGCAAATGGCTGGAGAAGCATTTGCCGATCGCCAATCCCTTCGCGCCGAAGCAGGGCTTCACGGTGCCGGTCGGCACCTGGATCAAGGGCCAGGGCGCCCGCCTCGGTCCGCTGGTCGCGGCGCAGGAGGGTGTGCGCGAGATCGCCCACCCGGAAAAGGTCGAGCACCTGTTCCGCAACATCCAGCGCTGGCGGCACGGCTTTACCGCCTGGGAGTTGCTGTTCTACGCCTTGTGGCATCGCACCCACATCCAGGGCCTGGCCCCGGCCGGCGACGTGTTCGAGACCCTGTCCGCCCACTAGCTGTCCGCCAAATAGAGGAAACCGCTCCATGGCCGAGCATTTTGACCTGCTGATCCGCAACGGCATCTGCGTCCTGCCCTGGGGCATGGAAGCCGCCGATATCGGCGTGCGCAACGGGCGCATCGGCGCGATCGGCGTGCCCGCCGGCGCCACCGCCGGTGAGGTGATCGATGCCGCCGGACTGCACGTGCTGCCCGGCCTGATCGACCCGCATGTGCATCTGCGCGACCCCGGTGACGCCGCGGTGGAAACCATCCCCACCGGCACCAAGGGCGCGGTCCTTGGCGGCCTGACGGCGGTGTTCGACATGCCGAACACCACACCGTCCATCGTCGACGCGGAAAAGCTGGCCTGGAAACAGGGCTACGTGGAGCAGGTCGCCTGGTGCGACATGGGCCTGTATGTCGGCGGCACCAAGACGAACATTCCGGAACTGGCCGATCTCGAGCTCGGCCGCGGCGTCTGCGGCATCAAGATCTTCGCCGGCAGCTCCACCGGCGACCTGATGGTGGAGGATGACGAGAATCTGGAGAAGGTCATGCGCTCCGGCCGCCGGCGCATCGCCTATCATTCCGAGGACGAATATCGCCTGCAGGCCCGCAAGGGGATGTTCAAGTCCGGCGACCCCTATTCCAACCACATGGTCTGGCGTGACGAGGAAGCCGCCTTCCTCGGCACCCGCCGGCTGATGGCCCTGGCGACCAGGACTGGCCGGCCCGCGCATATCCTGCACGTCTCCACCGCCGAGGAGCTGGAGTACCTGCAGGACTACCGCGACATCGCCACCGTGGAGGTGCTGGTCAATCACCTGACCCAGGTGGCGCCCGATGTGTACGACCGGCTGAAGGGCTTCGGCGTGATGAACCCGCCGATCCGCGGCCAGCGCCACATGGACGCCAGCTGGGAGGCGATCCGCAACGGCACCGTCGACACCGTGGGCTCCGACCACGCCCCGCACCCGCGCGCCCGCAAGCTGCTGCCCTGGCCGGACTGCCCCGCGGGGCTGACCGGGGTGCAGACGCTGGTGCCGCTGATGCTGAACCATGTCAGCGCCGGCCGGCTGTCGCTGCCCCGGATGGCGGATCTGATGAGCGCCGGCCCCGCGCGGGTCTATGGCGTGGTGGGCAAGGGGCGGATCGCGGCGGGCTACGACGCCGACTTCACCCTGGTGGACATGAAGCGCCAGCGGCGGATCGAGGAATCCTGGATCGTCTCGCCCTGCGGCTGGACCCCGTTCGCCGGCATGGACATCACCGGCTGGCCGATCGCCACGATCATCCGCGGCCGGGCGGTGATGCGCGAGGACGAGGTGCTGGGCGAGCCAGCCGGCCGGCTGGTCCGCTTCGCCGGCTGAACCGGCCGGCGCGGCTCACGCCTCCGGCTGCAGCGACCACAGATACCGGACCAGCGCCCGGCGGGCGATGAACGCGTCGCCCGCCACGCCGATCAGTCCGGGCAGCTGCAGTGGATTGCCGGCCAGCGCCTTCAGCACCGTTTCCAGCTCCACCTTGCCGGTCCCGCTCAGCGCCGAGAGCGCGGCCGGCGGCAGGGTGCGCTTCGCCGCATCGCAGATCACCCGCAGCGCCGCGCAGGGCAGGCCGAACTCGGCGGCGATCCGCGCCACGGCACCGCTCTCCAGATCCACCGCGGCGGCGCCGGTGAGGGTCCAGAGAACCTTCTTCTCCCGCTTGTCGGCGATCACCCGTTCCCCGCCGAGCAGAACGTGCGGGGTGGCGCCGCCCAGCATCCGGCACAGGCCGGGGTCGGTGGCGAAGCGCCTTCCGTCCTCCAGCACGATCTCGCCGGGAACCAGGATCTTGCCGGCCGGCAGCAGCGGCTGCAGGCCACCCGCCAGGCCGATGCTCACCAGCCCCAGGGCGCCATCCGCCACCAGCTTGCGCGCCGCCGCCTCCGCGCCCGCCGCGGTGCCGCCGCCCACGCCGATGCGAAAACCCATGTGATGCGCGGCGGCGGCCACCATCCGGGCCTCCGCCTGCAGGCCAACCACGACGCCGATCGATCTAGAATCCAAATTCCACCCGGTTCGTATTCGCCAACCGCAGATTGCGATAACGCGCCATCGCCAATAAAGGAAAAAACAACTTATAGCCGTGATAGCGAAGGTAGAACACGCGCGGAAACCCGACGGCGGTGTAGGGCCGTTCCTCCCATTCGCCGTCCGCGCCCTGCGTGCGCATCAGCCAGTCCACGCCGCGGGCCACTGCCGGATTCGCCGCCTCGCCCGCCGCCATCAGGCCGAGCAGCGCCCAGGCGGTCTGGCTTGGCGTGCTTTCCTTGTACCGGCCGGGCGCGGCGTCGGCGTAGCTCTCCTCGTCCTCGCCCCAGCCGCCATCCTCGCGCTGGACCGACAGCAGCCAGGCCACCGCCCGGCGGATCGCCGGATCGTCGTGCGCCAGCCCGGCCGCGTTCAGCGCGCACAGCACCGACCAGGTGCCGTAGATGTAGTTGGTGCCCCAGCGGCCGAACCAGCTGCCGTCCGCCTCCTGCTCGCGGCGCAGATACGCGATGGCGCGCCGCAGCACCGGATCGTCCGGGCTGGTTCCGGTCTGCACAAGGAACGACACGCAGCGCGCGGTCACGTCCGCCGTCGGCGGATCGAGCAGCGCGCCGTGATCGGCGAAGGGGATGTGGTTCAGGTAGGCATGGGTGTTTTCCGGCTCGAACGCGCCCCATCCTCCGTCACTGATGTCACCGCCGCCCGATTGCATGCCGATGATCCAGGTCCGCGCGCGCTCGATCGCCCCGGCATGGGCGGGATCGCCGTTCCGCGCCAGCAGCATGCCCACCACCGCGGTGTCGTCCACGTCGGGGTAATGCGGGTTGTTGTACTGAAACGCCCAGCCGCCCGGCGCCAGCCCTGGCCGGCGCACCGACCAGTCGCCGGCCACGTCGGTGATCTGCCGCTCGCGCAGCCAGGCGCTGGCGCTTTCGACGCCATCGGACCGCGGGCCGCCTTCGGGGATGAAGCCGGCCTCGGCCATCGCCAGCCCGGCCAGCGCCGTGTCCCACACCGGGGAGAAGCAGGGCTGGCAATAGGCGCTGTCCGGCCCGATCACCAGCAGCTTGCGCACCGAAGCCCAGGCGATCGCGGCATGCGGATGCTCCGGCGGATAGCCCAGCCGGTCGAACATCATCACCGAATTGGCCATGGCCGGGTAGATCGCGCCGAGCCCGTCCTGGCCATTCAGCCGCTCGATGACGAAGCTTTCCGCTTTCTGCACGGCGCGCCGACGCAGCGCGGCCGGGAATAGCGGTTCGGTGCGGCGGAGCACGACATCGACGCCCTTGAAGAACCGGCCCCAGGCGGAGCGATAGGGGCCGCGGATCCAGTCGCGCACCTGTGCGGGCGGGGTCGCGAACAGTTCGGGGATCGCGATGCCGCGCGGATTGCGGGCCCGCGGCTTCAGCGCCATCAGCACCAGAAGTGGCACGATCACCGTGCGCGACCAGTAGCTGACCTTGGACAGATGGAACGGAAACCAGCGCGGCAGGTGCATGATCTCCACCGGCATCACCGGCACCGCGCGCCACGGCACCTGGCCGAAAAGGGCCAGCTGGATGCGGGTGAAGACGTTGCTGCGCTCGGCCCCGCCGGCTGCCAGGATGGCCTCGCGCGCGCGCGCCATGTGCGGCGCGGCGGGATCGTCGCCGATCGCCTTCAACGCGAAATACGCCTTCACGCTGGCCGAGAGGTTGAAGGCGCCGTCATGGAACAGCGGCCAGCCGCCATGCTCGCCCTGGATGGAGCGCAGATAGACGCCGATCCTGGCCTGCAGCCCGGTGTCGATCCGGTCGAGGTAATGCTCCAGCAGCACGTATTCGGCCGGGATGGTCGCATCCGCCTCCAGCTCGAACACCCAATGCCCGTCCGGCTTCTGCCGCCGGCTCAGCGCCGTGCCGGCGCGCGCCACCGCGGCAACAAGCGGCTCGTCGGCGGGAGGTGCGTTGTCGTAGGGCATGGTTCCGGTCTGTTGATCAGGCTGGCTGTTCAAGCGGGAAGCCGTTCAAGCGGCATGCAATTGCTGCACCGCGGTCCGGCCCGACCTGATGGCACCTTCGATTGTCGCGGGCAAGCCTGTCGCGGTCCAGTCGCCGGCCAGCACCAGGTTGGCGAGCCGGGTGCGCGCCGGCGGGCGGCGGCGTTCCTGCGCCGGGGTGGCGGCGAAGGTGGCGCGCTTTTCCTTCACCACCCGCCAATTGGGCATGGCACCGGGCGGCATCAGGTCCACCAGCCGCAGCGCGGTGCGCACGTCCGGCCAGATAGCGCCGGCAAGTGCCTCGGCCGGCCGGTCGACGATGTCGCCGGCCGCGCTGATGGTGACCGAGACATGGCCCGGCTTGATGAACACCCATTGCGCCATGCCGCCGAGCAGGCCGATGAAGCCGGCATCCCCGGTGGCGGCCATGGCGGCCGCCTCGCTGGCGACATCGGTGCGGTAATGCACGTTCACGATCGCCTCGAACGCGTCCGGCGCGGTCAGGCCTGGCAGCAGATCGGCCGCGACCGGGGCCGGCACCGCCAGCACCACGTCGTCCTGCGGCCCGAGCGGGATCGTGCCGTCCGGCGTGCGCAGGGCAATGACCCGGTCGCCGGCGATCTCCAGCGCGGCGATCCGCTGGCCGAGCCGGATCTCCGCCCCATGCATCTCCAGCCAGCCCAGGGCCGGGTCGATCAGCGTCTCCGACCAGCCCTGGCGCGGCAGCAGCGGGATGCAGGCATCGCCGCCCTTCAGCAGCGTCTCGCGCACCACCGTGCCGAGCAGCCGGGCCAGGCCCCGTTCCGGCGGCGTGTTCAGCGCGGCGATGGCCAGGGGCTCGATCAGGCGGGTATAGAGCGGTCCGGGCGGCAGATATCCGGCCACCACGCGGTCGTCGGTGATCCGCGCCATCGACAGCAGTTTCAGGTAATCGGTCGCGGACGTGCCGGGCACCCGGCGGGAGCGGCGGAAGATCCAGGTGGGCAGCAAGCCACGGTTCGGCCGCACCGCCCAGCGCGCGCCGCTCGCCAGGTCCATGAAGGGGAAGATCGGCTTGCCCGGCCCGCCCAAGGACCCGCGCGAGCCGATCTGATCGACGAACGCCATCGCGTCGGCATTGCCGGACAGCAGCAGATGGTTGCCGTTGTCGACGCGGATGCCGAGCTCGCGGTCCAGATAGGACCGGCAGCGCCCGCCGGCATTCGGCCCGGCCTCATAGATCGTCACCGCCCGCGCGGTCGCGGTCAGTGCCGCGGACAGGCCGGCCAGTCCGGCACCGATGACGTGCAGCTGGCCGTTCATGGATTTCGTCTCATAGCAGACCATAGCGCAGCGCGAGCCAGATCTTCTGCCATTTCGGCAGGCTGACGCGCTGGGTGGGATCGGCCCAGCCGGAAGCCTCCAGCCGGGCGAGAATGGCGGCATAGGTTGCGCCCATCAGCCGCGCCGGCTTCATCGCGCGCGGATCGCACAGGGCCATCGCCGCGTGGGCATCGCGGAAATACCCCTCCGCCAATGCCGCGACGCGCCGGCACACCGCCGGCAGCGCGGGATGATCCAGCGCCGCCCTGGGATCGGCCGGCACGCCTTCCGCCGCCAGATATTCGGCGGGCAGATACAGCCGGTCCCGGTCCGCGTCCTCGGCGACGTCGCGCAGGATGTTCGTCAGTTGCAGGGCCCGCCCGAGCGCGTAAGCTACCTTGTCGGCATGGACCGAGGCATCGCCGAAGGCTCGCACCGACAGCCGCCCCACGGAGGCGGCCACCCGGTCGCAATAGAGGTCGAGCTTTTCCAGTTCGGGAGCGACGATCACTTCCTCGGCGTCCATCTGCATGCCGTCGATCATGTCGAGGAAATCCTGCCGGCGCAGGTCGAATTGCCGGATCGCCAGCAGCAGGACGCGGGTGACCGCGTCCTCCGTCTCGCCGCGATACAGCGCGTCGATCCGCTCCCGCCAGGCTGCCAGGCGCGGCAGCTTGTCGGCGAACGCGGTTTCCTCGTCGGCGATGTCGTCGACGATGCGGCAGAAGGCGTAGATCGCGTACATCGCGTGCCGCCGGTCCGGCGGCAGCACCGCCATGCCGCGATAGAACGAGGTGCCGGCGGCGCGGACGATCGCCTCCACCGCGTCGAGATCGGCCGGATTGGCCCCCAAGGGGGCCGGCTTGTCGCTCATGGCAGGAACCTCAGCGCGGCGAAGACGCTGAGCAGCGCGTCGCCCTTGGTCAGTTTCACCCGCCCGGCGATCGGATCGGCATTGCGCAGCCGCCGCGTCAGGCGATGCGCCAGGCCGACGATGATGGCGGTTTCCAGCCGCAGCCGCCGGCTGGCGGTGCGGCGCGGCAGGTCCAGCGCCGCGCGGTTCAGCCGGTCCACATGATCGAGCAGCGTGTTGAACACGCGGCGCAGTCCGGGCGTTTCCCGCCGTCCGCGCAGATCGGCGATGCCGGTGCCGAAGCGGTCCATCAGATCCTGCGGCAGGTAGCAGCGGTCCAGTTCAGCGAGGTCTTTGGCGCAGTCCTGCAAATGGTTCAGTACCTGCAGCGAGGCGCACAGCGCGTCCGACGGCGCATGGGTGGCGCGATCCTCGCCATGCACATCGAGTACGTAGCGCCCGACCGGCATCGCCGAATGGCGGCAATAGTCGAAAAGCTCGTCCCAGCTGGCATAGCGCAGCTTGGTCGCGTCCTGGCGGAAGGCGATCAGCAGATCGGTCGCGTGGCGCGGATCGACGCCGGTTTCCGCCAGACTGGCGCGCAGTCTTGTGGCGCTGGGGGAGCCGCTGTCCCGCCGTCCGAGCAGCACGTCCTCCATCGCGTCCAGCCGGGCGATCTTGTCGTCCGGCGCCAGCGTGTCGCTGTCGGCGATGTCGTCGGCGTTGCGGGCGAAGGCGTAGTAGGCATGCACATGGGCGCGCAGATCGGCGCGGATCAGCGCCGAGCCGACCGGGAAATTCTCGTCGCCGCGATCCTTGCCCGACCAGGTCTCGACGTTCTCGGCAATCGCGCTCACGCCCCGGCCCCCTGATAGGCGCGGCGCTTCCACACCACGCCGCGGCCGCGATGGTGATCCACCGCCGAGCCGATCGTTGCCGCCATGTAGAAGCCGGCGATGGCCGGCAGCGCGAGCGCCCACACCCGCGACTGGCGGAACCGCCCGAGCGTCGGCAGATAGGACAGCGATGCCGCGATCCAGGTCAGCAGCCCGATCCAGCGCGCCGCGCCATGGCCGAACAGCGCCATGCCGGGCGGCACCAGCCAGACCAGCGCCATGCCGAGCGTGGTCGCCGCCAGCAGCAGCGGGGAGTAGCGCAGCTGCACATAGGCCGTCCGCGCGATCATCCGCCAGATATCGGCGGCGGAAGGATAGGGCCGCACGGAGCGCGCCAGGGCGGAATGACCGAGCCAGATCCGCCCGCCGCGCTTCACCGCCGCGGCCAGCGCCACGTCGTCGATCAGCGCGCCGCGCACCGCCTCGATCCCGCCGATCCGCTCCAGCGCGCGCCGGCGGATCAGGATCGTGCCGCCGGCGGCCGCGGCGGTGGCCGATAGCGGGTCGTTCACCCGCGCGAAGGGATACAGCAGCTGGAAGAAGAACACGAAGGCCGGCACCAACGCCCGCTCGGCCAAGCTGGCGCAGGCCAGCTCCACCATTTCGGAGACCATGTCGAGACCCGTCCGTTCCGCCTGCGCCACCAGGGTCGCGAGGTGGCGCGGGTCGTGCAGGATGTCCGCATCGGTCAGCAGCAGGTAATCGGGTGTCCCCGAAGCCGCGATACCCTGGCGTACCGCCCACAGCTTGCCCGACCAGCCGGCCGGGCGCGGCTCCCCGGTCAGCACCGTCAGGCGCGGATCGGCCAGCCTCCGGGCGATGGCGCCGGTGCCGTCGGAGCTGCCGTCATCCACCAGCACCACCCGGATCACGCCGGCATAGTCCTGCGCCAGCAGCGAGGCCAGGCAGCCCGCGATCGTGGCGGCCTCGTCGCGCGCCGGCACGACGACAACGGCTTCCGGCGTGGCGCGCGGCACATCCGGCGCCAGCACCGGCCCGGCCTGCCAGAACCGGCCGTGAAAGCCGAGCAGATAGGTCCAGATCGCCGCGGAGGCCAGCGCCAGCCAGATCATTTGCGCAACATGCCGGCGGTCCGGAACCACGCCACCGCATCCTCCACCGCCATCCGCGCCGGGCGCGGCGCGTAGCCGAGCTCGCGCATGGCCTTGGCCGAGGCGTAGAACATCTTCTTGCGTGCCATCTTCAGGTGATCGCGGGTCACCAGCGGTTCCTTGCCGCTCACCCGCGCGATGCCCTCCATCGCCCAGGCCACCGGCCATAGCGGGGCGATCGGCAGGCGGATGCGCGGCGCCGGCCGGTCCGCGACGCCGCAGACCAGGGCCAGCAGCTCCCGCAGCCGCAGGTTCTCGCCGCCCAGGATGTATTTCTCCCCGGAAACCCCGCGTTCCAGCGCCAGCGCGTGGCCCTCCGCCACGTCATCCACATGCACCACGTTCAGCCCGGTATCGACATAGGCCGGCACCCGGCCGGCGGCGGCGTCCAGGATCATCCGCCCGGTCGGCGTCGGCTTGATGTCGCGCGGGCCGACCGGGGCGGCGGGATTGACGATCACCACCTCCTGTCCCTGGCGCGCCAGGTCCAGCACGGCCTGCTCCGCCCGGTATTTCGACTGCTTGTAGATGCCCACCAGCCCGGCTTCGTGCACCGGCGTGGCCTCGTCCGCCGGCGTGCCGTCCGCATGCAGCCCGAGGGCCGCGACCGAACTGCAATAGACGCTGCGCTCCACCCCGGCCTGCTCGGCGGCGCGCAGAATGGCGACCGAGCCCTCCATATTGGCGCGCAGCATGGCCTGCGGGTCCGGCACCCAGATCCGGTAATCCGCGGCGACATGCGCGAGGTAGCGGCAACCGGCCACCGCGCGGGCCAGCGAGGCAGGGTCGGTCAGGTCGCCGGTGACGATCTCCACGTCCAGCCCGGCCAGATTGGCCCGGTCGCTGGTCGCGCGGACCATCACCCGCACCTTGTGGCCGCGCGCCAGCAGCACCCGCGCGACGGCGGAGCCGACGAAGCCGGAGGCTCCGGTTACCAGGGTTGGACGCGGATCGGACAAAGGCGGAATTTCCCACAGTCAGCCGGGCTGTATAGCCCGGCGGAGGTCGCGGCGTTAAGGGCCGCCGCGGAGCGGCTTTAAGGGCCGCCGCGGAGCGGCTTTAAGGGACGGGCGGAAATGCGTCAGGAATTGCCGATCAGGATGCCCGTCGCGAACACCAGCGCGCCGCCGAACATCACCTGCACCGCGGCGGAGAACGGCGGCGTGTCCATGTAGCGCCAGCGGATCCAGCTGATGATCGCCAGTTCCACCATCACAACGCCGATGGCGATCGTCGTGGCGGTCCAGAACACCGGGATCAGGAACGGCAGCGTATGGCCGATGCCGCCCAGCGTCGTCATCAGCCCGCAGACCAGCCCCCGGATCCACGGCGAGCCGCGCCCGGTCAGGCTGCCATTGTCCGACAGCGCCTCGGCGAAGCCCATCGAGATGCCGGCGCCGATCGAGGCGGCAAGGCCGACCAGGAACGCGTCCCAGGACCGCCCGGTGGCGAAGGCGGCGGCGAAGATCGGCGCCAGGGTGGAAACCGAGCCGTCCATCAGCCCCGCCAGGCCGGGCTGGATGACACGCAGCACGAACATCCGCCGCTCCGCCTCGTCCTCCTCCTCGCGCACCGATTTCGGCACGTTCTGCTCCATCAGCAGATCGGCGGTGTGCTCGTGCACCGCCTCGGCTTCCGCCAGGTCGCCGAGCAGTTTGCGGATCGAGGCGTCGGTGCTGCGCGCGGCGGCCAGCTGGTAGAACCGCCTGGTCTCCAGCTCCATCGTCTGCGCCAGGGTGCGAACGGTCTCGAGGCCGAGCGGGCGGATCTGCCAGACCGGTTTGCGCGAGACGAAGCCGCGCACGTCCTGGCGGCGGATCAGGGGAATGTGCTCGCCGAATTTCTCGCTGTAGAGGTCGAGCAGCCGGCGCCGGTGCTCGTTCTCCTCCGCCACCATGTCGGTGAAGACCTGGGCGGAGCCGGGATAGGTTTCCCGCAGCCCCTCGGCGATATCGGTGTAGATGCGGGCGTCCTCTTCCTCGCTGCCGATGGCCAGCGCCAGGATCTCGCGTTCAGACAGGTCAGAAAAATTGCGCATGGCCGCTATGTGTTGGCCGGACGAAAAAAGGTCAAGCAACAACTGTAATGATGCGATTGCTTCGCGGTTGCGGCCCGTGCCGGGTGGCCGCCCGGCCGGGTACCGGGGGTGCTCTGGCGCGCCTGCCGCAATGCGTGGTTGAATCCCTCCAGATCTATAAAAACAGGAGGGCTCCGCGATGAAGGCGATGGTTTGCGAGGCGTTCGGTGGGCCCGAGGTTCTGGTGCTGCGGGATCTGCCCGATCCGCCGCCACCCGGCCCGGGTGAGGTGCAGATCAGGATCACCGCGCGCGGCGTACAGTACGTGGACGTGCTGCAGCTGGCCGGCAAATACCAGACACGGCCCGAGCCGCCGTTCATCCCCGGCAGCGAGGCGGCCGGCGAGGTGATCGCCGTCGGTCCGGACGTGACCCGCTTCAAGCCGGGCGACCGGGTGATGAGCCGGCACGGCACCGGCGCTTTCGCGGAATTGGCCAACGCGCGCGAAGGCGCCTGCGACTTCGTGCCGACCGGCATGGACCTGGAACAGGCCGGGGTATTCCGCTCCGGCTTCGGCACCGCCTATCACGCCCTGCTGCAGCGCGGCCGGATGGTGGCGGGCGAATGGGTGCTGGTGCACGGCGCCGCCGGCGGCATCGGCATCGCCGCCATTCAGATCGCCAAGCTGTTCGGCGCCAAGGTGATCGCCACCGCGAGCAGCGAGGCCAAGCGCGCCGCCTGCCTGGAAGAAGGCGCGGACCACGTGCTGGACTACCGCTCGGGCTTCATTGACGAGGTTAAGAAACTCACCGGCGGGCGCGGTGCGGACATCGTCTACGACCCGATCGGCGACAAGGTGAGCGAGGACAGCCTGCGCTGCCTGGCCTGGGGCGGGCGGCTGCTGATCCTGGGCTTTCTCGGCGGGGGACCGGCCACGATCAAGAGCAACTACCTGCTGATCAAGGGCATCGAGGCGGTCGGCGTCTACATGGGCGGCTTTCAGCAGAACGAGAAAGAACTTTACGACGCCAACAACCGGGCGCTGGACGAACTGGCCAGCGAGGGCAAGCTGCATGTGCGTATTTCCCACCGATTGCCGCTGGCCCGCGCGCGCGAGGCGCTGGAAGCGGTGATGAACCGGGAAGTGATCGGCAAGGCGGTGCTGGTCGGATGATCAAGCTCATCACCAATGAAAGTTTCATCCCGTCCGCCATGCCGGGCGTTTCCCTCTATGTCCGCAACAAGCACCCGGCGGGGATGACCCATTTCACGCCGGAGCGCACCGTGCTGTTCGTGCACGGCGCCACCTATCCGGCGGAAACCGCGTTCGACCTGCGGCTCGATGGTTTCAGCTGGATGGAATACATCGCCCGGCGCGGCTTCGATGTGTATCTGCTGGATGTGCGCGGCTATGGCCGTTCCACCCGCCCGCCGGCGATGGATGCGAAGGCCGACGCCAACCCGCCCTTCGCCGATACCGCGGATGCGCGGGCGGATGTCGATGCCGTGGTGGAGTTCATCCGCCGCGACCGGGCGATCGGGAAGCTATGCCTGATCGGCTGGTCCTGGGGCTGCGCCACCATGGGCAGCTACGCCGCCGAGCATCCGGAAAAGGTCGAGAAACTCGTGCTGTTCGCGCCGGGCTGGGTGCGCGAGGGTCCGTCGGCGGCCGATCCCGGCGGCAAGCTCGGCGCCTGGCGCGGCGTGACGCGCGGGGATGCGCACGAGCGCTGGCTGAACGGCGTGCCCGCGGCAAAGCGCGACGGGCTGATCCCACCCGGCTGGTTCGAGGCCTGGGCGGACGCGACCTTCGCCACCGATCCGGCGGGGGCGGCGATGCAGCCGCCGGTGCTGCGCGCGCCGAACGGCGTGGTGAAGGACGGCCGGGAATACTGGACCGCCGGCCGCGCGCTGTACGATCCGGCCGGCATCACCGCGCCCACGATGATCGCCGTCGGCGAATGGGATCACGACACGCCGCCCGCGCTCGGCCTGAAGCTGTTCTCGCTGCTGGCCAACACGCCGCACAAGCGGCTCGCCTTGCTCGGGGAGGCAACCCACACCGCGCTGATGGAACGCAACCGGATGGCGCTGTTCGAGCAGGTGCAACTGTTCCTGGAAGGTGCCCTGGCGGGGTAGACCGCGCCGCCGCTCGCGTCCAAGATTGGACCGATCTAATCAATGGGAGAAACGACCATGCTTGAACCAGGCCGCGCAAAACCGGTGCCTACGCCGGAGACCCAGCATTTCTGGGATGGCACCAAAGCCGGGCAGCTGCTGCTGCAACGCTGCGACGAATGCGCCAAGATCTATTTCCCGCCGCGCCCGTTCTGCCCCGGCTGCGCCAGCCGCAGCGTCTCCACGCTGAAGGCGTCCGGGAAGGCGAAGCTGTACAGCTATGTCATCCACCACCGGAAGGTGCCGGGCTTCACGCCGCCTTACGCCATCGCCGTGGTGGAGCTGGACGAGGGCCCGCGCATGATGACCAACATCATCGACTGCCCGCAGACGCCCGAGGCGCTGGAGCTGGATATGAAACTGGAAGTCGCCTTCGTCCCGATGGACGAAAGCATCACGCTTCCCCTGTTCCGCCCCCTGAAAACACAATAGGGCGAAAGGATAAGAAGATGAAACAGAAAGCGGTCGCCGTTGTCGGCGCTTCCGAAACCACCAAGCTCGGCGTTGTGCCGGACATGTCGCAGATCCAGCTGCACGCGGATGCGGCGCTGAACGCCATGAAGGATGCCGGGCTGAAGCCCGGCGATATCGACGGCATCGCCACCGCTGTGGAAACCCCGCAGCAGCTGGCGCAGTATCTCGGCATCACGCCGACCTATGTCGACGGCACCTCCGTCGGCGGCTGTTCGTTCATGATCCATGTGCGCCATGCCGCCGCCGCCATCCAGTCCGGTCTGGCGAAAACCATCCTGATCACGCATGGTGAAAGCGGACGTTCCGGCATCGGCCGACCCCCGCGCTCGATCGGGGCGGACAGCCTGAACGGCCAGTTCGAGCAGCCCTTCGGCCCGATGGGGCCGCCGAGCCTGTTCCCGATCCCGGTGCTGCGCTACATGAAGACCTATGGCGTGACGCATGAGCAGATCGCCATGGTCTCGGTGGTGCAGCGCGAATGGGCGGCGCTGAACCCGCGCTCCACCTACAAGGATCCGATCACCGTCGCGGATGTGCTGAACTCCCGCATGATCGCCTATCCGTTCCGCATCCTGCAATGCTGCCTGGTCACCGACGGCGGCGGCGCGCTGATCCTGACTTCCGCCGATCGGGCCAAGGATTTCCCGAACAAGCCGGTCTACATCCTCGGCACCGGCGAGAGCGTGGAAACCCCGATGGTCAGCCAGATGGAGGATTTCAACTCCTCGCGCGCCTTCCGCGTGGCCGGGCCGACGGCGTTCAAGGAAGCCGGCATCACCCACAAGGACGTCGATCACCTGATGATCTACGACGCCTTCGCGCATCTGCCGCTATACGGCCTGGAAGACCTCGGCTTCGTCGGCCGGGGAGAGGCGGGCGCGTTCATTGCTGAACGCAATACCGCGATCGGTGCCAAGCTGCCGATGAACACCAACGGCGGCGGCCTGTCCTACATGCACTCCGGCATGTACGGCATGTACGCCCTGCAGGAGAGCGTGCGGCAGATGCGCGGCACCGCCCCCGCGCAGGTGCCGGGCGCGAAGATCTCCGTCTGCCACGGCGTCGGCGGCATGTTCGCGGCCTCCGGCACGATCATCTTCACCAACGAAGGCCCGTAAGGGCTTTCACGACAGGGGGTCGGGCGATGGGGCAGGGGATTTTCGATGGCCTGAAAATCATCGATTGCGCCAGCTTCATCGCCGCCCCCGCGGCGGCGACGGTGCTTTCCGATTTCGGCGCCGACGTGATCAAGGTTGAGCCGCCCGGCGAGGGCGACACCTATCGCAACCTCTACAAGCTGCCGGGAATGCCGGTCACGGAGCTGAACTATCCGTGGGAACTCGCCTCGCGCAACAAACGCAGCCTGTGCATCGATCTGAAGTCCGAGGACGGGCACGCCGTGCTGCGCCATCTCGTGACACAGGCGGACGTATTCATCACCAATCTTCCGCTGCCGGTGCGCCGGCGGCTGAAGGTGACCTACGAGGATCTCGGCCCGCTCAATCCGCGACTGGTCTACGGCTCCTTCACCGCCTATGGCGAAATGGGGGATGAGGCGGAGAAAACCGGGTTCGATTCCACCGCCTATTGGGCGCGCTCCGGCCTGATGGACCTGGTGCGGGCCGATGCCGATGCCGCCCCCGCCCGCTCGGTGCCCGGCATGGGCGACCACCCCAGCGCCATGGGCTTGTACGGCGGCATCGTCACCGCGCTCTACCGCCGCGAGCGCACCGGGAAGGGTGGGCTGGTGTCGTCGTCGCTGCTGGCCAACGGCTTGTGGGCCAACGGCTTCTTCGTTCAGGCCGCGCTCGCTGGCCTCACGGTGCCGCCGCGGCCGAAGCGCGAGCAGGGCACCAACGCCTGCACCTCGCTGTACCGCTGCGCCGACGGGCGCTGGTTCATCCTGACGCTGCTGAACGAGGAGCGGCAGTTCCTGCCGCTACTGGATTTGATCGGCCGCCCGGACCTCGCCAATGATCCGCGCTTCGCAACCCAGGCGGCGCGCCGCGCCAACGCCCCGGCGCTCATCGCGGTGTTCGACGCCGCCTTCGCCGCTCACCCCCTGGCGCATTGGCGCGCGTCCCTGGACGCGGCCGGGATCACCTTCGGCCTGATCGGCACGCTGGACGACATCGCCCACGACGCGCAGATGCGCGCGGCCGACGCGCTGGTCCCCTATGCCGGCGAAACCGCACTGACCGTCAGCAGCCCGTTCCTCATCGACGGTGCGGCCAAAGCCCCGCCGCGCCGCGCACCCCGATTGGGCCAGCACAACGAGGACATCCTGCGCGAGGCCGGCTACTCCGACGCGGAAATCACCCGCCTGCGGCACCTGGGCGTGCTGGCCTGAGCGGCTGCAAGGCTGGGGCTCTGCCCCAGACCCCAGGAGGGGCTCTGCCCCTGGAGCCTCCTTAACCGAACTGACGAACAAGCTGAGAACCGCGTCATCCAGGCTCGCCGCCTTCGGGGTATGTTCTGTCCCGATCCCAGATGCCTTTAGCAGAGCCATGAGCTCTCCGATCAGCTCGACGCCAGGCGGATCTCCATCGGTTTCCGGTGGGGAGACGATGACCTGGTCGATTAGAGCCCGGGCAGCCTCCAGAGCCTCCGGTTGGGCCTCCCGGGTCAGCGCGGCTTGCAGGTCGTTGACCTTCGTCGCGTAGACCTGGGCAATCCCCGGATGCAGCGCGGGAGGCAAGGCGGGCGCCTCGGCAGGGTGGGCCTGGAGCTTCTCCTGCTGGGCTTCCAGGGTCTGGAGCTTGGCGAGCAGGCTGGGGCTGGCCCGGCCGTCACCGATCGCATCGACGATGTTCGCCATCTTTCGTTCGATGGACGAGAGGTCACGCTGGCGAGTGTGGGCTTGCGCCGTAACCTTCGCGGCCAGACGCTTCCATTCGGCATTGAATGCCGCGATGAAGTCGGTGACGTGCTCGGGTTGCATCAACTGCCGGCCTAGCGCTTCCAGAACCCTGGCTGTCAGATGGGCGCGCCGGATCGTGGATGCATTTCGGCAAGTCCCCTGCCGGGCGGACATGCAGCCGAGATAGTCCTTGCCGAGCGAGGCGAAACCACGGCCACAGACGCCACAGAATACCTTGCCCGACAGCAGATGCTGTGCCCGGCGCTTGTCCCACCAATGCCCCTCTGGAGTGCCTTCTGCCAAGCGTGCCGCGGTCGATTCGGCAGCAAGGCGAGCTTGGACCCGGCTCCACTGATCATCGTCGATGATCTTCAGATGCGGCACCGCGGTCGTGACAATCGCGTCTGGCCGGCTGTAGCGCCGAACCGGCTGCCCGGTATCCGGGTCCTTTACGGCGTATTGGCGATTCCAGACCAGTCGGCCATTATAGGTCTCATTGCGGAGCAGGCCATCTCGACGCAACGGCCTGCCTCGGATGGAAGCGTCATACCAGATCCCCCCACCCGGTCCGGGAACGCCTTCCTGGTTCAACTTCTTGGCGATCTGGCGCGGGCTTGCTCCGCCGGCATAGGCTTCAAAGATACGCTGCACGATGGCGACCCTCGGCTCGTCGAGCGCGCGGATACCCCGGTCGATCTCGCCGGTCTCCGTCAACTGCCGAACCGCCATATAGCCATAGGGCGGCAGACCAATGCTGCGACCCTGACGGATGCGGCCCTCCAGGCCCCTCCGCGTCTTGTCGGATAGGTCTTTCAGGTAGAGCGCCCCCATCGTCCCCTTCAGGCCGATATGGAGCTGGCTGATGTCCCCCTCGGACAGGGTGACGATGCGTACGTTGTTGAAGATGCAGTGCTTGTAGAACGAGGCGGTTTCCTCGAGATCGCGTGAAAACCGATCGAGGCTTTCGGATAGAATGATCTCGAACCGGCCGGTGCGCAGGGCTTGCAGCATGGCTTGATATTGCGGGCGCTGGTTGGTCGCGCCGGACATCGCGGCATCGGCATAGGTTTCCACCACCACCCAACCCTCGGTTGCGGCCCGGGCCCGGCATATCCTTAGCTGGTCCTCGATCGAGGCATCGCGCTGCTGGTCTGACGAATATCGGGCGTAAACGACGGCGCGCATGGGATTAGATCCTGACATTTGCTACAAGGCGGTTTCTGCCTGGGAAATACTCTCGGTCTGTTATGGATGACCGACTTGCCAACAGGGTGACAGTTGCAGATTGTAGATAAAGCGTCCCAGACCGGCGGAGGCTCATTGCGATCCGCCCGTTCCATGTTTATCGGTAGGCTGGCGAGAGCCGCGTTTTCGTATATCCTCAATCGTCGCCTGATAGCGCAGCCCCGAGTCGAGCATTTTGGATTGGTTGTAAAATTTTTCGGAACTTCTCATGCTGGAATGCCCGAGCATGCTTTGTAAATCAGTGATGTTCTCCGGCTCCGCATCAGCTTTTGTCGTCGCCGCCAGATGGCGAAAGCTATGCGGATTGATCGGTCGGCCGAACTCAGTCCTGGTTCGGTCTTTGATCTGGAATGCAATCGCACTCGTCGTCATCTGTGTTCCCTGCTTGGAGATCCATAGCGCATGAGACGGCGGAAGCTTCTTGCGCGAACTCTCCAAGAGCGCGATGCGGTGCACATTAATGTAACTCTCAAGCGCTTCGGCAAGAGCCTCCGGCCAGATGAAGTTTATCGGCTGTGCTTCTTTTGTTTCGATCGGGTCAAATGCTAAATACCAGCTTCCTCCACGGCGCTGCAATTGGCCGCCGATCTGAATGCCGGCAAGATTTGCCATGCGCAGCGGCCGGGAAGCAAGGAACGCGAGCAGCAGTCCGTCCCGGAACAATGTGGCGCGATCGCGCGGAGCGCAGAATCGATCGGTTTCTGCTGGGCGCATAAGGTTGGTGCCGAGAATGCTAAGATCTTCGGCCGGGCGAAGACACGCCCTCCTATCGCGAGTAGGTATCGCACTGGCGTGAATTCGCGATGATCCCCGCTGGATCCAGGTCCAATCTTGATCCGGACTGATCGCCTTGAGCATATTGGCGAGCGACTGCAAGAGACCTGCGATGGTGTATGGGGCCAGATTGCTGTCCTGCAGCATTCGTAGATATGCGGCTACCCGCTCCCGGGTCGCACGATCTCCTGGTGCTTCGGTGGGGTCCAAAACACGCGAACGAGCAACCCATCCCAGCCAACGGCCGTAGCCGCGTTCAATCATTAGCCGAGTCGCAGGTCTCCATCGGCTTGCATAGCCGATTGTCGGCTCTAGGAGGTCAGCAGGTTGAAGCGCGTTTTCCCATGCCTGGCGGTCAACTGCGGGCCATTCCGCAATAGGGGTGCAACGATTGGTCGCTTCTGTGGGTGAGGTCACTTGCGCGCCCTCCGCCGTGTGGCCAGCGACCGCGGGGCGATCTCTTGGGTCAGGCGCGCGCGCCGATCGGAGATAACGTTATCGTAGCGTCGAAAAGCATGATCATCACGCAATTCGGCGTAGGAGCGGAGCAATGTCGCGCTGGAAGTGTGTCCAAGAAGACGGCGCGCCGTTTCGATATCTTCGGGATGAACCTCGAGATATAGCTTGACCGCCAAATGGCGGAAAAGGTGGATATTCATTTTTATACCGGTTTCCCGAAGCACGAATTTGGAAATCGCCTGAGAAAAAGCTGCGGTAGACCGCCGTTCCCCTTTGGCATCGGGAAACAGCCATGGGCCCGCAGAACTTGATAAGCTCGGCCGGTAGGTGTGCAGATAGGCATCGAGCAGGGGGCAACTGGTCTTCGGGAAGGCCATCTCAAAGGAGGCACTCGTCTTGGTTTCGTGAGCCGGTATGGCGATGTGCCGGCTTTGATGCCTACCCCGAGTCGTAGCCACGATGTGCCTGTCCCATTGGAGTCCAATAAGGTTATCGGCACGCATTGGAGCCACGATCAGTATCTCGACCGCGAGCGCGAACATCATGCGCAAGGCATCCGTGTTGCTGCCGGCGTTGGAAGTCTGGATCTCCCTGAGTACGCGGGCCGGCAGAGCAAGTAGAGCGTCGACGTTATCAGCGAGATCAAACTGACGTAGGAGGGTCCGGTTTTTTTCCACCATGCCGGTCCGCCTTATGGCCAGTCTGGACGCATAGCGGCGTACCGATGCGGTGTTTTCGGCCGGCGCCTTTACCCAATGACGAGATATGGTCAGAAGCAGTTGAGCTTGTTGGCCAAGGTAGGGCGTCGTCTTTCCTCCTTTTCGATCTAGCAGGTACCGCAAGAGCGCGTTGGCTTTCCCCGGATCCACCAACATAGCTAGATTCAAAACCTCATCAGCGTTCATGCCCGAGGACACCAGGGCACTAGCCATCTGTAGGATCTGTTTGCGGCGCATCGCGATGGTGCTGGGCCTGACGGATGGTGCGTAGTCGTCGGCCAGCGGATCCTGATTGCCGGTATGAGCCAGGAAGGCTTCGACATCAGCGCAGAAGCTAGGTGGAAAGCTGTTCCAGCCGATCGAGTAGAGGCGAGGATTTCTAGGCATCGGCAGGATCAAATCCGGCCAACCAAACACATTGGCCGAGGCCATGTTCCAAAGCCGGATGGTAGTGCTAAAAATCAGCTTCGGACTGCCATGTAGACTGGTCGTGAACAGGGCCGTGCGGAACCGCGCAAAGGCTTCCGTATCTATATCTTCCGGCATCAGACCTTCGCGGCTAAAGAAGCTCAAGAGGCGGGAGAGCCCATTACGATAGCGCTTATGAGGCAGCCGATTACAAAGCTCGCGCCATTTGGTATTGAGCCCATTGATGTCGCGTCCGGGCATGACTTGCATGCCGACCTCCCGGAGGGCTGAGAGAGTAAGACTGCGAACCCGGCTCCAGCGATGGGGCTTAATCCCGGCAAGAGCCGGAGATGCATCTGCTAGGAGCGTGCCAAGCGTTGCCGGATTAGCAGGGATCTCCGAGAGCGGGCGATCGAGAACCCGACCAACTGTCGTGAGAGCGGACTTCATATGGGCCCGCTTACTGGAGCTTGCCGATCCTGGATCATCGCGTAGCCGCCGCAAGACATCCCCTAGCGTGGCGGCTTCGTCACGAGGAGATAAGGCAGGTCGCGTTGCCGAGGAGAGTTCCCCTAACGGCGGCCCGATGTCGGTGGGCTCATTGATGGGGATCGACGTTACCACTGCCTCGTCGTCGGGCGCCGACGATTCCGGAGACTGCGCCGGAGCAGAGCTTGCCCATTCGGTGCAAGGGGAGCCTGTGGCAGAAGGGACTTCTCGTGGATCGGAGACGCCTTCTGGGGAAAATAAGCTCAGTTGGCGAACGTCAGTGACGGACAGGCTGGGACGGATGGGGGCAGACGTGGACATTAGGTGTAACTCCTTATGATAAACGGATGACGTTTCCGACCCGGAGTTCCGCTCATCGAGGAAATATCCGAGGACAAACAAAGACAAGCGGGGTGTGCGAGGGACTTCATTGACGGCGCGCCGCGATGAAATTGGCGACATCATCCTCGGAGATGCGAACCTGCCCACCGAAGTAGTGGGGGCGTAAATCTCCGCGCTTGATCCAGCGGCGGATCGTTTTCGTTGATACGGCAAGTCGATCGGCGACGGCGCGCACAGACAGAAACTGTGGGACGCGAGAAGGCGTTTTGCTCATGATAGGTTGGGCTCCGCTTTGTTCGGGCCGCGGGCAGTTTGCTGTTGCATGATTTCGGCGGCGGCCTGTCGCGCGAGAATGCGTACGAGTTCCGCAAGCAACGACTGGCCAGACGACGGCACCTGCGCCGGTGACTTTCCGGGACAGGTGGCAGGCGACTGAGAAAAGACGTTGGGTGCGTTGCTCACCCTCGAAGCGTGGCGTCACGACCTACGCGGGGCCGCCTTTCTTTGTCGCGGGAGAGCAGAATTAGCTGAGCAAACCCGTCACCGGGTGACGAATATAATTTCGTATATCAATTAGTTGCGACGATCATGGTTCATCTGATAGCGGGAAGCAAAATTCCAGTTTTCCTTGACCGACTCGGTCAGGGCTTTTCTTGCTCGAACAACGTCTATCGAATTTCTTTTGCGTCGGCTTATTCTCAGCGCTCTCGGCTGACGCCGATGCTGGTAGCAAAACCTCTCCCCCAGCCGAGGCTGAGCGAGCCGAAGCAGCCCTTTCTTTGGACGCCCGCCTGCGGTCGCGCCCAGACGAAGGCCTCTTCTGCTCCAGCGCCTGCTCCGAAGTCAGTTGCTCACGCAGCGTCTTTAACGCGCGCAAGATCACCGCGTTGGTATTCGTCGAAGTCGGGTCACGGAGCAACTTGATCAGGTCGGATGTCTCGCGAGTGACGTCGATCGAGGCCAGGTCGCGGCTGGCTCGATGATCCCGCTGACGCTCAACCCCCGTGCGGAGAGTGCGTAACCGTCCTGTTGGATGCTGTTTCGCCTTCTTCACCCGGTGACTAAAACATAATGGGTATCCGTTTTCATCAAGACAATTGCCGCCGAAAAACCTATGAAATAGGAGTTTTCCTATATATTGTGAGGATCTAACTGTGTAGGGTGCATCTCTTGCAAGGGAGACGTCTGACCCTTCCGTCGGGGACGATCAATGAGGCTTGGATTGCAGAATGAACGCACCAACAAGACCTGAGCTAGACGAGGTGCGCCAGCTTGTCCTGAGCCGGTCCCGCGAATTGGGGATAACGCTTGCGGATCTGAGCCGGGCGGTCGGACGCAACATGTCCTATGTCCATCAGTTCATTCACAGAGGCTCGCCTGCGATCCTGCCGGAAGATGCCCGTGGCCTTCTTGCAGCAGCGCTTCAGCTTCCAGAAGCATCGTTAAAGCGCAGGGCGCCGGGTCGGTCCGATGTTCCCACGTTGGATGCCGCGGCAATCGACAATAAACGCTCAAAAATCGATCTGCTTGCTGGTCGCGACGTCCGGACTGTCACCATCCCGGTCTACGAAGAAGAGATTGATGAGCGAAAGGTCCGGGAGTGGGTAGCAGCGCCGGATCTGCTCAATGCAGGAAAAATCTTTGCCGTATGGATCCGATACGATCGGGGGCAGGCCCGGGCTGGAGATCTGGTCTTTTTTCAGGCGACCCAACCGCCTCGGATTGGCGATACCGTGGCCGTCCTTTCCGGCACCAAAATCGTCGATATCGGAAACCTACATGCGATCGACGATAAGAGCGCCGTCGTGCAGCACAAAGCTGGAGCCAAGCTGCAGAACTTCCCTATCCCGAGCCATCGGCTTTTGCGTGCCATGCTCATTGTTTGCAAGTGACCGGCTGCGATTCTTACCGATATGCTTGTTGGTGAGGTTTTGCTTCGGTCAGCAGTCCCCCTGGCCGCTCTGCCGGGTGGCGTGAGCGTCAGGCTGCTGACCGGGCGGATGCTCGGTGGAGCCGGTCCCGCATACGGTCACAGTAAGCGCGACGCTCGCGCTCCACAGTTGGCTGCATGAATTTGCAGGGCATCTCCCTCTGGAGATTCGCGTCCCTGGTCAATGACGGTTGCAGCGAGCCTTTCAGCCCAGTCCCCGCCACGTGGCTTTGTTGACCCCTCGTGGTAGCCACGCTCCGCCGGATGCGGCGCCACGGTGTTGAGCCCTCCACCGCACCCGTTATCAAGCGATCCGAATCGGAATGCTTGATCTGGATAGAGGGCCGTCACGACTGCACGATTGCCATCTGCCGAGAGGCTTCGCCCATGGGATACCGAGGGAAAACAGAAGACAATCTGCCCAATCGGGCCTAGTCAAAACGGCTGGTGCCTGATCGTCAATTGCGTCGCGACCACCGACATCGCCGGAAGCACACACGTGCGAGAGGCTGCGATCGCGCTGGGATGCCGCACGTCAATCGCCGCTAGAACCAGCCGACCGTGATTCGGCTCCCCAATTTTCTGCCCATTTTCTCGGCCTCTTGAAAAAAATCCGTGCCCGCCACTGGTCGTGACGGAACCTTGTCGGTCTTACCCACCCCAACCCACAAGGGATTTCTTATGAAACCGAAAACCTTAAAGAGCATGCTCGCGCCGCTAGATACGATCGAAGTCGGTGAGCGGATTCTACCGATCGACCAAGCTCAGGTGACAAACTTAGTCGAGAGTTTCCGGATTACCGGCATGCTAAACCCAATCACCGTGACCGCGGCGGTCGCCTCGGAGGGTAACAAGGGCGAGCAGCGTTGGAATCTGGTCGCTGGGGCACATCGGTTGGCGGCATGTCGCGCGCTCGGTTTCACCGAAATCGCGATTACCGTCCATGAGTTGGGCACCCAGGAGCAAATCATCGCGGAGTGCGATGAGAACCTATGCGGCACCAATCTGGGCCACGCCGCCCGCGCGCTCTTGATGAGCCGGCGAAAGGTGGCATTTGAAGAACTGCATCCGGGAACGCGCCACGGGGCGTCTGGGGTGGGGCGAAAGAAGAGTCGCCAAATTGGCGACTCTAATCGGTTCACCCTGGATGCCGCGACTAAGACAGGGAGGGCCGAGCGGACGGTCCAGCGCGACGTTCTCCGCGGCGGAGCGATCGATGCCGAGGTCCTTGCCAAAATTCGAAATACCGATCTGGACCGAGGTGCCGTACTCGATGAATTGGCAAGGACACCACGACCCGAACAGGCAGCAAAGGTCCTGAAATTGCTACAAGACGAAGGAGCGCGCACCGCGACGCCAATCACGT